>JBIIJS010000269.1:0-2891 GCA_044233605.1 Cyanobium sp. | reverse complement strand
GACGCGATGGCGGCGCACCACACCGGTGCGCTGCGGATGAGCGAATTCGTGTTCAACATCGGCTCCCCCGGCGTCGGCGCCCTGGCCACCAGCATCTGGCGTGAGCAGGCCCGCGAAATCAAGGCCATGGGCCAGTGGCGCAAGGCCTGGTACCCGGAAGCTCCGGTGCACCCCGTGGCCCTCAAGGCTGGTGGTGATCCCAACGCGATGGAAAGCCTGGAGCGCATGAGCGCAGCCCAGATCCAGGCGATGCAGATGATGGGCTCAACCCCCACCAAAGACAACCGGGTGGTGTGGTTTCTGGAGGGGATGATCGCCCACCACGGCGGTGCCCTGGAGATGGCACACGACGCCCTCAAGAAGAGCAGCAATCCCAGTCTGCGCCGGTTGGCACGGGAGATCATCGTGGCCCAGCGCGCCGAAATCATCGAGCTGCGCCGCATGCTGCGCCTGGAAGGACTGAGCAAGCCGGAGTACGGCAAGTTCGATGCACTCTTTCGTTTCTGACTCTTGATGGCTTTGTCGCTATGACGTTGACGACTTCCATTTCCATGGCCAGCCGCATCATCCTGATCGCCCTGGCGCTGATGGCCATGCCGCTGGCCAGCAACGCCCATCCCAGAGGGCTTTATGACACCCAGCAGCAAGCGGAGCAGCGCGCCAAGGAGCTCGGCTGCACGGGCACCCACCAGAACAGCGGCAAGTGGATGCCCTGCAGCAACGAGGCGACCCTGCACCAGCACCTCCGTCACCACTGAATCGGCATGGCGCTTCTCCCCAAAACTCGCTGGCGCCAATTGCACCGCTGGGTGGTGCCGATTGCGGCGGTGCCGTTGTTGCTCACGGCGGCCACCGGCTCTCTCTACAGCCTGCTGCTGGAGCGTGGCATCGATGCCTTCTGGCTGCTCAAAATTCACGCCGGCCGCTTTGGCCCGCTGAATCTGCAGCCCTACTACTCAGGGCTGCTGGGGCTGTTCACGCTGGTGGTGATTGGCTCCGGCCTGGCCCTGCTGCTCTCAGGCCGCAGGACCAAGATCTGAGTGCAGCTTGGTATCCACATCATGGGCGGCCCTGTGACCCCCAGTGGCGACCACCTCCCGCTCCTGACGTGCGCTGAGCCGATCAAATCCCGGTGCCGGCTGACAACTGCCGCCGCGCCTGCTCAGGCTCCTCCTCCAACCAGCCCTTCTCCACTGCCCGCATGCTCAGCGCCAAGCTCCCGGCCGCTTCCGCGCCCCAGGGGTTGAGATCCCCGGCGAGCGCCTGCCGGGTCAGCCCGTGGAAGGCAGCGTTTTTGGCGAACCATTGGCGCGGCCTGGTCCCGCTGGGCTGGCATCAGAGCAGCGCCTGCACGCTGGCCACCTTGTCCTCCAGCGTTTGCTCCTTGTCGGTACGGGTGTTGATTTTCACGGTGGTGTAAACGCGGGGGCAACCCATGGCATGCACTGCCTGGTGGCAGGCCTCGATCGCGGCGAAGACCGGCTCCCACTCCCCTTCGATGGCGGTGCCGTTGGGGTGCAGCTGGATCTTGAGACCCGCCGCTGTGAGCACCTTCTCGCAGGCTGCGATGTACGGGGCCAGGTGCACGCCCACGCCGATCGGCACCACGCACAGATCCACGATCACCTTCACGGCCAGCCCGCTCGATTGCACCCATCCTGGAAGCAGCTGCCGGGGTGCTGCCGTGTCCGTCTTTCCGCTGCTGGTGATCGTGCATGCCCTGGCGGCCACGGTGTGGACCGGCGGCCATCTGGTGCTGGATCTGGGGGTGCTGCCCAGAGCCCTGCGGGATCAGAGCGCGGGAGCAATCCGCAGCTTCGAGGAGACCTTCGAGCCGCTGGGGCTCACGGCCCTGGCCATTCATGCCCGGCTGCGGCTGATCCCCAACCTCACCGACAACAACCTCAGCGGCCTGGCCTGGCACATCCGCGGCATCACAGCACTGGCGATCGCCTTCGTGGTGGTGGGGGCGTTGACCCGGCTTGGTGGGGTGATCTGAACACGCTCGATCCCCACAACAAAGCCCGGAGCGTTGGCCCCGGGCATTTGTCTGCTCAGCCGTGGTGCCGTCCCAAGGGGGTCGGGCGCAGCTGCGCGGTCGGTTGATCGTCAGATCAGGGTTTCTTTGGTTGTGGGGCGGAGCTGCTGGCGCTGGCACCTGGGGCCAGGTGTCGATTGGGACGTTCCGTTGGGCCCGGGGCACCTGGGGCGATGCAATGGGCGGCGACACGCCAGGAACATCAGAGATCCGTTGAGAGTGTTGGAGCAGGGGCCGGATCGTCAGCGCGCTCCTTGTTGGTGCTCAGGGGGGGTGTCGTCCATCGATGGAGCCTCCGAATCCCGTTGCAACCACAATGGATCGGCCCGCCTCTACCGGCAACGGCAGAAGCGCATTCGACACCGGTCTTCATCGGCGGCAATGGGAGTTCATGAAGGGGGCTTCATGGCGCAAGGACAGGCCCCCTTGGCGGTGTTGGCAGGATCCCCAGGGCCTCAAGGCTGCTGCGCCCCAGCCGCTCGCGTTTTGGGGCATCGGCAGCGCCACCCATGGCGAGGTTGAGGGCAAAGGGGGTGATCTGGTCTCCCTTCCGCACCCAGCCCACCCACCAGCCCACGCCAGGGCCAGGGGCGTTCTGCCAGCCGGTCTTGGCATGCAGGCTCCAGCCCGGACCGGCATCCACCTGGGTGATCTCGGCCACCTGCTGCTGGACGCTGCCGGGGAAGGGCAGGCGCTGGTGGGCCAGGCGCGAGAGGAAGCGTGTCTGCTCCACGGCGCTGATCGCCAGGGGGCCCCGCAGCCAGAAGGTGGTCACGTCGCTGCCGATCTGCTGGTTGCCGTAACCGAGTCGCACGATCGCTTCGCGCATCCGTTGCAGGCCGATGCGCCTGGC
>JBIIJS010000268.1:0-2906 GCA_044233605.1 Cyanobium sp. | reverse complement strand
GACGTTCGGCACCGATTCCTCCCGCCAACAGCGCCAGCTGGCGGAAGAGCTCGCCCGCTTCACCCTCACCCCCAAGCAGCAGCGTGAGTTAACGCTGGTAAGCCAGTCGGTGATGCCGGTGAATCGCTTTGTCAGCATTCCGGTCGCCGAGTCCGGTCGCCTGGCTGCGATGGCGACGGCCCAGAACCAGTTTCGCCAGGCCACCCGGGGGATGGTGGCGCCCTTTTCAGCCGATCGGGTACGACGCCTGATGCCGCCGTTTGAGCAGATCCTCTTTGAAGTGATGGTGGGCGTGGTCTCGCCGGAGGAGGGCGCGCGAAAGCTGCTTGATCTCCGCAGGATTCCATGAACCCGCTGATCGAGGAACCGATGGCCTGGCTGGCGCTGCTGCTTCGCCCGGGTGTGCTGTTGCAGGCCGTTCTGCTGGTTCTGACATCGTTGGCGATGGGTCGCCTGCGTCGCCGCTCCTCCTGGTTGGCTGCGCTGCCGATCGGCCTGCCCCTTCTGCCCGTTCTCGGGCTGCTCGCGCTGGCGCTGGCCCTGGCCGGACAGCGCTGGGGCCTGGTGCAGCTTGCGGCCGAGATCGTGGCGGTGTGGCTGCTGCTGCGGTTCGTTGAGACGAAGCTGCTGGCCCGCTGGTTGCCGCCCGACCAGCTGGCGCTGCTGGTGAGTCGCCTGTTGCGGCCGCTGTTCCTGCTGGGGGTGGTGCTGGTGGTCCTCGACGCCCTTGGCAGTCTCCAGTCCCTGGCGGCGCAGCCGCTGGGGGTGTGGTTCGGCACGGCGATCCAGCTCGGTCGCCTGGTGGAGGTGCTGCTTGTGCTCTATCTGGTGGGGGTGGGCTCGGAACTGCCGGCGATCTGGCTGGGCTTTCTGGCTCAGCGCGGCCTCGACCTCAGCCACGGCGGCCGCCGCGCCCTCAGCCTGGTGCTCCGCTATGTGCTGGTCACGCTGGGGATCATCTGGGCCCTGCAGCGGCTCGGCATCAACCAGACCGGTGTGCTGGCAGTGGCGGGGGGGCTTTCGGTGGGACTGGGTTTCGGCATCAAGGAGGTGTTCTCCAATTTCATCTCCGGCCTCTGGCTGTTGTTCGAGGGTTCGGTGCGGCCCGGAGAGGTGCTGATGGTGGATGGTGAGGCCTGCGAGGTGCGGCGCCTCGGCCTGCGGGCGGCCACCCTCTGGCGCGGCAGCGACAACGCCGAACTGGTGGTGCCCAACCAGACCTTTTTCACCCACACCACTACCACCTATACCCGCAGCGACCGCATGCGCCGCTGCCGCTTCGAGATCCAGGCCTCCTCCGGCTGGCCACCGCAGAAGATCCTCGAACTCCTGCAGGGCATCGCCACCGCCCATCCCGCCGTGATCGCCACACCGCCCCCCCTGGCGCGCCTGCTGGAATTCGGCAACGAGGTCAACCGCTATGGGCTGAGCTTCTCGATCGCCGATCCGCTCACCGCCTCTCGGATCACGGCCGATGTGCTGCTCTCGGTGTGGAAGAACTTCGAGAGCCGTGGCATTCTCACCCTTCCCGTTTCCCCCGTATCGGATGACGGGGAAGCACAGGGTGCGCAGGATCAGGCGCCCGCCTGACGTTCCACCCCCCCGCCACCCAGCTCGCCCAGAAGCGCACGGAACTCCCCTTCCTGTCCCAGCCAGCGGGCTTCCTCCAGCGCGGTGGGCAACAGCCGCTCCAGGGCGGCGCGTTCGGCGTCCGCTGCCGGTTTCCCTTCCCCTGCGCGTAGGGCCAGGCGGCGGAATTGTCGCAGCGCAGAGCCCCGGTCGAAGGCCAGGCAGACGAGCAGCGCGAGGCCGCAGCCCATCAGGTAGTCGACCCACCGGCTCGGCACGTACCAGTCGGTGAGGGCCCCGTAGCCGGCGAAGGTGACACCACTGGAGATCAGGGCGGTGCGCAGATGGGCCCGCAGGCCCACCGCCTCCAGCAGAGCCGTGGTGCCACCCATCACCAGCCCCACTGCCACGCCGCTGACGCCGAAAGTGTTGAACACCAGCCAGGGCATCAGCACCCCCAGGCTGACACCCACCATGCGGTCGCGCACCCGGGCGAGGGTGGCGCCGAGGCTGTCGTTGAGCAGCAGCACCACACCGAAATAGAGGTACTTGGGGTTGATCGCTCCCAGGCCCATGCCGATGCTGAGCGCCAGGGCGGAGACGATCAGCTTGCGCCAGAAGAAGCGATCGGCGAACCTCTGCACCAGACTGCGGGAGGGCAGAGGCAGTTCCCGATTCTCCGCGGCTTCGTCGGTGGGAAGGCACAGCAGCGCCTGCAGCCCGGCCCCGAAGACCAGCCCAAGGATCACTGCCAGCAGTTCGTGCCAGGCACCCAGCCAGGTGGCGTTCGCCCCCAGCAGCGGCAACACCGCTATCACCGCGATCAGGTTGCGGGCCATCAGCAGCTTGTCGGGCAGCGCCTGGGCCAGCGTCTGGGCGCAGACGGTGACCACCGCGAACTGCCATACCGTCGGTCCTGCGATCAGCGGCTTGAGCGCTGTGCCGAGTCCCAAGCCGACCGCCACGATCATGGGCAGGAGCACGAACAGTGGCGGTGGCCAGCGGCTGAAATCCGGGCGCACGATCACTGCCGCCACCACCACCCCGTAGGCGGCCCCGCCGCCGAGGCCAAGGGCCTGGCATACCGACCAGGTGAGGGCGGTGCCCAGCGCCACGCTCAACACCAGCCGCGCGCCGCGAAGAGGGCCGGAAGTGGGGGCCGGTGTTTCGCTCAAGGCCGCGCCGTCAGGCTGCGCATCAGCCCCACCGTCAGGCTGATCAGCAGAAGGGCCAGCCAGAACCACAGCCGAGGCGGCTCGGTGCGGCTGCAGAGCGCCAGCAGAAGGAGGCTGATCCAGGGCCAGGGCGCCAGCCAGGGTGCCAACAGCCTTGGTCGG
>JBIIJS010000266.1:0-2920 GCA_044233605.1 Cyanobium sp. | reverse complement strand
ATTCGGAACGGCAGGCATTGGCTGCGGGGCAGAGGGTTCAGGGCGTCAGTCCGGCGCGCACCACCGCCGCCAGCCGCTCAAGGTCGGCGCTGCGAGTGTGGGGATTGCCGAGCACCGCCTTGAGGTGACGGCACCCCTGGTAGAGGGGGCGCGAGAGCATCAGCTGCTGGTCGAGCAGCTCCTGGCGGGCACGCAGGCTCCAGTGCTCCGCGGCGGCCGGGTCGGCTCCGGCCGGGCGAAAGGCAATCAGGTGCAGCGGGCCGCTGCGCAGCACCAGCCGCCCGTCACTCTCCAACAGGGACTGGAGCTCCCGCCGCCGGGCGACGGCCCCCTCCAGCACCTCTGCGATCCCCTCCAGTCCGAGCTGGCGCAGGCCGAGCCAGAGCTTGAGAATCTCAGCCGGCCGGGTGCCCTGCAAGCCGGCCTCTCCCCCATGGCCACCCCTGGCACTGGGCTCCATATAGGGCAGACCGGTACCAAAGGCCTGCTGCAGCAGTTCCGGGCGGCGCAGCAACAGCAATGAGGAGGTCTTGGGAATTCCCAGCAGCTTCTGCGGATTGACCGTAAGCGAATCGGCGCGGCCAAGGCCGGCCAGCTCACTTGGCATCGCCGCGCCCAGGGCGAACACCGCGCCGATCGCGCCATCCACGTGCAGCCAGAGGCGGTGGGCACGGCAGAGATCGGCCAGGGGTTCGAGCGGGTCGATGGCACCGCGCACCGTGCTGCCGGCTGTGGCGACCAGCGCAATCACCGGCACCCCACGGCGTTCCAGATCCAGCAAGCGCTGCGCCACCGCCTGGGGATCCAGGCATCCGTCGTCATCCACCGGCAGACGGATCAGGGCTTCGCCGGGAAGGCCCATCACGACCAGGGCCTTGTCGAGGGAAACATGCGCATCGGTGCTGCACAACACCACCGCATCGCCCCGGGTGGCCAAGCCCGCCTGGCGACGCGCCGTGACCAGGGCGATCAGGTTGCTGAGGCTGCCGCCCGAGGCGGGGATGCCGCCACCCTGCTCTCCGAGACCCAGGCGACCGGCAAACCAGCGGCACAGGCGCCGCTCCAGCTCGCTCAGGCCGGGGGAGAGCTCCTCGGCGAGCAGATTGTTGTTCAGGCCCGCGCAGACCAGTTCGGCGGCGATGCCGGCCGTGAGCGGCGGCGGGTCGAGATGGGCCAGGGCTCCGGGGTGGCCCGGTGAGTAGGCCCCCTCCATCAGCTGCTCCAGGTCATCAAGCAGGCGCTGGGCGCTCAGGCCGCGAAGCTCCGGTTCGAAAGCGGGCAGGGCGCATGGCTGAGCGGGCAGCCGGCGCATGGCCGAGCGGCCCAGCCAGCGACTCAGTCGGCTGGCCGTCTCCTGCAGAAAGGCCTCCAGGGCTGGATCGGGCTGCAGCGGATCGGCGAAGGGATCCGGCACGCCCTGCTCCGACCGACGGGCGGTGAAGGGAAACACCGTTGCCGGCGCGTCGGAAGGCGGGGGGACCCGCCCGGCGGAGGGCTGGCTGACCAACGGCACGCTCGAGATGGCCGCATTCTGCCCGCTGATGGCTGCTCAGCTACAAGGGAAGGGCGCGGCACCTGGCCGGCGCCCACACAGCACCGGCATGCACGAGCCCTCAGCAAGCGACCGGATCTGGATGGAGCGGCTGCTGCGCCGCGCAGCCGCGGTGGGCGCGCTGGGGGAAGTGCCGGTGGCGGCGGTGGTGCTCGATGCCGACGGCAGGGCGGTGGGCTGGGGCAGCAACCGGCGCCATGCCGGCCAGGATCCCCTCGGCCACGCCGAGATCGTGGCCCTGCGTCAGGCGGCGGCTGGGCGCGGCGACTGGCGCTTCAACGACTGCCGGATGCTGGTGACCCTGGAGCCCTGTCCGATGTGCGCCGGGGCACTGATCCAGGCGCGTATGGGCACGGTGGTGTACGGAGCCACTGATCCCAAGCGCGGCGCCCTCGGTGGCTGCCTCGATCTGGCGGCCGACCCCAGCGCCCATCACCCGATGCGGGTGATGGCTGGTCTTTGCGAGGAGCAGGCTCGGCAGCAGCTTGAAGAATGGTTCCGCCAACGGCGGAGCGGCCGGATCAGACCGCCAGGGCGGCTGGCGCCTGGCTGCGGAAAGCCGGGAGCTCCGTCTCGAACAGATTGAGCAGCAGGTCGACGTTTTCGCTGGTGCTGTTGAAGCCCATCAGGCCAACGCGCCACACCTTGCCGGCCAGGGCACCGAGACCGCCGCCCACTTCGATGCCGTGGCGATCGAGCAGATGACTGGTGAAGGCCTTGCCGTCTACACCTTCGGGGATGCGCACCGTGGTGAGGGTGGGCAGGCGCAGTTCGTCGGCTACGTGGGTCTGGAGGCCGATGCGCTCAAGGCCCGACCAGAATCGCTCTGCGTTGCGGCGATGGCGCACCCAGGCATTCTCAAGGCCCTCCTCGGCGAGCAGGCGCAGCGCTTCGCGCATGCCGAAGTTCATGTTCACCGGTGCGGTGTGGTGATAGGTGCGGTCGCTGCCCCAATAGCGGTTGAGCAGGGATACGTCGAGGTACCAATTGGGTACCTTGCCGCTGCGAGCCGCCATTTTCGCCTCGGCGCGCGGACCCATCGTGAAGGGGCCGAGGCCGGGCGGGCAGCTCAGGCCCTTCTGACTGCAGCTGTAGGCCATGTCCACCTTCCAGTCATCGAGGAAGAGCGGGAGCGCCCCCAGGGATGTGACTGTGTCGAGCAGCAGCAGGCAGTCGTGACGGCGACAGAGATCGCCGATGCCCTCCATCGGCTGGCAGACACCGGTGGAGGTTTCAGCGTGCACAATCGCCAGGATCGAAGGGCGGTGGGTGGCCACCGCCTGCTCCAGTTCGTCCAGCGTGAAGGCTTCGCCCCAGGGCTTCTCGATCGTCACCACCTGTGCCCGGTAGCGGCCGGCCATGTCGGCG
>JBIIJS010000267.1:0-2920 GCA_044233605.1 Cyanobium sp. | reverse complement strand
AGAGCGAGGGCCGTGGCGCCGGCCACGAACAGTTCGCCGCCGACGAACAGGATCAGGATCCCGCCGACGATCAGGACCAGGTCGGTGAGGAAGGGCATCGGAAGGGGTGGAGTCGGGCGATTCTGCCTGCTCACCACCAGCCTGTTGGCCTGATCCCATGGCCCCGCTTGCGTGCATACGCTTACACCTGTCCGCGCGGGTCTTGGCTGCCATGGAAGCGCCAGTTCTGCACACACCCCGAGGAAGCCTTTCTGCTGATCAGGCCTGAACCCGCCTGAGCCTGACCGGCCTACGGCTCAGCGGAGCCAGACCTGATCCTCAGCGCACCCCATCGACGACCAGCGTCCAACCATTCAGCTGGCGGCCGGCTACAAAGCAGTGCGTCCGGTTGCGGTTGCGCCGGGCATAAAAGCCAGGTGCGGGCCAGGGAACGAACGGCATCTACGGTTGCGCCACTCGACTCCAACCGATGGCCTCCCCGCCGTCTTCACCCTCGCCGCAGACGGTGCCCACCTGGCGCCGGCTGACGGCGGTCACGGCGGTGGGGGTGGCCAGCGGCACTCCCTACATGGTGGGCACCAAGCTGCTGCAGGGCTGGCTCACCGCCAGCGGCGTTCCGCTCGGGCTGATCGGCCTGCTGGCCTACGCCGAGCTGCCCTACACGCTCAAGATGTTCTGGGCGCCGCTGCTGGATCGATGGCCGATCCCCTGGCCCGACCGGCGCCGCGGCTGGCTGCTGGTGCTGCAGCTCCTTCTTGTGGTGGTGATCGCAGCGATGAGCCTGCTGAGGCCGGAGCGGAGCCAGGCAAGCCTTCTGGCGATCGGCGTAATGGCCCTGCTGCTAGCGGTGGCCAGCGCCACCCAGGACATCGTCGTCGACGCTTACCGCACCGACCTGCTGCCCGAACGGGAGCGGGGTGCCGGAGCGGCCGCCACCAACCTCGGCTACCGCGGCGCGATGCTGGCGATCGGCGCAGGTGGCTTCATCATCGCCGGCCGCTCCGGCTGGCCGCTGGCCTTCCTGGCCGCCGCGGTTCTGATGGTGGCGGTGCTGCCGTTCACGCTCACCGCCCCGAAGCTGGCGCCGATCCAGCACCAGGTCACCAGCCTGCGACAGGCGGTGGTGGGACCGGCAAGGGAGTTCCTGTATCGCACCGGCGGCGCGCGGGCGGTGATACTGCTCGCCCTGGTGCTGCTCTACCGCTGGCCTGACGGCCTGCTCAATGTGATGGCGGTGCCCTTCCTGCTGCAGAAGGGCTTCAGCCCGGAGGTGGTGGGCACGGTACAGGCGGGCTGGGGGATCGCCGCCACAATCGCCGGCACGGTGCTGGGGGGTGTGCTGTTCGGCCGGCTGGGCTTGAACCGTTCGCTCTGGCTGTTCGCCGTGGTGGGCGCACTCGGCAACCTCAGCTACTGGGCCCTGGCCCGCTTCGATGGCGGCATGCCGGCTCTACTGGCGGCGGTAGGCCTGGAGAACCTCGGCGGAGGGATGGTGGGGGCGGCGTTCGTGGCCCTGCTGATGAGCCTGTGCAATCCCCGCTTCTCCGCCACCCAGTACGCCCTTCTCTCGGGCGTCTATGCCCTGAGCCGCTCGGTCCTCTCAGGCCCGGCGGGCTTCCTGGCGGAGGGAGTGGGCTGGGGCAGCTTCTTCCTGCTTACGGCACTGGCATCCCTGCCAGCCTTCCTGCTGATGACCCGGCTCACCCCCTGGAACGGCAATGGGGTCAGGGGTGCCTTCGATGCGTCGCGGGATCCCACCTGAAGCGGGAATCACCCCCCAGGTCCACGTTCCCGTCTGATCCTCCTGCCATGGAAGACTGGCCTTACTTTTTGTGATCCCCCGTCTTGGCCCTGGAGCTAATTCAGAAGTTGCCCGAGATGATCGGCAATGCGGTGGAGGCAAGTCCTGCCACGGGGTACGGCGCGATTTTCGCGGCGATGTTTCTGGAGAATCTGTTTCCGCCGATTCCCTCGGAGCTGATCATGCCCCTGGGGGGCTTCTATGTACAGCAGGGCAAACTGGAGTTCCTGCCCGTGGTGCTCGCCGGCCTGCTGGGCACCGTGCTGGGGGCGCTTCCCTGGTACGGCATCGGACGCGTGGTGAATGAAGAGCGCATCGAACACTGGCTGGAGCGCCATGGCCGCTGGATCGGCATCAGTCCCCAGGAACTGCATCGCAGTCGCGACTGGTTCAACCGCCACGGCACCGCCCTGGTGTTCTGGGGACGATTGATTCCCGGCATCCGCACCCTGATCTCCGTTCCAGCGGGGATCGAGATGATGTCCTTGGTTCCCTTCCTGATCTGGACCACCGCCGGCAGCCTGATCTGGACCCTGCTGCTCACGTCGGCGGGCCTGCTGCTCGGCGAGAGCTATAGCAACGTGGAGGTCTGGATCGAACCGGTGGCCAGGGTCATCAAGGTGCTGCTGGCGGTAAGTGTGGTCGGTTTCGCGACCTGGCTTGCCCTGCGCACCTGGAAGAAGCGCCGCGATTCCCACTGAGCTGCACCTGGTGGGCGCAACAAAGCGCGGCTGCGAACGGAGTCTTCTCTTCGCTGAGCTTGCTGGCCACCCGTGAATTCTGCCAATTGACCGCGAGCACCTGGAAGGGCTTGCCAGGTTTTCAACCCGCTGGGATCGCTCGCTCAGTTCTGCCTGATCAGCGGCAGGATCCTGACCCATGAGCGGCGTTCATCTGCCGCCACCGGCAGCGTCGCCCAGCAGACGGGGCACGACCAGGACCAGATCGTCGATCAGCAGCTGGAGCGTCAATCTCTAGTCAGCCGATGCAAAGCGCCGGCGCTGCCGCCGCCAGCGCAGCACCGTCCAGACCAGGAAGCTGAGCAACAGCGGCAGCACCACCACCAGCACCACCAACCGGTACTCGTCAACCGCGTTGGGGGCCTGGTTGAGAAGCAGC
>JBIIJS010000075.1:0-11870 GCA_044233605.1 Cyanobium sp. | reverse complement strand
ACGGTGAACAGGTTGCTCTGGAAGTAGTCGTCCTCATCGCCTGCCTGCACCGCTCCCGCCGCATACAGATCGCGCGTCGCCTCCTGCTCGATCACATCGATCACGTCGTCCACCGTCACAATCCCCACCAGGCGCTCCTCACGGTCCACCACCGGCACCGCCAGAAAGTCGTACCGCTGGATCACACGCGCCACCTCCTCCTGTTCGGTGTCGGTGCTCACCTTCACCACCTCCCGCGTCATCACATCCCCCAGACGATCCTCGGGATCCGCCGTCACCAGATCCCGCAGCGAAAGCATCCCCGTCAGATGTCGCGATCCATCCGTCACGTACAGGCTGTAGATCGTCTCGGTATCGCGCGCCCGGCGGCGAACGATCTCCAGCGCCTGCGCCGCGCTGTGAAACTCCTTCAGGTCGATGAACTCCGTCGTCATCAACCGGCCTGCCGTCTCCGGCGCATACCCCAGCAACTGGGCCGTCACCCGACGCTCCGACGGGCTCAGCTCCGCCAGCAGGCGACGCACCACCTTCGCCGGCAGTTCATCAAACAACCGCACCCGGTCGTCCGGCGACATCTCCTCCACAAGCTCCAGCACCTCGCCGCTGCGCAGCCGCTCCAGCAGGCTCTGCTGCACTCCCGGCTCGAGGTACTCGTACACCTCGATCGCCTCCTCCTTCGAAAGCAGACGGAACGCCAGCGCCTGCAGCGTCCGCGGCAACCCGCCGATCGCCTCCGCAGCATCCACAGGCTGCACCGGCTGCAACAGCAGCTTCGCTCCGTCGTAATTCGACGCCTCCAGCAGCACCGCCAGCTGCTGCGCCACCACCTCAGGAACGGCGGAGGCCTCACTCATGCAGCGGGAATCGGCGCTGCTGTTCAGTGTATGGGTCAGCCTGAAGGAGCGCTTGTCAGGGCCGGCCCGCTAACGTCCGGCCTTGGTTCCCCAGCTCAGACAGCCATGGCCATCAATGTCAGCGATGTGGTTGTTCGCACCGCCGCAGGCGAGGAGCGCCGGCTGGGCGACTGGAGCGGCACCGTGCTGCTGGTCGTCAACGTGGCCAGCCGCTGCGGCTTCACCCGCCAGTACGCCGGCCTGCAGAAACTGCAGGACAGCTACGGCCCGCGGGGCTTCGCCGTACTCGGCTTCCCCTGCAACGACTTCGGCAGCCAGGAGCCCGGCAGCCTCTCGGAGATTCAGCAGTTCTGCTCCTCCACCTACGGCGCAAGCTTCGAGCTGTTCGACAAGGTTCACGCCACCGGTAGCAAGAGCGAGCCTTACATCACACTGACCCAGGCCGAGCCGGCTGGGGATGTGGCCTGGAACTTTGAAAAGTTCCTGATTGGCCGCGAAGGCACCGTGCTGGCCCGGTTCAAGAGCGGCGTTGAACCTGATTCAACCGAGCTCGTCGGGGCGATCGAAGCGGCCCTGGAGGCCTGATCAGCTCGGCAGCCAGCCCCGACCAGGCCGGCCGGCGGCACAGGGCACCTCCACCTGCAGCCAACGGTGGCCGTTGGGCCCCAGCCACTCGCGCAGCACCCGCAAGCGCGAACCGCTGGGAAGCTCAGCCAGGGCCGGCGCTTCCCGCCGGGGAGCGCAGCGCAGGCTACAGCCCGCCGGACTGACCAGTGGCTCAGACGCACTGCCCCGGCGACGCAGCTCCGGCACCCGCGGCTGGGCACCTCCGGCCGGCAGGCCTGCGGGAGCCACCAGGGCGAAACCCAGCAGGGCCAGCGAGCGCCAGAGGGGCCAGACCATCAGATGTCGAGCTGAGCGAAGTCGAGTTCGGCGCTGTGGGTTTCGATAAATTCCCGCCGCGGCGCCACTTTGTCACCCATCAGAATCGTGAAGATGCGATCAGCTTCAGCAGCATCTTCAATCTCCACCCGCTTCATCATGCGGGTACCTGGATCCATGGTCGTTTCCCAGAGTTGCTTGGGCATCATCTCGCCAAGGCCCTTGAAGCGCTGGATATTGTAGTTAGCCTTTTCGCCAAACCCCTCCAGCACCTTCTTCAATTCAGATTCATTGTAGCAATAGTTGTGATTCTTGCCCCGCTCAACTTTGTAGAGAGGCGGGCAAGCAATATAAATATAACCTCCTTCCACCAGGGCTTTCTGGTAGCGATAGAAGAAAGTGAGCAACAGGGTGCGAATGTGGGCGCCATCAACATCGGCATCAGTCATGATTACGATTCGATGATAACGTAAATTCTTTTCTTCAAAATCTTCCCCCTTGATGCCGAGTCCAAGGGCGGTGATCAGGGCCTGAATCTCGGTATTTTTATAGATCTTGGCGTCATCGGTTTTCTCGATGTTGAGAATCTTGCCGCGCAGCGGCAGGATGGCCTGAAAGCGCCGGTCGCGGCCTTGCTTGGCGGAACCGCCGGCGGAATCTCCCTCCACGATGTAAATTTCCGACTCGGAAGGATCGCGGGAACTGCAATCTGCGAGCTTGCCGGGCAGGGTGGAACTCTCCAACACACTTTTGCGGCGCACCAGCTCCCGGGCGCGGCGTGCCGCCTCCGCGGCATTGAACGCCTGGATCGCCTTCTCCAGGATCAAATCGATCACAGAGGGATTGAACTCCAGGTATTCGCTGAGCTTCTCGCCCACCACCGAGTCGACGATGCCGCGCACTTCGGTGTTACCGAGCTTGGTCTTGGTCTGCCCTTCAAACTCCGGATCGGGCACCTTCACCGAGAGCACTGCGGTGAGACCCTCGCGGATGTTCTCACCGGCCAGGTTGCCGTCGGCTTCCTTGCGCTTACCCCGCTTTTTGGCGAAAGTGTTGAGCGTACGGGTAAGCACCGTCTTGAGGCCCTCAATATGGGTGCCGCCATCCACCGTACGGATGTTGTTGGCGAAACCGAGGATGCTGTCGGAGTATGCATCCACACACCACTGCAGGGCCGCCTCCACCTGAACGCCGTCCTTTTCGGCATTCACGTAGATGATCTCAGGGTGAAGCGGATCCTTTTCCGCATTCATATAGGCAACATACTCACGGATGCCGCCCTCGTAGTGGTAGGTCTCCTCGTGCGGCTCACGGTCCGCGGAGCGGGCGGCATCGCGCTCATCACGGAAGACGATACGTACGCCACCATTGAGATAGGCCAGCTCGCGCAGGCGGGCGGAAAGCGTGTGGTAATCAAACTCGATCCCACCGGTGAAGATCTCCAGATCCGGCAGGAATCGCACCATGGTGCCGGTGCGGGCCTGGTCGGCGGCGGGCATGGATTCCAGGGTGCCGATCGGAACGCCCCGCTCGAAGCGCTGCTGATGCTCCTGCCCCTGCCGGTGCACCACCACCTCCACCCAGGCGCTGAGAGCATTGACCACCGAGATGCCCACCCCGTGCAGGCCACCCGACACCTTGTAGCCGCCGGAGCCGAATTTGCCACCGGCGTGCAGCACGGTGAGCACGGTCTCCAGGGCGCTGCGGCCGGTGCGCGGGTGAATGTCGGTGGGGATGCCGCGGCCGTTGTCGCTGACGCTGGCGGAGCCATCGCGGTGCAGCACCACGATGATCTCGTTGCAATGGCCCGCGAGGGCTTCATCAACAGCGTTATCGACCACCTCATAAACAAGGTGGTGGAGGCCGCGGGGGCCGGTGGTGCCGATGTACATGCCGGGGCGCTTGCGCACCGGCTCAAGGCCCTCCAGCACCTGAATCTGTTCGGCGCCGTAGGCGGACTGGACCTTGCTGGCTTCGCTCATTCGGGCAGAGATCCCCAGGGGCTTGACGCGGGACAGCGGCATTGTCCCCGGTGGCATCCCCGTTATGGGGGTTCGGCGGATGTCTCCGGAAGAGCCCCGGTAACGACCAGGCGGACCCGGGGAGTGATGAAGTGGAAAGAGGCCTGGTGGCTCTCCTCAGGATGCAGATTATCACTGGCACCACGTCCCGGGAAGCACCCCTGGTGATCGCCCTGATGGGGCCCACCGCGGCGGGCAAGACCGACCTGGCGATCGAACTGGCCGAACAGCTCGACCTGGCGGTGCTGTCGGTTGATTCACGTCAGCTCTACCGGGGTATGGATGTGGGCACGGCCAAGCCGTCGCCCGCCCAGCGGGCACGGGTGCGCCACGAACTGCTGGATCTGCGCGATCCCGACGACCCAATCACCCTGCAGGAGTTCAGCGCCCTGGCCGGCGCCGCGATCGCGGCGGAACATCGCCGCCGCGGCGTGGCCCTGTTGGCGGGAGGCAGCGGTCTGTATCTGAAGAGCCTGCTGGCGGGACTCCAGCCCCCGGCGGTGCCGCCCCAGCCGTCGCTGCGGGCCCAGTTCAGCGCCCTGGGCCAGCCCACCTGCCACGCCCTGCTGGGGCAGGCCGACCCCGTGGCCGCCGGCCGCATCGCCCCCGCCGACAGCGTCCGCACCCAGCGGGCCCTGGAGGTGATCTATGCCACGGGGCAGCCGCTGTCCGGGCAGCAGAAGTCCACGCCACCGCCCTGGCGGGTACTGGAAGTGGTGCTGGCACCGCCCGATCTGGCGAGCCGCATCAGCCGCCGCACCCACCAGCTCTACGCCGATGGGCTGGTGGCGGAAACGGCGGCGCTGATCGACCGCTACGGGGCCGGATGTCCCCTGCTGGAGACGATCGGCTATGGCGAGGCGAGGCGGCTGCTGCGGGGCGAGATCGATGAGGCGACGGCGATCACCACCACCGAGCTGCGCACGCGCCGCTTCGCCAAGCGCCAGCGCACCTGGTTTCGCCGCCAGCACCGGGCGATCTGGCTGGAGGATGGGGAAGTGCTGCGAAGGGCTGCCACGGCCGCCGGGCAAGGTCTACCCTGAAGGTCTAACCGCCTCTGTGAATGCCTCCCCGTCCTCGTTTTGATCGCCGCGCTCCCGTGCGGGAGCTGCCCAACATCAACGACCGCATCAATTACCCCAATCTGCGGGTGGTCGATGCCGACGGCAGCCAACTGGGGGTGATCACCCGCGAAGCGGCCCTTGAAGTGGCCCGCGAGCGGGAGCTCGACCTGGTGCTCGTGAGCGAGAAGGCCGATCCTCCGGTCTGCCGGATCATGGACTACGGCAAGTACAAGTTCGAGCAGGAGAAGAAGGCCAAGGAGGCCAAGAAGAAGTCGCACCAGACCGAGGTCAAGGAGGTCAAGATGCGCTACAAGATCGATTCGCACGATTACCAGGTTCGCATCGGCCAGGCCGTGCGCTTCCTCAAGGCCGGCGACAAAGTGAAGTGCACCGTTATCTTCCGCGGGCGCGAGATCCAGCACACCGCCCTAGCCGAGCAGTTGCTGATGCGGATGGCCAAGGATCTCGAAGAGAACGCTGAGATCCAGCAGCCCCCCAAGCGGGAGGGCCGCAACATGATCATGTTCCTGTCGCCGCGCAAGACCGCCCTCAGCAAGACAGCCGGTTCCGCCCCCGCCCCCCGCGTGATCCCCTCCCCCTCGAGCAGCGCTGCCGAGCCGGCCGGCCCGGCCTGAGCACGGGTCGTCGGCAAGCCCCCTCTCCAGAAGGGCTTCAGCCAAGGCTTTCGGCGAAAAAATCGAGCATCGCCTGCCAGCCCCGGGCGGCGGCGGATGGCCGGAAATCAGCCCGGGCTTCACAGAGGAAACCGTGGCCGGCCTCCAGCGTCAGCAACCGGTGTGCCCGCTCCGCAGGACGGCCGGCATTGACGGCCGCCAGAGCAGCGTCGATCGCCGCCCCATCAGCCGGCGGGATCAGGGCATCCTCACTGCCACACACGCACAGCAGCCGACCACGCACCGAGGGCAGCAGCTCCAGGGTGGGCGGCCCGCCGCCGGGTCGCCCGCTCGCGACACCGGCCCCGTAGAAATCCACGCTGGCGGCGATCGAGGGCAGCGTGGCCGCCAGCATCGCCACATGGCCGCCGAAACAGAAACCCACGCACCCCAGGCCATCCGGCAGCCCCGGCACCAACTGCCGCAGGCCATCTGCTGCCCGCTGCCCATCCTCCAGCAGCTCCGCTGTGGTGGTGCGCTCCTTGTGGGCGCGTCCCTCACGCAGGCAGGCCTCGTCGTAGCCCAGCTCGAGGCCAGGGGCGGTGCGGGCGAACAGCGGCACCGCCAGGGCCGCGTACCCCGCCAGGGCAAGCCTGCCCGCCACGCTGCGCACCCAGGCGTTGATGCCGAACACCTCCGGCAGCACCAGCAACCCAGCCTTCGGCTGCCCGGCCGGCGGCAGGGCAAGCCAGGTGTCAAGCGGCACCTGAGTGGGTGCCAAAGGCGGCAGCGTCAGCCAGGAGCCGATCTCCGGCTCGGGCCAGGAAGGAATCGCGGGGCCCACGGGCTTGGCTGGCACAGTCCGGCACATGCTCCTATGACAACGGGGCAATTGTCACGGGGCCCAAAGCTCCGTAGGGTGGCCGGCAGTTGATCCGGCCACTCCGGCGTGCGATTCCACATCCAGCAGGAAAGCGACATCCCGGCGTCGACCCAGCTCTACAACCAGATCTGCTTCGCCATCGCCGCCCGGCACTACCCACCGGGCCACCGCCTGCCCAGCACCCGCCAGCTGGCGATGCAGACGGGCCTGCACCGCAACACGATCAGCAAGGTCTACCGCCAGCTCGAGACCGACGGGGTGGTGGAGGCGATGGCGGGCTCGGGCATCTATGTGCGCGACCAGCAGAAGCCGCGTGAGATCAAGCCACCTCCGGGCCTGCGCCACAAAGCCCTGCCCGACATCGACCGGGAGGTGCGCCAGAGCGTCGACGGGCTGCTCAACGCCGGCTGCACGCTGCAGCAGGCCCGCGAGCTGCTCACCCGTGAGATCGACTGGCGGCTGCGCTGCGGCGCCCGCGTGCTGGTCTCCACCCCCCGGGAAGACATCGGCGCCTCGATGCTGATCGCCGAGGAGCTGACGCCGAATCTCGACGTGCCGGTGGAGGTGGTGCCGATGGAGGAGCTAAAGGCGGTGCTGGAGAGCTCCAGCCAGGGCACGGTGGTGACCAGCCGCTACTTCCTGCAGCCGGTGGAAGAGATTGCCAAGACCCACGGCGTGCGCGCCGTGGCAGTGGATCTCAACGACTTCCGCCACGAGCTCGACATGCTCAAGGAGCTGCGCCAGGGCAGCTGTGTGGGCCTGGTGAGCATCAGCCCCGGCATCCTGCGGGCCGCCGAGGTGATCCTGCACAGCATGCGCGGCAACGAGCTGCTGGTGATGACCGCCAACCCCGACACGGGCAGCCGCCTGCTGGCCCTGCTGCGGGCCGCCAGCCACGTACTTTGCGACCGTCCCAGCCTGCCGCTGGTGGAGCAGACCCTGCGCCAGAACCGCTCTCAGCTGATGCGGCTGCCGGTTGTGCACTGCGCCCAGACCTACCTCGGCGCGGCCACAATCAACCTGCTGCGTAAGGAAATCGGCCTGCTGGCCGACTGAGGTATCGCCGCCGCGCAAGCTGGGCCGAACTTGACCGAGGCGGGGCATCCGCGGAGTTGGTCGGGGCATGTGCCAAAAGCAGGATTCCAGATCCCATCAAGCCAAGCCGCTGTGGGCTATCTCAGCGATGCCCTCCCTACAGCTATCGATCACCCTGGATGAGCAACTGGTTGCCTTTCTCGATCAGCAGGGCAGCAATCGCTCGGCGGCGGTTGCCGAGGCGGTGCGGCGCTGGCGCGACGAACAATGGCTCGAGCAGCTGAACCGCGCCTACGCCGAGGAAGCCTCCCCGTGCGCCGCACTCTGAATCGCACACAGTGAGTGGGAGCACAGCGAACACCAGCGGTGAGCATGCAGGCATTGAGGCCGGCTCGATCTGCCGCTGCAGGCCGTGCAGCTGCTCAGCCCGCCCGGAGAGAGACCTCCAGCCTGCCAGCAACAGGCGCCCGTGTGCTGGGTGACTGGCTCACCAGCGTCGCCGTTGAGGAGCTGGAGGCTCCGATCGCCCGCATCAGCGCCCATCCTTAAACTTGGGGCATGTTGAACGCGTTCCGCGCGATCCGGGCCGATCTGGCCATCATCAAGGAGCGCGACCCGGCGGCCCGAGGCACGCTGGAGATCCTGCTCTGCTACCCCGGCTTCCATGCCGTGACGCTGCACCGCCTCAGCCACAAACTCTGGCGCCTGCCCCTCCCCCTGACACGGCTGCTGGCCAGATTGCTCAGCCAGTTGGGGCGGCTGCTCACTGGTGTGGAAATCCATCCGGGCGCCCGGATCGGCCGGGGAGTGTTTATCGACCACGGGATGGGCGTGGTGATCGGCGAAACGGCGGAGGTGGGTGACAACTGCCTCCTTTACCAAGGGGTCACACTCGGCGGAACAGGCAAGCAGCACGGCAAGAGGCATCCCACCCTGCGCAACAACGTGGTGGTCGGAGCCGGCGCAAAGGTGCTCGGCGCCATCACGGTGGGCTCCAATACGCGCATCGGTGCCGGCTCGGTGCTGCTGCGCGACGTGGAAGCCGACAGCACGGTGGTGGGCATCCCCGGACGGGTCATCCACCAGAGCGGCGTACGCATCGACCCCCTGGCCCACTCGGCCCTGCCCGACGCCGAAGCACGGGTACTCCGCAACATGATGGAGCGCATCGACGCCCTCGAGAACGAGCTGGCCCGGACCCGGGCCTGCCTGCGCGAGGTGGCGGCGGGCCGTCCACTGGCCGAGCCCTGCGCCGGCGCCTCCCAGAACCTGCGGGACCGCGAGATCCTGGAATTCCTTGGCGAGAGCGACACGCTGGCCGGTGACGGCATGCTGCCTGCGGACAATCCAGCAATGTGATCAGGCGCTGCTGCTGCATCGCCTTCGCCTGCACCTTGTTCAGCGAACCCCAGAAGATGAGCACCTCCTGTCGATGGCTGAACAACGCTCCCGGCAATCGCTGAGTCGAGGTGCTGCTCCTGGGCACACATGCCGGCACGCGAGATGACCGCCTCGCGAAGGCATACGAAGCCGGAGGCCACAACGAGGGCGGTATCTGGGATACCGCCCGTGATGCAAGCGGTCGAGACGCGCCGCTCAGAGAGGCGGCTCGCAACGCTCCAGCGTGGAAGGGCTCCCATCCCATAACTGAGAGCGAAATCGAGCGTGAACATGAGCGGATCCCATCAGATAGCCAGCGGTGTTTTCGAGAGCGGCCGGCACTTGGCCTCGATGTAGATGCGTCGGCAATTTGCAGATGCCATCGAGGGCATAGTTCCGCAACTGGCAACTACCCCACTTGGTTTGCGCCTGCGAGCCACACAGGCCGCGTGATAGAACTGAAACCAGGGTAAAAATCCAGCCCAGACAACGAATCCCCTGGAAAAGTACACCGCCTCACGGCACTGGGTGATGGCGGAAAATAGCGCCTGATCCAGCAGCCGGAAGTTACTGGCATCTTTGTTGACCTCAAGCTTCGACAATCGCCAAAAGCGCCGATAGAAGAACAGAGTATGGTCGGCTTCAGAAAACAGCAGAAGCGGCCATCCTGTCGCAGACGATCGTCGATCTCGCTCGCCACCGTTTCAGCATCCAGGAAATCAGTATAGATGGATGCTGAAGATC
Source organism: Cyanobium sp. (assembly GCA_044233605.1). Classification (GTDB taxonomy): domain Bacteria; phylum Cyanobacteriota; class Cyanobacteriia; order PCC-6307; family Cyanobiaceae; genus Cyanobium. The sequence goes on along the minus strand of JBIIJS010000075.1, from coordinate 2,393 downwards.
GACAGGGAAAATGATGCAGACCTCACTCAGGCAATGGTTCAATCGATGTCGGTCAGATCCGTGCAGATCGGGACCAATGTCAAGGTCAGAGGAGGGATGGAGGGTGCCTCGTTGCAGCATTGGGTCGGCAGGGTGATCGCAGTCATTCGGAACTCGCCAGCTGAAAGACGGTCGTGGGAGGGTCTGATGCCACGGACAACACCGGCGAAGCCCCCTGGGTCAGGGGACAAGAAGCCTGATCGGCGTCGCGCATGATCAGCAGGGTGCGTTGCGGCTGAAATATTCCACGGGAGTGATCCAGGAATCTTCCAACCATCTCACAGCCTGAACCACGATTATCCTGCACATAGCCTCGGGGATAGCGGGCCAGATAAACGTTGTAATTGGTAGCCATAGTGGGATTTACAGCCTGCATAAAAAACCTGGGGAGGACGGGGCTGACAAAACCTGGATCACCCGTCGCGTTGTAAAGAACATCAGCACCACGAAGTATGCGCACGGGTGCCCCACCTTTCTTGAGCTCATGCTCCCATTTTACACCGTCTTTGAGACGGGATGCCAACACATTGCTGACGTACATGTGGTTCGGCCAATAACTTTCTAATGCCAGAACCACAAAGACTATCGCCAGAAGGCGCGGAAAGCGGGTCGCTCGGGTGATCGAGAGATAGCCCCAGATCATCAGGCTGTAATAGACCGGCCACATGAAACGACCCGACGCGTGGAAGATCTGCTGCAGACGTGCAAGCAAAGGCAAAGGCACGTCCAGATGCAGCACCGTGTGGGCGCCGATGAACCATTGATCACCCAACGAAAAGAGCAGGAACGCCAACATCAGCAGTCCATAGGCCATCGGCCTAGGGAAGACCGAGGGCATACGCTCGGACCGAGAGGAGGAGCTGCCTATCCGCTCACCAACACTCAGACAGAGGGCGACGATACCGAGCATGCCGAGATAACTGAATCCCTCCCATTGCAGGGGCTCCTGTTTGGCAAGGGCGGAAAAGAAAAGCGATTGCCCCTGAGAATCGATCAGAGCCAGCAGATTGGCACTCCACATATCTCCCGAGACCCTGACCGCCGCCTGGTTCGGCAGGTAGCCGAACAGCCAGGCACTGGCAAGCAGCACGCCAACACTGATCGCGATGCGAGGCAGCCAGTGCCGAACCGTAGCAATTGGGAAAGACAACACTGGCCCCCGCGGATCCGGGCAGGCCCACTGCGCATACACCCCCAGCGCCAGAATCATCGGGGTGAAGTACGCATGGATGCCCATCGACAAGACTGTCAGCGGCAGCCAGAGCGCCAGAGAAGGACGGCGATGGATGATCAGAGCCAGCGCCAGCACCAGGACAACGTGCAGCGAAAGGGCCTCATGACCGATCAGCCGCATCAGCGACGGTGGGGCGAGCGCCAGCAGCACGGCGAGGAGGGTGCTCTGGTAGATGCGCAGCTGAAAGAAGCGCCCAATCCAGAGACCGGCGAGGAAGGAACCGACGATGCTGAGCAGACTGAGCAGGCTGAAATATTGAAAATCGATCTGCACTATCCTGGCCAGGGGCCGAAGCAGGATTGCTACGAGAGGAATCGGATCCGCATACAGCAGCGGAGTCTGCTCAGGCCATGTCCAGTTTGGAAACCGCGGCGGCAGCCAGGTGGCCAACCCGCCCCGGGCATAGGCCAGCCAGCCGTAGTAGTGCTGCACATGGTCTCCATCAGCCGGAGCCGTGAAGCAGAGGGTGTGCAGGGGATTCCAGCAAGGTCCCCAGATCAGGCGCCAGATGCCGACCAGCAGGATCAGCGCCAGCACGGGCACCACCCAGGGCCGCAGGGCCTGCCAACGCCTGGCGGCAGAGCCGCGCAGGCGTCTGGGCAGGGAGGAAGCCGGGGGCAACGGATGATCAGCTCTGGAGATCGTCACAGCTTCACCCCGCGAAGGGTAAACAATGCCAGGGTGGCATGGTTCGCAGGGCTCTGCATGAGCGCCCAGCACATCGAGGCAGCCGAACGGTTTGATGCACGGTTGGGGCCAGTGATCTCAACCCTTACAGGCATGCGCGGCTGAAGTAAGACGAACGCATTAGCATGGGACGCTGTAATCAGCGCCACTGAAGCACAACCGTGAGTACCAAGAAGCCCCAGGCGAGTGGTCCTCTCGCAGCATGGCCGCGCCCCGGCGGATTTCGTGCCGAGCGTTGATCTCCCTCCAGCACGAAGGCTCCCTGAGTAAGGAGCAGGCCTGCCCAGAAAATCCGAGCGGTGCCCCTGCGACACAGATGACGGAAACAGCCCGGGTCTTCAGGAGAGCAGGGATGGCCCCATCCGCTTGCGCAAGGGCTGAAAGATGTCATCGCAAGCGTAGCGTATCACTATATCTTCCTCAATTTTAAAAC
>JBIIJS010000074.1:0-11885 GCA_044233605.1 Cyanobium sp. | reverse complement strand
AGACTTGCACCCACAAACACCAGACCGCTGCCCAAGGCAGTGCCGTAGAGCGCGCCGGCCAGCATCGATGCCCACACTCCAGGCAGCAACAGGGTGACCCAGAGGGCATAGAGCGGCACGAAGACCACCGCCCCCAATGGTGAGCGCAGGGCAGGCAGGAGCTGGTCGAGAAGAGAGAAATCGATCACACAAGCGCCGCAGAGCGGCATGAGAAAAGACCTTTACTGGCAAGCTGCGGCATATTGACTGAGCTTTTCTCTCACCATTGCTTTGATCGCTGGTCCTTTTGGCTTCAGCTCCATGGCCTTCTGCATGAATGCAAGGGCCAGGGGCATGGAGCCGGCTTCTTCGCACGCCAAAGCAAGGTCTCTGAACAGATCGGCATATTCATACGATCTGTTCTTAAATTTTGGCGCCCTGGCATGCCATGAATATCCTTCAATATCGGGGCCGATCAAGTCGGCAAGCGGACCCTTCACAGGCACCGTTTCCTGCACCCATTCGGCGGCCAGAAGAGTGTCCGTGGGAAGGGAGGAAAACTCCCCAACGAACAGCTCAGCAGCAGGGAGGTTGATGATCCAACCGTCCTCTGACTGGGCTGGCTGCCCGAACAAGGCAACCTGCCATTCCTGATCCCAGAAAAGCCTGACCTGAGAGATGCAGGCGAGGTCTTTCAAGATGGGACGCTTCATGCGAGCTACAAGGGTGAGTGACAACTGGGTGGAACGGTTTTTACTCGACTTCGCATCAACAACTCAGCAGAATCAGCAATCAGATCAACTGCGAAGGAGCGAAATCTTTGGTCCACAAGTTTTGGAAGTTAGCACGAATCCCCCATATAGGCAAGCCGCCTGCTGCGTGCATCACCGCATTCGTCGTCCGCGACCTCCCTGAACGCAGACTTAACCGATCTGAATCCTTCCGGATACAAGAGGCGCCGCCGCATACATGGAAAAGACAGGGGCACCCCCATCGACACCCACCCAGAGACCAGTGAGGAGCCGCCCCGATGGCTGGGCACTCTCTACGGCAGTAGCCTCCCTGCAGGCATGGACAGGCGATGAGCGCTTCCGGTTCCCCCACCCCACGCGCGAGTCCACCGGTGCCGCCTCGACGCTCCGGCCTGCCACTCGGGCCGCTATGGGCGGTGGTGGTGCTGGCGGGCGCCGGTGGCGGGGCCTGGTGGTGGCACGGTAAGCAACAGGAGAAGGTCCGCACTGAACAGGCCCGCATCCAGACGCCGCTGCCACGCCGTATTGCCGCCCTCGGCCGGGTGGAGCCGCTCGATGGAGTGGTGAAGCTTTCGGTGCCGGCCTCGCTGGCCAACGATCCGGTGGCCCGCATCCTGGTGGAGGAGGGGGCCCAGGTGCGTAAAGGGCAGCTGCTGGCAGTGCTGGAGAGCGCCGACAGCCTGCAGCGCAGCGTGGAGCAGGCCCAGGCGGCGATCGCCGTGGCCCAGCGCAAGCTGGTGGCCCAGGACGCGGTGATCGAGAAAAACCGCGCCCAGCTCCAGCAGGCCGAGGTGGAGCTGCGCCGCTACGACCAGCTGTTCCGCGACGGCGCCGCCAGCGCCGAGACGCTCGACCGCCGCCGCACCCTGGTGAGCACCAGCCAGGCCAGCCTTCATGAGGCCCAGGCCGAACGGCAGACCCTGCGCGCCGAGGTGGAGCAGCGCCGCGCCGACCTGGCCCGCAACGGCAGCGAGCTGGCCAAGGCCTCGATCCTCGCCCCCTTCTCCGGCACCGTGTTCAAGATCTATGCCCGCCCCGGCGACAAAGTGGGCGACGACGGCATCCTCGACATCGGCGACAGCAGCCGTATGGGGGTGATCGCCGAGGTGTATCAGACCGACCGGCCGGGCATAGCCCTGGGCCAGAAGGCCACCATCAGCGCCGATGGCTTCCAGGGCAAGCAGCTGCAGGGCCAGGTAGTGGAGATCGCCCGCCAGGTGAGCCGGCAGACGGTGTTCAGCGGCCAGGCCGGCGAAAACCTCGACCGCCGCGTCATCGAAGTGAAGGTCGGCCTGGGGCCGCAGGCCAACGCGATGGCCAGCTACATCAACTACCTGCAGGTCAACGTGCTGTTCGAGCCGCTCAACCCCGAGCAGAAGCGCCAGCAGCAGGAGCGCCAGCAGCAGGTGCTGCAGCAGCAGATGCGGCAACAGGCGCCGGGGCAGCCGTGAAGCGCACGCCGCTGGCCTGGCGCCAGGTGATCCACCGGCCGATGCGGCTGGTGGCGGCCATCGCCGGCGTCACCTTCGCCAACGTGCTGGTGTTTTTCCAGCTGGGGCTTTCCGGCGGGCTCTACGACAGCCAGAAGCGGCCGATCCAGAGCATCGCCGGCGAGCTGGTGATGGTCAGCGGTCGCTACCTCTACCTGGGCGAACAGCTCAACTTCCCCCGCGCCCGCCTCACCCAGACCCTCGGCGTGCAGGGCGTGCGCGCGGTGACGCCCCTCTACCTGGGCCTGAGCGAATGGCTGAACACCAGCACACGCCAGCAGAAGCAGGCGCTGATCTTCGGCATCACCCCCGCCAACCCGGCGCTGCGCATCGCGGAGCTCGAAAGCCAGGCGCCGCTGCTGCAGCGCAATGACAGCCTGCTGTTCGACACCCGCTCCAAGCGCAACGCCGGCCCCGTCGTCGAAACGGTGCGCGCCAGCGGCCGCTACGCCACCGAGCTGCGCGGTGTGCGGGCTGTGGTGGATGGCCTGTTCACGATGGGCCTCACTTTCGCTGCCGATATCAACCTGATCACCTCCGACACCAACTTCAAGAACTACTTCCCCGACCAGAGCGCCGACGACATCCAGATGGGTGTGATCCAGCTCGAGCCCGGCGCCGATCCCCGCCAGGTGCAGGCCACGCTGCGCAGCTTCCTTGATCCCTCAGTGCAGGTGCTCACCATCGCCGAACTGGAGGCCAAGGAGGTGGCCTATTGGCGGCGCAACACCTCCTTCGGCATCATCTTCGGCCTCGGCGTGCTGGTGGGCCTCGTGGTGGGCGGCATCATTGTGTACCAGATTCTCTACTCGGATGTGAGCGATCACATCGGCGAATACGCCACCCTCAAGGCGATCGGCTACGACGACAACTTCGTGGTGGCGATCATCCTGCAGGAAGCGTTGATCCTGGCGCTGCTCTCCTTTCCCCCCAGCCTGCTGCTGTCGCTGGGGCTCTACGGCTTCCTGGCCAAGGCCACCTCGCTGATGGTGGTGATGACGGCCGAGCGGGCGGCGCTGGTGTTCCTGTTCACACTGCTGATGAGCGGCGCCTCCGGCTGGCTGGCCACCGGCAAGCTGCGCCGGCTTGATCCGGCGGAGATCTTCTAGGCATGTCGCCCACCGAACCAACCCGCAACGCGCCTGCGCCGCTGATCACGGTCGAGCACCTTGATCACTGCTTTTCCGAGGCGGGAACGGCCAAGCCGGTGCTCAAGGATGTGAACCTCCAGGTACTGCCCGGCGAGATTGTGATCCTCACGGGTCCCTCCGGGTCGGGAAAGACCACCCTGCTCACCATGCTCGGCGGCCTGCGGGCAGCCCAGTGCGGCAGCCTGCGCATCCTCGGCGCCGAATTGCTGAATGCCGACACCGCCACCCTCACCCGCCTGCGCCGACAGGTGGGCTTCATCTTCCAGGCCCACAACCTGATGCCCTACCTCACCGCCCTGGAAAACGTGCGGCTGGGGCTGGAGGTGCGGCCCGAATGGCTGGCCCTCGGCCGCCCCGCCATGGACCGGCGCGCCGCCGAGGTGCTGACACGGGTGGGTCTGGCCGAACGGGCCCATTACTACCCCGACAAGCTTTCCGGCGGTCAGAAACAGCGGGTGGCGATCGCCCGCGCCCTTGCCGCGGCACCGCGGCTGCTGCTGGCCGATGAGCCCACCGCCGCCCTCGACAAAGACTCGGGCCGGGATGTGGTGACCCTCTTCCGCGAGCTGGCCCGAGACGAACAGGCGGCGATCGTGATGGTGACCCACGACAACAAGGTGCTCGACATCGCCGACCGCGTGGTCCAGCTGGAAGAAGGGCGGTTGAAGAGCGAGAACTGAGCCGGAAATCAGCCGCCAGATTCGACAGGACCACAGGCCCCATCTACGATCACATCAACACAGATGAATTCGCATCATGATTTCCCTGAGTAGGCCTGAGGATCAGGAGCGCTTCCAAGTCACCACCTTTGCAAGCGGCCTGAGTTTTCCAACCAGCATGCTGGAACTGCAAGACGGTTCCATGCTGGCTGCCGTCAACATTGGCCCCTCTTTATTTGCATCATCCTCCGCTCAGCTGGTCAGACTGGTTGACTCCGACCGCAACGGTGTTGCCGATGGGACACCAACCATTCTAGCCAGCACCCTTCCAGGACTCGTTACATCAATCCGTCGGCTCGATCACTTCGTTGTCGTGCTGTCTGCAAAGGCAGGACAGGAAACCATTACACTGCTGCGTGCCGGCGATAACCCGGATTCTTCCCTGGCTCAGATTGGATCGCTTCGCTTTAGCTTTCCCGCAGGATTTGAGCACAGCACCTATGCACTCGCCCTGCGCAGGTCCCCCGCAGACCATCAGAGCATTGAGATTTTCTTCAACATCGGTGCAAAAGAAAACTCGTCTGCCACCGCCGAAACAGTTGAGCTACGCGGAGACAACGCGAACATTCTACTTGAACCTTCACAACTGGTTGCCGACTCAATCCATCGATTGATCCTTACCCCCAACCCCGACAACACCAGCTTCACCGGCTCCATCAACCTGATTGCGCGTGGACTGCGCAATGCCGCAGGCATGGTATTCAGCCCCACGGGTGACCTTTTTCTCCAAGACAACGGAATTGACGGCACTCCTCGCGATCAATCTCGATCAGCAGACGAACTGAATCGAATCCAGGCCCAGGAGATCGGGCAGAATGTTATCGACTTTGGCTTTCCCTCAAATTATATTGACTCGGTCACAGGAAGCAGAACAGGCCCCGCTTCCAACGCAAGAGAGCCAGTGCTGGCATTCCTGCCCCTTGAAGGGGAAAGAAGCGAAGGCCTCACCGAACTTGCGCTGGCCCCCGCTGGTTTCGGAAGCGCCTTCAGCTCTAGCATTTTTGCAAGCTTCATTGGCATGACCGGAAGAGGCGGCAGCAGGAACGAAGAGAATCCGATTGTCTTTGCCAACCCCTCAACAGGCCAATATTTTCACTTCATACCCAATCAGCTCCTGGGCAATCCCTACGGTCTCACCGCAACCACAGACTCACTCTATATCAGCGATATCAGCAGCACCGGAAACTTAAACGACAAAACCAAGGGCGTTATTTATCGAGTCCACTCAACCACAAGCATCCCACCTGACCCCCCGCCCACCATCAACCTCCAGTCTGAATCGATCTCCCTGAAGGAAGGTGATCCAGGCTCCCTCACACCCTTCAGCTTCACCGTGCGCCGCTCCGGTGATCTCTCCCGCTCCTCCTCCGTAAACTGGGTTGTTGGCAGACAGGGCCAGATTACCGCCAAAGCCAGCGACTTCGGCGGCACAGTCCCTAAGGGACAAGTGGTCTTCAACCCTGGCCAATCCAGCCAGACCATCACCGTTCTTGTCTCCGGTGATCAGCAGGAGGAACGCAATGAGCGCTTCCGACTGATGCTCTCCAACCCCAGCGGTGCCAGCCTCGGCAATGCCGTCGCCAAGGGCGTCATCCTCAACGACGACACCACCATCAACCTCCAGTCTGAACCCATCTCCCTGCCGGAAGGGGATTCAGGCTCCCTCACTCCCTTCAGCTTCACCGTGCACCGCTCCGGTGATCTATCCCGCTCCTCCTCCGTTAACTGGGCTGTCTCCAGACAGGGCCAGTTCCCCGCCAAAGCCAGCGATTTCGGCGGCACATTCCCTAAGGGACATGTGGTCTTCAACCCAGGCCAATCCAGCCAGACCATCACCGTTCTTGTCTCCAGTGATCCCGAGGTGGAACGCAACGAACGCTTCCAACTGACGCTCTCCAACCCCAGAGGTGCCAGCCTCGGCAATGCGATCGGCTACGGCGCCATCCTCAACGACGACACCGACATCAACCTCCTTTCTGAATCCATCTCCCTGCCGGAAGGTGATTCAGACTCGCTCACCCCCTTCACCTTCACCGTGCGCCGCTCCGGCGATCTCTCCCGCTCCTCCTCCGTCGACTGGGTTGTGCAGGGAGCAGGAGTGAACCCTGCTGATCCATGGGATTTCGAAGGCGACCGGTTCCCATCGGGAACGGTTGTGTTCGCTCCTGGCGAATCCAGCCGGGCCATCACGGTGAAGGTTCGCGGTGACGATAGTCTGGAAACGGATGAACGCTTCCAGCTCACCCTCTCCAATGCTGTCGGCGCACGCCTCAATTCCAGTGCTCTCAGTGCCCAGGCATCGATCAACAACGACGACAAAGGCGCCTGGATCTACGACTGGGCCAATGCCCAACCGTTGGGCGACACCGCAGGGGTGCTTGTTGCCAAGCTCACGAAGGAGAGTTTCCGCCCGAACGAGCAGGATCTGAACCTCACTGCACTGCGGGTGGACCTCTCCACCCCTGGTCTGAGCCTCATCAGCACCGGAGCGATCAGCGACTGGCAGGCCAACAGCCGCGAAACCCTCACCGAAACGACGCGTGAGTTCCTGACCAGCAATCGCCAGCAAGGCCTGCCGGTGGTGGCAGCGATCAACACCGCCTTCTTCGACCTCACCGATGGCAACCAGGCCGTGCCCACCAATCTACTGGGCTTTGCGGTGAGTGGAGGAGAGCTGGTGAGCCCAAACCAGAATCCGTATCCCTATTTTGTACAAGATAAAATCACTGGAGCGAGGTTGGTGCGCCAACCCAGCAGCTCACCAGATCCGAGTGGCGTCAATGTTGCCTTTGCCGGTATGGCCAGCGGCATCGTGCTCTGGGATGGCCTTGTCACCGGAGCCGCCAATCCCACTCTCAATGCCCGCACCGGGCTGGGCCTGAGCCGCGACAACCGCTTCCTCACCCTGCTCACGGTGGACAGAAACCTGCGCTCCTTCCTGGCCGGTGGAGCAACCTACTGGGGATCCGAAATACGGGATGTGGGTACCCTGCTGGCGGGTTTCGGCAGTTACACCGGCATGAACCTCGATGGCGGGGGTTCCACGCTGATGGCCTGGTGGGATCCAGCCAGTCAGTCGGCGCAACTGCTCAACTCGCCGCTCTTCGGTCTGGAGCGGCACGTGGGCAGCAATCTGGGGATCGTCTATCAACAGCCACTGGCGGGCTGACGCCCTTCCCTAACCTCGCCAACCATGACTGAAATCCTGGGCTACGCGGCCGCCACGCTCACCACCGTGAGCTTCGTGCCACAGGCGATCAAGACCCTGCGCAGCGGCGACACCGCCGCCATCTCCCTGCGCATGTATCTGCTGTTCACCAGCGGCATCGCCCTCTGGGGGATCTACGGGCTGCTGAAAGCTGACGGTCCGCTGATTGCCGCCAACGCCATCACCCTGGTGAGCGCCGGTCTGATCCTGCAGTGCAAGCTGCGGGCGGTGCTGACGGGCCGGCGCTGAGGGCGGCGGAGCTTGCCATCCACCTACGTTGGCAGCCAGACGGTGAACGCCAAAACCACCCCATGGACCAGGCCACCCACAACCGGATCGTGAGCTTCCTGTGGGGGATCGCCGACGACGTGCTGCGGGATCTGTTCCGGCGGGGCAAGTATCCCGATGTGATCCTGCCGATGTGCGTGCTGCGGCGGCTGGATGCGGTGCTTGAGCCCACCAAGGCCCGCGTGCTGGAGGCCAAGCAGCAGCTCGATGCGGCCGAGATCAAGGAGCAGGATGCGGCCCTGCGGGCGGCGGCGGGCCAGGCCTTCTACAACGTCTCGCCGTTCACCCTGCGTGATCTCACCAGCCGCGGTAGCGAGCAGCAACTGCGGGCTGATTTCGAGGCCTACCTGGAGGGCTTTTCGGAGAATGTGCAGGACATTCTGGAGAACTTCAAGTTCCGCAACCACATCCCCACCCTGTCGCGCTCCGATTCGCTCGGCACGCTGATCAGCAAGTTTCTGGATCCCCAGGTGGATCTCAGCCCGGCGGCGCTCGACAACCACGCCATGGGCACGGTGTTCGAGGAGCTGGTGCGCCGCTTCAACGAGGAGAACAACGAAGAGGCGGGCGAACACTGGACGCCTCGCGATGCCGTGCGGTTGATGACCACCCTGATGTTCCGGCCGATCGCGGCGCAGGTGAAAAGCGGCAGCTATCTGCTTTACGACGCCGCCTGCGGCACCGGCGGCATGCTCACCGTGGGTGATGAAACGCTGCGGGAACTTGCTGCATCCCACGGCCAACAGGTGGTGACGCACCTCTACGGCCAGGAGATCAACCCCGAAACCTATGCGGTCTGCAAGGCCGACATGCTGCTCAAGGGCGAGGGTGAGAGCGCCAACAACATCATGGGCGGCGCGGAATGGTCGACCCTCTCGCACGATGCCTTTCCGGCGCGGGTGTTTGATTTCATGATCTCCAATCCGCCCTACGGCAAGAGCTGGAAGAAGGATCTGGAGGCGATGGGCGGCAAGAAGGAGATGAAGGATCCACGCTTTCAGGTGAGCCATCAGGGCGAGGTGTTATCGCTGGTGACACGGTCCAGTGATGGCCAGATGCTGTTTCTGGCCAATATGGCCAGCAAGATGAACCACACCTCGCCCCTGGGCAGTCGCATCGCCCAGGTGCATAACGGCTCGTCGCTGTTCACCGGCGATGCTGGCTCCGGCGAAAGCAACATCCGCCGCTGGCTGTTCGAAAACGACTGGGTGGAGGCGATCGTGGCTCTGCCTCTCAACCTCTTCTACAACACTGGCATTGCCACCTATGTGTGGCTGCTGAGCAACCGCAAAGCACCCGAACGACAGGGCAAGGTGCAGCTGATCGATGCCAGCGGTTGGTTCGAGCCACTGCGCAAGAACCTGGGTAAGAAGAACTGCGAACTGGGTTCGGCCGATATCGAGCGGGTGATGGCGGCCTATGACGCCCTGGAGGAGAGCGAGCACGCCAAGGTGTTTGACAATGCGGCCTTCGGCTATTGGAAGGTGACGGTGGAGCGACCGCTGCGCCTGCACAGCCGGATCACGCCAGCGGCGATCGAGGCGCTGCGCACGGCCTCCGGCGACCGCGAGATCCGTGAAGAGCTGTGGGGCGACTACGGCGATGGCCTGCTCACGCGCTTCGCCAGCCTCAAACCGGAACTGGAGCAGCGCCTGCGGGAATGGAGCTCAGGCGACGACGATGGGGAAGACAGCGACGAGGAGACCGACGCCAAACCTGGCCTTCCAGAGAAGCGGCGCAAGAAGCTGTTGGATCCCGGCACCTGGCAGCGCGATACCCAGCTGGCGGCGGCGGCCGAAGCGCTGCGGGAGCTGTTCGGCGAGGAGCTGTTCGACGACCACAACGAGTTCCGCAGCGAGGCGCAGAGCGCCCTCAAGCTGCAGGGCCTCAAGCTCGGCGCCGCCGACCTGAAGCTGCTGCTCAGGCAGGTGAGCTGGCGGGAAGAAAGCGCACCGCCGGTGATCGCCAAGCTGCACAAGGGCGCCAAGGTGGTGGCCGACCCGCTGCATGGGCTGTTCGAGCTGGAGCTGAACGGCAAGCCCTGCGTGGTGGAGTACGAGCCCGACACCGACCTGCGTGACAGCGAGCAGATCCCGCTGCTGGAGGAGGGCGGAATTGGGGCCTTCATCCGCCACGAGGTGCTGCCCTACACACCTGATGCCTGGATCAACCCGGAGGCCACCAAGGTGGGCTACGAGGTGAGCTTCACCCGTCATTTCTACAAACCCAAGCCCCTGCGCAGCCTGGCCGAGATCGCGGCCGACATCCGCGCCATCGAAGCGGAGGCCGAAGGCCTGCTCGATGGGCTGCTGGTGGGGGCGGGGTGAGGAGTGCCATGCGAAACACTGAACAAAGCATGGAGCTGCTGGAGCTGGCGCCGGGCTGGCTGGACGGCGAAGCCGTGCCGCCCACGAGGGAGCTGCTGGAGCTGGTGGGGGCATGGCTGGATGAGCACCAGCTTCAGGATCTGGAGCAGCCCCGGCTGTTTCCCACGCCCGAGGGCGGGGTGGAGGCGGAGTGGCGGATCGGGCGCTTAGATTTGTCGATTGAGTTCGATCCCAGCAGTGGCCTGGCGGAGTGGCACCAGCTGGATCTGGATTCAGGCGCGGTTGTGGAGCAGCAGGCGCCGCTTCAGGACGCGCGAGGGTTGAGGGGGCTGGGAATCAAGCTGCAGCAGATCTTGGATTCCTCCTATCCGAGCAGTGAGCCTGAGGAGGCGGCTGAATGATTGAGGATCTGAAGCCCTATCCGGAATACAAGGAATCGGGGCTGTCTTGGTTGGGGGAGGTGCCGGCGCATTGGTCTTTGATCCCCAATCGCGGTCTTATCCGCAGGAGAAAGGTTCTTGTTGGAGAGCGGCACTGCGAATACCTCTTGCTGTCCCTCACAAAGCAAGGGGTAATTGTCAGAGATCTATCTACTAGCAAGGGAAAGTTTTCCTCGGACATGGGGACATCACAGGAGGTTCGCATTGGCGACCTCGTTTTTTGCCTATTCGACGTCCCCGAGACTCCGCGAACCGTGGGACTCTCCACGCACGCAGGAATGATCACCGGCGCCTACACAGTCTTTGAGCCGCTCGATCGATGTTGCGCAACTTATTTTGAGTTGTTCTATCGGGCTATGGACGAACGCAAGTTGCTCAGCCCACTTTATTCCGGCCTTCGAAACACTATTCCTGCCGAGCGCTTTCTTGCGGTGAAAACACCACAGCCCCCACCAGAGGAACAAGCCGCCATCGCCCGCTTCCTCGCCTGGGCCACCAACCGCCTGGATCGCGCCATCGGGTCCAAGCGCCGCATCATCGCCCTGCTGCAGGACCAGAAGCAGGCCATCATTCATCACGCCGTGACGCGTGGGCTGGATCCCTCCGTGCCGCTCAAGGATTCGGGGATTCCCTGGCTGGGGGAGATTCCGGAGCATTGGGAGGTGCGGCGCACCAAGCAGCTCTGTCTTGCCATCATTGATTGCAAGAACAGGACTCCTGAACTGGTCGAGGACGGTGAGTTTTCGGTAGTCCGGACTACCAACATCCGGAATGGCGAATTCAATCCGAGAGGCTCGTATTCGACGGACCGCCGCAACTTTGAGATCTGGACGCAACGAGGTGCTCCAAAGTTAGGCGATGTCTTTTTCACGCGAGAGGCGCCAGTCGGGGAGGCATGCCTAGTCCCCGATCGAATCGATCTCTGCATGGGACAACGCATGATGTACTTCAGGCCTGATCCCGATGTGCTTGATGCTGGTTTCATGCTAAATAGCATTTATGGCCCCGTAGTTCGCAAGTACATTGAGATTCAGGTCAATGGAAGTACCGTCGGTCACTTGCGGTTGGGACAAGTCTCGGCCCTCCCCCTGCTTTGGTGCCCCGTAACCGAGCAAAAAGCCATCGTGGCTCATATCGACAAGCTCAGCGCGCCCATGGCAACTGCCATTTCTCGCCTAGAGCAGGAAATTACCCTTCTCCGCGAATACCGCACCCGCCTGGTCGCCGATGTGGTGACGGGCAAGCTGGATGTGCGGGAGGTGGCGGCGGGGTTGCCGGAGGAGATCGAGCCGTCAATCAGGCCGGATGCCGCTGGCTACGATGGAGATGAAGCAGAGGATGATCCCGACTCCGATCTGATCGATACCGAGGAGAATTGACATGACAGCTGATGCCAAAGCCCCTTTCATCCAGCGGCTGCAGCTGAACAATATCCTTTCCTTCGGGCTTGAAGGGATCAGCTTGGATCTGTTGCCGCTGAATGTGCTGATCGGCCCCAACGGATCTGGTAAGTCGAATTTCATTGAGGCCA
>JBIIJS010000265.1:0-2961 GCA_044233605.1 Cyanobium sp. | reverse complement strand
ACAGCCTGCTCGCTCTCCAGCAGCTGGCGCGCCGCTGGCGCCGCAATCTCGCGATCCCCGTGGTGGCGGTCACCGGTTCGGCCGGGAAGACCACCACCCGCGAGCTGATCCGCGGCGCCCTTCGCTCTCTGGGGCCGCTGGTGGCCAGCAGCGGCAACGAGAACAACGACATCGGTGTGCCGCTCACCCTGCTGCGGGCGGGCGCTGACACTGCCGCCCTGGTGGTGGAGATGGGCATGCGAGGCCTCGGTGAAATCGAGCGGCTCAGCGTCTGCGCCGAGCCCGACGTGGCCGTGATCACCAACATCGGCACCGCCCACATCGGCCGTCTTGGCAGCCGTGAGGCGATCGCGACGGCCAAGTGCGAGATCACCGCCTCCCTGCGCCCCGATGGGGTCCTGGTGATTCCGGCCGGTGATCCCCTTCTGGAGAGTGCCCTTGCGGCGGTGTGGAGTGGCCGGGTGCTGCGGGTGGCCCTGGCCGATGAGCTCGCCGGTTTCGATGCCGCCCTGCCCGCCGCCGATCTGGTCGGCCATCTCGCCGTTTCTGGCCATACCCTGGATCTGGCCAGCGGACTCAGCCTGGCGCTGCCGCTGGAGGGACGCCACAACGCCCGCAACCTGTTGCTGGCGTTGGCGGTGGCTGGGGAGCTTGGCCTGGAGCCGACGTGTCTCGCCGGCATGGCGGTGGAGGTGCCCGGTGGCCGTAGCCGGCGGTTGTGTGTGGGCGGTGTGACGGTGCTCGATGAGACCTATAACGCTTCCCCTGAAGCGATGCTCGCCGCCCTCGAACTGCTGGCTTCCCAGAGGGCGGGCCACCGCTTCGCTGTGCTCGGCACGATGCTGGAGCTGGGCGGCCAGAGCCTGGCCCTGCATCGATCGGTCGGGGAGCGGGCCGGAGATCTGGCGGCGCAGGGCCGGCTCGACGGGCTGGTGATCGTCGATGCCGGCGCTGAGGGCCGTTCCCTGGAGGAAGGGGTGGCCGGTCGGCTTGAGCGGCTGGTCCGGGTCGACCATCCCGCAGCTGCCGCAGCGGTGCTGTGCGGCTGGCTGGCACCGGGCGACGGGCTGCTGCTCAAGGCCAGCCGTGGCATTGCCCTGGAGCAGATGCTGCCTCTGTTGGAGGAAGGCCTCGCTGCCGGGGCACCGTGACCCGGCTCGTCAATGCTGCGGGGCCCAGCCCCGCTTCACCACCTGGCGGGCGCGGCCGAGGGCCAGGGCGCCTGCGGGCACATCCTCGGTGAGGGTGGAGCCTGCAGCCACCGTGACCCCTTCGCCCAGCTGAATCGGGGCCACCAGCACCGAGTTGGCACCGGTCTTGCTGCCGGCGCCGATCACGCTGCGGTGCTTGCGCACGCCGTCGTAGTTGGCGGTGATCGTGCCGGCGCCGATGTTCACGTCGGCGCCCACATCGGCGTCGCCCAGGTAGGTGAGGTGGTTGGCCTTTACTCCTGCGGCCAGGTCGCTGTTCTTCACCTCAACGAAGTTACCGATCCGGCAGTTCTCCCCCAGCACCGCCTGGCTGCGCAGCTGGGCGAAGGGGCCGATGGCGCAACCCCGCGCCACCTCGGAATCGCGCAGCACCGAGTGCAGTACCTCCACGTCGTCGGCCAGGCTGCTGTTCTCGATCAGGCAGCCTGGGCCGATATGGCAGCGGTCGCCCACCACGGAGGCGCCGCGGAAATGGCACTGGGGCTCCACCACCACATCGCGGCCGAAGCGGGTGGCGTCGCTGAGCGTGCAGCTGGCCGGATCGGTGAAGGTGACGCCTTCGCGCATCCAGTGTTCGCGCAGCCGCTGCTGCAGCACCGCCTCGCACTGGGCCAGGTGCAGGCGGTCGTTGATGCCGAGAATCTCGTTGCTGTCGGCCACCTCCAGGTGCATCGCAGGCGTCAACATCGCCACCGTATCGGTGAGATATAACTCGCCTTGGTCGTTGTCGGTGCTGAGGCGCGGCAGCACCTCCGCCAGCTTGCGCCAGTTGAAGCAGTAGATGCCGGCGTTGGTGAGGTCGTTGGCGCGCTGCTCCTCGCTGCAGTCACGATGTTCGACGATCGCGCTCACCCGCCCATCGGCATCGGCGAAGACGCGGCCGTACCCGCTGGGATCGGCCAGCCGGGCGGTAAGCAGGGTTACGGCGGCCCCGCTGCTGCGGTGGCGCTGCAGCAGGCCATCGAGGGTTTCGGGTCGCAGCAACGGCACATCGCCGTTGAGAACCAGCAGCTCGCCGTCGAAGCCGTCCAGCGGTGTGAGCAGCTGCTGCACCGCATGGCCGGTGCCGTTCTGGGGCTGCTGCAGCACAAACTCTGCGCCCTGGTGTTCTCCCAGCGACTGTTGCACACGCTCGGCCTGGTGGCCGACGATCAGCAGGCGCCGCTGCGGGCCCAGATGCTCGCAGCTCGAGAGCACCCGCTCCACCAGGGTCGAGCCGCCCAGAGGCTGGAGCACCTTGGGTAGATCACTCTTCATCCTGGTGCCCTTTCCAGCGGCCAGAACGGCAACGGCGAGCATCGGCGTGGTGGTGCGGCTGGGCGGGAATCTACCGGTCTTCCGCGGCGCCGCCCTGCTGCTCCAGCCCCCAGCGACGACGCCAGGCGCCACTGGAGCTGCGGAGCCCCCTGGCCAGGGCTTGGGCCTGGGCCTGTTGGCGCCGGGCCAGGATCTCGGCGGCCGTGGCCATTCCTTCCGGGTCCCGGTAGGGTTCCCCGGCGCTGCTGGCCAGGTGTTCCCGTTCCATGGGGCTGAACGGGCGCCCCAGGCCGGAGACCGGCAGCTTGGTTGGGCTCGCGACCGTGCCACCGCTCCATTTGGCCGGCCCGCTGGCGGAGGCCGGCGGCGCGAGGGTTGCCAGCTGCAGGCCGGAGCGCAGCAATGCTTCGCGCACCGCCGCCGCCGAGCAGTAGCTGATCCAGCGCCCCTCGCGGTGCAGCAGGTCCGTCAGGTCGCTGAGGAATTCCACCGT
>JBIIJS010000073.1:0-11963 GCA_044233605.1 Cyanobium sp. | reverse complement strand
AGGTTTCACCTGAGTAAGAAGACTTTCCTGGTGTTCATGGCGTTGTGGCCCCACCCCGATCCATCTCGAACTCGGGCGTGAAACGCAGCAGCGGCGACGATAGTTGGGGGGTAGCCCCCTGCGAAAATAGCTCGATGCCAGGATAAACTTCTTGCCTGTAAACGAAAAGCCACCCACTAGGGTGGCTTTTTTGTTGGCAACTACTCCTGGCGGGCCGGGGTGATTCCGATGTTGGTGCTGAGACGTTTGCGACGGCCATTTGTGCCGTTCTGGCGTGCCTATTTGCTCTGGTTGCGCGCTGATTGCATTGATCTCAGCGCTGCATTTGCGTATCACACGCTGCAGTCTTTTTTCCCGGCATTGCTGATCGTGCTTGCCCTGGCTTCTCGCCTGCTGGGCAACGACCGCGAGTTATTGCAGCGCTTGATGGAGCTGGTGGCCAGGGTTGCCCCCATCAATGGGGTATTGGTGCTGGAGACCACCCTTCAGCGTCTGAGCAGCCAGGGGACTGGAGCTGGTGCGCTCGGTGCGGTTTTACTGGTGCTCAGTGCCAGCAACATCTACCTCACCCTGCAGCGTGGTGCCGATCGCATCTGGTGGAATCGCCCCGATGGATTCTCGGGACTTTCCTGGATCCAGGTGGTGCGCCGATACCTGTTGCTGCGTCTCAAGAGCCTGGGGTTGCTGCTGCTGCTGGGTCTGGTGATCGGTCTTGACCAACTGATCAGCCATCTGCGCTTTTTCGGCTCCAGTCAGCTGCGCAGTTGGTTTTTGGCGTCGCTGCCCCAGTTTCTGCAGGGTTTCGGCACGGTGTCCAGTGGGGCGGATGTGGCGCTGTCGTTGGTGCTTGGTTTCGGGGCCAGTCTGTTTTTCCTCTGGCTGCTGCCATCGCGCCGCATCCCCTGGCGGCCTCTGATTCCCGCTGCGTTCCTGTTCAGCATCGCCATCACCCTGCTGAATCTGCTTCTTGGCCGCACATTGCTGGCGCTCGGTCTGCGGTTTCAGGCCTACGGCGTCGTAGGAGGTGTGCTGGTCCTTACCCTCTGGATCTGGTTGGTGGGGGTGCTTCTCTATTACGCCCAATGCCTGAGTGTTGTCTGGGGGGGGCGAACCCGTGGTGGGCGATCCACACCCCGTCCGCTTTGAATCTCCCTCCGCAGGCGCGTCAGGATGGAATACCAATGGTTGCTGCTACTCCCATGGCCAAGCTCGTACCCTCGCCGCGCACCGTACCGGGTGCGCTCACCCTTGCCTGCACCGCTATCGGCGCAGCGATGCTGCTGGGAATCACCGTCGTGGTACTCACCCCAGTGGTGATCGGCCTTGGCGTGGTCATCGCCTGGCTTGTGGCAAGCCTGTTGCTGGCCTGGCTTGGTATTGAGGCGATGGCTGCTCTGGAGCGCTGGTTGGAGAACGACGCTCGCTTCCTGCGTTGATGCCGCGTTTTCTTCCCTGGTTTGTTCTGCTGCTGGTGCTGCTGCTGCTGCCGGGACCGGCTGGGCGCCTGCTGCTTGATCTTCTCGGCGGCCTCACCCTCACCCTGTTGCTGTTTCCGCTTCTTGCCGGTGGAGCCGCGCTGATCGGCTGGCAGGTGCTGAAGCGTCGCATGCGCACCTGCCCCAGTTGCGGTGTGGTCAGCCTTGGTCAGCCTGTCTGTCCAGCCTGCGGCACCCTGTTGGAAAGTGATGCCGGGCAGATGCCGGAACGTGAGAGTTCCTGGTTGTCTGATCCGCCTGACATAGATGCGCGCAACGTCACCATCAACGTCCAGGCAGTGGACGTGGAAGCCTCGGATGCCTCCGCCACGGAGGCTGAACCGGACGGCAGACCGCCCTCCTGATCCCGCTCCGATAATGCAGTGGGCCTGATGTGCCAGCCTTTGGTGGCGCAGCAAAAGCCGTGACTATTCCATCAGGAGGCAACTTTGCTCAGCCGGATGGTTCTCCTGCAGCACTGCGCTCCAGTTCGCGCAGGCGTCGTTCGCGAAGATAAAGAAAAAGTGGGGCACCGAAGGCGAACGCGATCGTGACGCAGCTCAGTAGCACCCAGGGAAGTCCCCGCAGCCTGATCCGCCTCGCCTCGCTCACCATCCAGATCGTCACCGCGGTGGCACCGACGGCCAGGTCGCGGGACAATGATTGAGCGGCTGGATTGGCATTGGCCATCCCTACGAACAATCCCACGTCGAACTGCGGGCCGTGCTCTCTGAGAAAGGCCAGGTTGGCGAGCCAGGGAAGTACGCCGCCTGCGATCGCCAGGCCCAGATAGAGCCACCCCAGGGGGCCCGGCCCGGATGGTTGGGGGGCTGGGCTGGAATCGGGGCGGAAATTGGAGGTGGTCATGGCGTGAAGGGGGTGGGCTGCTGGTCCGGCTGGGTTGGATCCCATTGCATCACCTCCTGCTCCACCTCCTGCAGCAGAGCTTCGCAACGGTCGGCATAGGCCTCAGCGCGTCGGTAGAGGGAGGCCATCGCCTCCACATCGAGGTCGCCTCCCTGGAGCTGGGCGATGGTGAGATCCAGGGCGCTCTGGGCTTGGCGGTAGGTCAGCTCGCTGGCGCCTCCGTCGCCTGGAATTTCTGCTGCCGGATTAGCGGCATCGTGAGCGGATTCAGCGGGTTTGCTGTCGCGTCGGCTGCGGGCCATGGCGGATGGAGTCGCTGTGGGACAAGGAAACCGCCGACATCAGTCGGAGGAGTAACGGAGGCTGGGGGGCGGTGGTTTCGCAGCGGCTGGGGTCAGATGCTGCACCACGGCGTCGACGCGGCCGTTGCTGAGCTGGACCGCGATCGAATCGCCTGGCGCCAGCTGGCTCAGCCGGCGCACCAGCCGGCCGCGTCCATCGAGCACCAGGCTGAATCCCCGCTCCAGGAGGTGCTGGGGTGACAGAGCAGTCAGAAGACGGCGCTGCTGACTCAGCCAGGCTCGTTGCTGCTCCACCAGTCTGGTGGGGTGCAGAGGGACGAGCAGGTCGCGCTGTCGGATCAGCCGCTGACGCAGGGTCTGCAGGCGAAGAGCCAGCATCTGGCGCCGATGGACGCGACCCTGAACGAGCGTCTGGTGCACGACCCGGCGATCCGGCAGCAGGGCCACCAGCGCCGCCGTGGGGGTGGCCGCCCGATAGTCGGCCACCAGATCGGCGATGGTGGTGTCGTCTTCGTGGCCCAGGCCGCAGATCACCGGCACCGAGCATGTGGCCAGGCTGCGTGCCAGATCCGGCCCATCGAACACCGCCAGATCCTCCCGGCTGCCCCCGCCGCGGGCCAGCACCACGGCATCCAGCTTGAGTGCCGCTGAGCGTGCGGAGAGGGCCCGTACCGCAGAGCTGATCTGCGCCTCAACCGCTCCCTGCACCGGAATCGCCACCACCAGCAGCGCCGTGGCGGGCCATCGCTCCCGGGCGGTGCGCAGCATGTCGGCCAGGGCCGAGCTGGGCACGCTGGTGAGCAGGGCGATGCGGCCGGGCAGGGACGGCAGAGCCCGTTTGCGGTCCGCTTCGAACAGGCCTTCGGGGGCCAGCAGAGCTCGTACCCGTTCGAACTGGCGCAGCACCGCCGTCAGGCCGGGGCGCACATCCAGCACCTGCACGCAGAGGTTGGCCCGGGCTGCCCAGAAGTTGAGCCTTCCCACCACCACCACGCCATCGCCTTCGTTGGGCACGTAGGTCAGCCGGGCCAGCTGGGAGGCCCAGATCACCGCTGAGATCGAGGCCTCGCCGTCGCTGAGGGTGAGCCAGAGATGCCCTTTCTTGCGCTGGGGCCGGCTTACCGTGGCATCCACCAGGAAGCGAGGCGCAAAGCCCCGTTCCAACAGGACCCCGATCGCTCCATTGAGCTCAGCGACGCTGAAGCGGGGGATGCCGTCGGTCAGGGCGCTGGCGGTGGAAGCGGGGAGCGGCGGAGTTCTCAAGGGGCAGGGGCTCGACACAGGGCGAGGGCCGCCACCCTGACGGTATCCAGTTTAGGCCGCCTGAAGGGACGGCAATTCCCATCAGCCTGGCGGCGCCACGGCAGGCCCATGGTGCGGACTGCTGGATCTCTGCTGGCCGTTACTTCGACCTGCTCACCGCTGTTGGGCCCACCGCAGTGAGCGGATCTTCGGGCCAGGGGTGTTTGGGATAACGGCCACGCAGTTCACGTCGCACTTCGGAGTAACCGCTGCGCCAGAAGCCGGCCAGGTCACGGGTGATCGCCGCCGGCCGCCCCGCCGGTGAGAGCAGCTGCACGGTCAGAGGTAGGCGGCCAAGCAGCAGGCTGGGGGTGTCATTGGCCCCGAACATCTCCTGTAGCTTCACTGCCAGAACAGGTTCGTTGCTGCTGTAGTCGATCGCTACACGACGTCCTGACGGCATAGGCAGATTCTCTGGCAGCAGGTGCTCCAATAGCGCCCGGTGGTCCCAGGGCAGCTCGCCCCAGAGGGCCTCGATCAGATCAAGGGCCTGCAGATCCTGGCGGCTTCGCATCCCCTCCAGCCAGGGAGTCAGCCAAGCGGCGGGGTCCTTCGCCAGGGTCTGGAGATCGCGATCGGGCCAAGGAGCTCCCAGATGGCGGTGAGCCAGCGCCAGGCGCTGCTGCAGCCGGCGGCTGCGGCTGCACCAGGGCAGGGCCTCAATCCCCATCCGCTTCAGCCCTTCCAGCATCGCCGCTCGGCTCGCGGCCGTCGCTTCGGCGTTCCCCTCCTTCGCCTCTACCTCGTCGCCGGCCTGTGGACTGCTCCACGGTCGTCGTTCCAGCACCAGGGCGCCGAGGCGCCGAACCCGTTCGCAGCGCACCCGTTCGCTGCGATCGTCCCATCGGGCGCTGCTTTCAGTCACCCCCTCCCGCTTGGCCAGCTCCTCCAGCAGACAACGGGGCAGGGGCACGGCCAGCAGCACCCGGGCATCGCTTCCCTGCCCGTCCAGCGTGGCGATGGCCAGGGCTTCGGCTGTAGCCAGCGGATCCTCTGCGGGCAGCCTGGCCCCACGACCGCTGCGCAGCAGGAAGCGGCCGTCCCGCTGGCTCCTCCCCAGTGCCACCCGCTCGGGATAGGCCCAGGCCAGCAGCCTCGCCACCACCAGATCCTCCGGCTCTCCCTGCCGATCGGGGCCATCGTTGACATCCCCCCCGTCTGCCAAGACCTGCACCTGACGCAGCAGCTGGGCCTGCAGACGCAGTAGCTGGTTGCGCTCGCTGTTCTGTCTCGCTTCCGGGCCGGAGCGTGGGCCAGGATCGGCCCGCAGCCAGTCAAGCCGCCGCAACAGATCGCTGCCTGCCTCCCTGCGGTCGAGGGGATCGCGCTCCCCGATCAGCACGGCCAGGGAGCAGGCCAGTTCGAGGCAGCGGCTGCGGCGCGCCCGCAACAGCATGTGGGCCAGCCTGGGATGGAGACCCAGGGCCGCCATCGAGCGGCCATGGCGGCTGATCATGCCGCCGCGGTCCAGCGCCCCCAGGCAGAGAAGCAGTCGCCGGGCTTCCTGGAGTGGAGCCCGCGGCGGCGGATCCAGCCAGGCCAGATCGTCTCCCATGCCGCTCCCCCATGCCGCCAGATGCAAGGCCAGCGGCAGGGGATCGGCCTGGAGCAGTTCGGGGGTGTCGAACGGCGGCCGCCGCTGCTGCTCCGCCGCCGACCAGAGGCGCAGGCAGCGGCCCGGCCCGAGCCGACCGGCCCGTCCGCGGCGCTGCTCGGCACTGGCCTGACTGGCGGGCACCGTGATCAGCCCATCCATGCCGGTGCCCGGATCGAAGCGGCTGATACGGCTGAGGCCGCTGTCGATCACGAGCCGCACGCCTTCGATGGTGAGAGAGCTCTCGGCGATTGAGGTGGCCAGCACCACCTTGCCGGGTGTGGCCGCCGGCGCGATCGCCCGTCGCTGCACGGCCAGCGGCAGCTGGCCGTGCAGGGCGCAGCACTCCAGATCGACCGCCCAGCTCCGGCTCCGGATCGCCCGTTCGGCGTCCCGGATCTCCCGCTGGCCCGGCAGGAACACAAGCACCGTTTCCCCAGGGCCGCGCTCGTCGAGCCAGTGCCGCTCCAGGCCCCGCAGCAGCTGCTGTTCGAGCCGCTCTCCGGGCCGCGGCGCCTGATGCAACACCTCCACCGCAAAGCTGCGACCAACGCTGTTGATCAACCGGGCGTCGTCGAGTCGGGCCAGCAGCGGTTCAAGGTCGAGGGTGGCCGACATCAACAGCAGCCGCAGGTCCGGCCGCAGCAGCTGGCGGGCCTGGCGGGTCAGGGCCAGGGCCAGATCCAGTTCCGCGCCGCGCTCATGGAGTTCATCGAAGATCACACAGGCCACCCCTTCCAGGGCTGGATCGGCCTGCAGGCGGCGCAGATAGAGGCCGACGGTGAGCACCTCCAGGCCCGTGGCGGCGGAGGTGCGCGATTCGAGACGCACCGAGTAGCCCACCCGCTGCCCGACACCCTCGCCGAGGCCGGAGGCCAGACGCTCGGCCGCGCCCCGGGCGGCGAGACGCCGTGGTTCGAGCATCAGGATCCGGTTCCCGCCGGCTCGCTCCTGCGCCAGGCTCTCCAGCAGGGCCAGGGGCACGCGGGTGGTTTTCCCCGCCCCCGGTGGCGCCTGCAGCAGCACGGTGGCTCCGGGCTCAAGGGCTGCCGTGATCGTCGCGAGATGGCGATCGATCGGCAGGGCATCGGCAGGGTTTGAGGGGGTCAGCGCACGTGGCGGATTCCGTCCACCGGGTGGTATTCCTCGCCGGTGGTTTCCTCGTACACCATGGCCGGCAGGCCGGTTTCGAACATCGTCTGGAGGGCTTCCTTGAGATAGGGATTCCAGCCGCCGGTGCTCACCTTGCCGTGGCGGACCGTCCAGTCCCAGGTGCCCTGCAGATCGCGGGGGATGCGGCCTTCGCGGTCGCGACGGGCTACCAGATCCTGCGATTCCACAATGCCCACCAGGATCGGTTCCCTACCGTAGGAAGGAGTAATGCTGAGTTCCAGGCGGATCGGGTCCTCCTTCACCAGCCGCAATCGGAAACGCGGCGGCAGCCTGAGACCGTTCAGCACCGCGGCGACGATTCGGGTTCTGGGGTCGGTCATCGGCCTGTCTTGAGATGCGGGGTCACAGGGAGGAGACTATGGGCCAGCCTCTCGCCGGCTGGCCGAAACCTCTCAGTTGCCTTCGCCGGGCACGGTGGGCTGTTCGTTATCTCCGCTGAAGCGCACGGTCAGCAGATCTTCCCGGGTGAGCTGACCGTCGGCGTCGAGTAGTTCGGGATGGATCGTGATCCGGCCGGTCCGATCGGCGCGTGCGGAGCTCCGCGGGAGGTTGGAGCCGACATCACCCGGCGGTGGAACGGCCCGGAATCCCTGTCCCATCACCCTGAATGCCTGCCAGAGCAGAACGAGGAAAGAGGCTCCATACAGGAGAGGAAACAAATCCGAGAGGAAGGCGGGGAGGCTGGTGGGCATGGGTCTCGGGATCACCCGGCAAGCCGATGCGCATGGGGTGATCGCACCATCATCACTCGCCTGGCGAGGAGGTGCTTTCGGCGGAGGAGAGCATCCAGGCCCAGAGGGTGGTGCAAGCAGCGCCGAAAGCAAGAAACGCCAGCAGCAGGCGTGTGGTGTCCATGGTGCGATAAAAAACTTTACAAATCCTACACCTGCTGTCGTTCCGGCGGCTGACCCCCGGGACGGTTTGCCTCCCTTCCCCCGGCAGTTGGGGGCTGCCTACCGTTTGGGTCACTTTCCTTCGTGTGCGATGCCCCGCCTGCGCACCCTCCCCGCCGGCCTTGCCACGGTGGCTTTTCTGTTCGCCCCTGGCCTTGCCCCCCTGCAGCAGCCGTCCCGGGCCGCCACGGCTGCCGGTGCCGCCATCGGTCGCCAGTCGTTCGTTGCCGAGGCTGTACGTCGCGCCGCCCCTGCAGTGGTCACAATCGACACGGAGCGCACGGTGTCCACGGGCGGCGGGGCCGGACTACCTCGCGGATTGCTGGCGGATCCGCTGTTCCGTCAGTTCTTCGGCATGCCGCAGCAACGCCAGCAGCCATCCCAGCGCACCGAGCGGGGCCAGGGAAGCGGCTTCATTTATCAGAATGACGGCCTGATTCTCACCAATGCCCACGTTGTGGAGCGCAGCGACCGGGTGACCGTTGGCCTCCAGAACGGTCGCCGTGTGGAAGGAAGGGTGGTGGGCCTCGATTCGCTCACCGACCTGGCGGTGGTGCGCTTGGAGGGCAACGGCCCCTGGCCAGTGGCCAGCCTCGGTAATTCCGATGCCCTGCAGGTGGGCGACTGGGCGATCGCAGTCGGCAACCCCTTCGGACTCGATCAGACCGTGACACTGGGGATCGTCAGCAGCCTCAATCGCAACGCCAGCAAGCTGGGGATCACCGACAAGCGCCTTGATCTGATCCAGACCGATGCCGCCATCAATCCGGGCAATTCGGGCGGTCCGCTGCTCAACGCCTCCGGGGAGGTGGTGGGGATCAACACCCTGGTGCGCTCCGGTCCCGGTGCCGGCCTGGGCTTCGCGATCCCGATCAACCGGGCCCGTGGCATTGCCACCCAGCTGGTCAGCCGGGGTCGTGCCACCCACCCGTTCATCGGCGTCGGACTGGAGACTGGCAGTAGTGGTGCCCGGGTGGTGGCCGTTCAATCGGGAGGTCCTGCGGCGGCAGCAGGCCTGAGGGTGGGGGATGTGATCACCTCGGCCGGCGGCCGCCGGGTGCAGACACCGGCTGAACTGGTGGCGGCGGTGGAAGCTGCCGGAGTGGGAAGGCCTCTGGAGCTTGCTGTACAGAGGCAGGGGGGCAGCTTTTCGATTCAGGTAGTGCCTGCTGAAATGCAACGGGGGGGCTGATGCCGGCCCCTGCCCAGAGCAGGGAAGCTCAGAGCACATCTCCGGAGGAGCTGCCCGGACTGTTGCGCATCGAATCGAGCAGGCCGGCATCGACCGGTTCACTGCCACCGAATGCGCCACTGCCGCCGAGCTGCTGGCGCATCACCCATTGGGTGGCCGCTTTCTGGCTTTGCCAGGCCTGCAGCAGTTGCTTGGCCAGCCCCTGTAGGGCGCGGGGGTCAACGGTGGCGTCGATGGCCCGGTTCATGCGTTCCAGTTCAAACTGCTGGCCGAGGCTCAGAGCAAGAGGTTCCGACATGGGGACCGGTGCGATGGGACGGATTGACCGTGCCAAAGCTACAAACTGTTTCAGGTCCCCACGTAGCGGATGCGACAGGGCTATCGGCTTCGTCAGCGAATTCGGTCAGGCGGCCAGGTGGCTCAGTCCTGGGCTTCGGAATCCGTGCGGAGCCGCTCAACGCACTGGGTTACGCACTCGCCATCCTCCAGCGAGCAGGTGGTGATGCACTCGAAGTAGGCCTCCACCGGATCCCAGGCGTCTGCGGCCTGATCACCGCCATGGCTGAGCAAGCTGAGGCCGGAGCCCATGCCTGGCGCTCCCTGAAAGGCCTGGTCGATCGGGCTCTGAAAGTCCATGGAGGGTGCTCCGGTGATGTCCTGTCAGCCTATGAACACAGGGACGGATTCACCAGTGGAATGAGCCCTCTTGCCTACCGGTCTGTGAAGTTGTATTGAGGTGCCCTCCTGTCTTGTCTGGGGATGGGCGGTTCTTGTGTTCATCCGGTGGGGTTCCGGCGGGCGGTCTGCTTCTGCTGTTGTTTCTGCTTCTGCAGCAATCGTTTCGCCTCGGCAGCCTTGGCCTGCCCGGCTCGCTGCTCGGCTTCGGCCTCCTCGCGTTTTCGCTCGAGGTAGTAGGCGTAGTCGCCTCGGTAGAGCACCAGCTCACCATCCCGCAGCTCCACGATCCGGTTCGCCACGCGAGAGATGAAAAAGCGGTCGTGGGAGACGAGCAGCGCCGAGCCTTCGTAGGCCAGCAGCGCCTCTTCCAGCATCTGCTTGGCGGGGATGTCGAGGTGGTTGGTGGGCTCATCCAGCACCAGCAGGTTGCAGGGGGTGAGCAGCATCAGGGCCAGGGCCAGCCGCGCTTTCTCGCCGCCGCTGAGCTTGCCCACCTCCTTGAATACGGTGTCGTTGCTGAAGCAGAAGCTGCCCAGCAGTGAGCGCACCTGGGTCTGGGTCCAGTCCGGCACGGCTTCGAACAGGGTGTCGATCACCGTCCTGCTGAGGTCGAGGGCTTCGGCCTGGTTCTGTTCGAAGTAGCCGGCAATGACGTTGTGCTCCCCCACCGAGGCAAGCCCCTCGTCGGGTTGCTCCAGGCCCATCACCAGCCGCAGCAGCGTGGATTTGCCGGCGCCGTTAGGACCGACGAAGGCGATCCGATCGCCCCGCTCCACCTCCAGACGCGCCCCCAGAAACAAAATGCGCTCTCCGTAGCTGTGGGTGAGGTCTTCAATCACGGCTACCTGGCGGCCAGAGCGGGGAGCCGCTGGGAAGCGGAAGCTCGGACCGCCCACGCTCTCCAGTGGCGCCTCGATCCTCTCCACCTTCTCCAGCAGCTTCTCGCGGCTCTTGGCCTGCGTGCTGCGGGTGGCACTGGCGCGGAAGCGGTCGATGTAGGCCTGCTGGCTGGCCAGTTCCTTCTGCTGACGCTCGAAGGCCGCCTGGCCCGCATCACGCTCGAGACGCTTCTGTTCGAGGTGCTGGCTGTAGTTGCCCAGGTAGGTGCGCGACACGCCGCGCTCGGTCTCGACGATCTGGTTGCAGACCCGGTCGAGGAAGGCCCGGTCGTGGCTGATCACCACCAGCGGCACGGCCTGCCCCTGCAGGTAGGTCTCCAGCCATTGGATCGTTTCCACATCCAGATGGTTGGTGGGCTCGTCGAGCAGCAGCAGATCCGGCTCCTGCAGAAGGATCTTGCCGAGGGCCATGCGCATCTGCCAGCCGCCCGAGTAGTCGCCCACCCGCTGTTCGGCCCCCTCGGGACTGAAGCCGATTGTGGGCAGCAACCGGTCGATGCGGGCATCCAGCTCATAGCCGTGCAGGGCCTCGAAGCGGCTCTGGAGCTCGCCGAGTTCACGGATGAGAGCGTCGAGGTGGTGGGGATCGGCAGCGGCCTGCGGGCTGGCCATCGCCTCCTCCACCTCCTGTTGGCGGTTCAGCACCTCCGCGGCTTCACCGAAGGCCTGGAACAGCTCCTGGCGCACCGTGCGGTGCGGATCGACATCAAACTCCTGCTGCAGGTAGGCGATGCGGGGATCGCCCTGCCTCACCACCTGGCCGCTGCTGGCCTCCTCCAGACCGGCGATGATGCGCAACTGGGTGGATTTGCCGGCTCCGTTCACCCCCACCAAACCGATCCGGTCGCCACCCTTCACCTCCCAGCTGACATCGCGCAGCACCTCCCCGGTGGGGTAAATCTTGCCGATACGTTCCAGGCGAAGCACGGAGAAGACTGCGGGGCGGGGAATGGGAGCATCATCCTCCGCCGCCCCGCTGCCATCGGGGCCGATGATCAGGCGATGATCAAGCGACTCGAACAGGTGGCCGCCCTGGTGGTGGCGGCGGGGCTGGCGATCGTCAGCTACTGGCTGTTCTTCAGCTGGGCGGGTGGCAGCGACCGGCGCCGGCCCGGTCGGACTGCCCTGCCGCCGGGTGAGCAGCAGCGCACGATCCGCCCATCAGAGACCACCGCGAGCCTTCACCACCCACTGCTTGGTGGCCCCGTCGTCCAGGCTGGCCAGGTGAGCACGCACCTCCTCGGCGCTCACCGGCAGGCCGAGTGATTCGCCCAGATCAACGATGCGGGAGAGGGCTCCCTTCGGATCCTGCAGAGCCTGCCGGAACAAGGACTGGGTAAGACCCATATCAGCGCTGATGCGGGCGTAGAGATCGGCGGCATGGCCGGTATCGCCTGACGCCGTGCTCGGGGTGCCTGGGGTGCTGCTCATGGGTGGGGCCCTCCTCTGATAAACCCTATGCGTGAGTGGCCCTGGCTGCTGCCTGGGCCGAGAAGAAGCTGCGGATTCGTTGCGGAGGGGAACCCCACTCAGGCTGCCTGGGGGCGGCCGTCGTCCTCGGTGCCGCTGGCGGAGGCATCCTCCATGG
>JBIIJS010000001.1:0-40591 GCA_044233605.1 Cyanobium sp. | reverse complement strand
CTCGTCGCCGATGCCGAGCTGATCGTCTACGGCGCCACCGATCCCTCCGCACGCCTCACCATCGGCGGTGAGGAGGTGCCCCTCTCCGCCGAAGGCACCTTCCGCATTCAGGTGCCTTTCCGCGACGGCCAGCAGCTCTATCCCATCGAGGCCGTCGCCGCCGACGGCGAGCAGCGCCGCAACATCACCCTCGAGTTCCGCCGCACCACGCCGGAAGCCAACGTCAACAGCCTCGAGGAAGCGGTACCCGAGTGGTTCTAATCCGCCAACTCGTTCAGCCCCTCCTCTGAAGCCTCCACCACCGGGCCCATCGTCTGCCGTTCCTCGGCGTCGATGGGCTCGATTTCTGCGAGCTGGCGAGTCAGCACGTCGTCATCGGCATCGGATGGATCCTGGCCCTGCCGGCGCCGGCTTTCCAGCCGCAGCCTGGCCTGAGGCTCATCGCAGGCGCAGGCGAGCACCGCGAAGCGCACGTCCAGCCTCCCGGCCAGGGCGCGATAGAGCTGCCGATCGGCCCGGCGCAGAAACGTGGCGTCGACGACGACACTGAACCCGGCTGCCAGGGCGGCTTCGCTGCAGGCAAGCAGCCGCTCGCGATACAGCCAGTTGCTCACCTGCGGGCTGTACAGCAGCGCCGCATCCGGTGGCGGGAGGTCATCCTGCGGTTCGCCCCAGAGCCCGAAGCGCCGCTTGCGCTCCACATCGGAGCGCAGCTGCAGCCAGCCGGGCCGCTGGGCCAGGCGCCGGGCCCAGTGACTCTTGCCGCTGCCCGAGACGCCGTGGGTGATCACCAGGGCACCCGCTCGCCTTCGGGTGCGCGAGTCGGCCCAGTGCAGGTAGGCACCGAGGGAGCGTCGCAGATCTTCCGCCTCGGTGGCGGGCAGAGCGGCCTGCGCGAGCCGCAGGGCCGTGACCTTGGCGCGCACGAGGGCCCGGTAGACGCAGTACCAGGGCCAGAGCACCAGGCCGTCATAGTCACCGCTGGCCTCGAGCCAGTGGCCCAGCAGCTGCTGGGCCGGCTCCTGCAGCCGCCGCTGCTCCAGATCCATCGCCAGGAAGGCCAGGTCGCTGATCACATCGATCCAGCGGAGCTCGGGGCTGAACTCGAGGCAGTCGAACACCTCGATCCGTCCGTTCAGCAGGGCCAGGTTGCCCAGATGGAGATCACCGTGCCCCTCCCGCACGCGGCCGGCGGCCTTGCGCTGCCGGAAGAGCGGCGCGAGCCTCTGCGCCTCGGCCTGCGTCCAGCACTGCAGACGTGCCAACCGCGGCCGATCCAGTACCGCGGTCGGCAGCTGCGCCGCCTCGAGCACCTGAAGGTTGGCGAGGGCCGGGCGGCACACCGCCTCGGGCTCACCCCAGGGATCGGCCGGGCCTGCCACGGCGGCGCGGGCGTGGAAGGCAGCCAGCCGCGCTGCCAGGGCGATAAAGGCCTCGGCCGGCACCGCAGCACGGGCCAGGGCGGCGGGCAGCAGCGCCGACTGGGGAAAGCGGCGCATCATCAGGGCCATCTCGATCACCGGCCCGTCACCATGGAATCGGGCCTCGGCGGGCGGGCCGTGCACCGGCACCACAGCGAGGTAGAGATCGGGGGCCAGGCGGCGATTGAGGCGCAGTTCCTCGGCGCAGCAGCGGGCCCGCAGCTCCGGGGTGCTGAAGTCGACAAAGCCGAGGTTGACCGGCTTCTTGATCTTGTAGGCCCGCTCACCGGCGAGCAGGATCCAGGAGATATGGGTTTCGAGCAGCTGCACCGCCGGCTCGGGCGGCTCATGGGCCTCAGGCCGCAGCAGGGCTTTGATCAGCAGCCCACCAGGCACAGAGGCGACATCCTTCCCTGTGGGATCGATCGGCACGGGGGTGGACACATCCGCATTCCCTAGAGTCTGCCGTTGTGCCCCCAGCGTGCCCGTCGCCCTGCCCGGTGCCCTGAGCTGGCTGATCAGCAGCATGCTGGCCCAGACACCGCCACCCCTGCCGGCCCTGCCCACAGGACTGGTTCGGGTGCGGTCGGCCACGGTGCTCTCGGTGCGCAACGGCCAGGAGCTGCGGGTGCAGATGGCCGGCAGCGAGCTGCCACGGCGCGTGCGGCTGGCCTGTGTGCAAGCCCCCCGCCCCGGCCAGGTTCCCTGGGCGGGCCAGGCCCAGAGGCAGCTGCGCCAGGCGCTACCGGCCGGCAGTGAGGTGAGTCTGGAATTGCGAGGCATCGACGACTTCAACCGCGAGGTGGCCCTGGTCCGTCGCAACGGCCGCGACGTGGCGATTCCGCTGCTCGAGAGCGGAGCGGTGTTTCACTACGGCGCCACCAGCGGCGGCTGCGTCAACCTCAGCTACCGGGCGGTGGAGGGGACGGCCCGCTCCCGGGCCGTGGGTGTGTGGAGTGTGCCCGGCGGCATCGAACGCCCCTGGCTGCTGCTGCAGCGCGAACCGGATCGGAACGAAGAGCCCTGAGACAAGGCCTCAGAGCGGCCGGAGCCGCTGATCGTCTCGGCCGGCAGGGCCGCCTCGAGAATGTCGATCAGCAGGGCCACCTCCTCAGACCACCACCTGAGTCCAGCTCTGCGTCATGCCTGGATCGCCCCGGGTCGTGCTGCCCCTGCAGCGGGTCGGCGAAGCGCGCCAGAAAGCGCGGCAGGCTCTCCGGCCTGCCGCAGGGCTGCCAACCGCTGGCACTGCCCTGCCAGCACCAGGCCATCACCTGCGGTGGCCGGCGCTCGCCGCGGCAGACGATCCGGTAGCGATGGCTGAGCCGGTGTCCACCCGCCGGCAGCGCACCCCAGGGACGGGCCAGGGGCAGGGCATCCCCCTGCTGCCTCAGGAACGTGGCCAGCAGGGCCGCCGTGCAGGCATGGGGATCGACCGAAAGCTGAGCCCGCAGCAACCGTTGCGCCATGCCGGGTGGATCGGCCGCAGCCGGCAGCTGCAGATGCAACGCCTGCCAACCTGGAAAGCCAAGAAAGCTGACAAGGGCCGGGGATGCCATGGGGAGTTGGAACGTACCCCCTTCCAGTGCCACCATCGTCCCGTCGGCCCCCGCAGGAGCGCCACGATGAACAGCCCCGGCAAGCAGCGACCCTCCTGGCTCAACTGGCTGATCCTGGCCGCATTCCTGTGGTCGTCCTGGCAGCTGGCCGGCCTATGGGCAGCCCGGTTGCACGGCTGAACACCGAAAGCGGGCTGCGACGGAACTCAGAGCCGGGGCGGCGGCGAAACGGCAGGGCCTGGACCGCCCTGCACCGTCACCATGGCCTTCCAGAGGCGCACCACTCCACCCGCCAGCAGCATCAGGGCGAAAAGGGCCAGCACCACCACCACCAGCACCCCGGCCAGCTGCAGCAGACCGAGGCCGAGGCGGCTCAGGCCACCGATCACATTGGCCACCGCGTTGCTCACCAGCAGCAGCGTGTCGAGGCGCTCGGGAATGCGCACCAGGGCAGCCAGAATGCCCGCTCCCAGGGCAGCGAGCAGCAGCCCCATCCCCCCCTGACGCAGGCGACGCCAGCGCAGACGGCGGCGGCCGCGGGAGCGACGCACGATCGGACCGGCCGGTCCAGCTCCTCCCTGGGGCCTCGGCAGATCGAGGTGATGACTGCCGCGGCGGTGATTCGGGCTCATGGATCGAGCTGGTAACCGGCCCCCCGCATCCAGCGCTCGAACTCGATCAGCACCAGTTCGTTGGGGCAGTCGATCAGCGAGAGATCCTCCACGGTGCAATCGCCCTGGCCGCCGTGGTGCAGGGTGAGGTGGAAACGTTCGCCGCTGAGACCGCAGACCTCCGGATCGCTGCGCACCACCACATCCAGGGCCGCACCGAGACGGGCCACCCGACGGCGCAGATCCGACCAGGTCATCGTCATCGCAACCTCCTGCTCACTGCGCGGTCGCCACGGAGATGCACCACAGTGATCGCCACCGGCCCGGGCGTCAACCGCCCGCGGGCCTGGCGGGCGCGGCGGCAGGGACGTCGCCGTCCTTCGGAAGCGGGGGGGTGGGCAACAGCAGGGCCGCAGTGCCGGCAACGACGAGGGCCAGGGCACCTCCAAGCACCCCCGAGAGACGGCGGGGCAGCGGCGTTCGCTGCTGAACCTCCCGGGCCCGCAGCGGCCTGGAGGCAGGGGCGTCGAGGGCCAGCTGAAGCCGGGAGTCGAGGCGCAGGCGATCGATCACACGCACCAGATCGGCAAGCTCGGCGTCATCGAGCTGAAGGGTCAGCGGCTCCACACCGGGCTGGCTGCTGCGCAGCAACAGCTGGTGAGCGCCCTGGCCTTCAGGGCCGATCTCCACCGGTTGTTCAGCGCTGCCGAAACGCTGTGGCACCCCGCTGAGCAGATGGCGCGCATAGGGCAGCACCACCGCCACGATCGCCTGCAGATGTTCGCGGCGACCCTCCAGCTCCTCGGCCCGCCCCACCCAGGCCAGGCTCCAGCCGGTGAGGATGCCGATCGCCTCCGACGACTGGCCGGCGGAAAGATCCGGCAGGCCCTCGAGCGTGAGGCGACAGCTCTGCTGATCGAACTGCAGGGTCTTCTTCATCGCGGCACTCTGCAGCATCCGTTCAACCGTCGGCATCCATCAGGCTGGCCTGCAGTCGCTCGAAGCCGCCGTGACCCGCAGCCAGGGCCAGGCTGCGGATCAGCTGACGGCGCCAGGCGGCCCCGGTCTCCGCGTCGAGCAGCTGCTGCACGCCGCTGCGGCGTGGATTCATGCGTTCGCGCACCAGCTCGGCCAACCGAGCGGAGAACAGCTCCCAGCGCTGGCGGCTGAGTTCCTCGGGCTCGGCCGACGAGAGCAACTGGCGCAGCATGGGGTACAGCCGTTCCGCCATCACGCAGACGATGCGGATCAGAGCGTCGGTCTCGATGGGCTGCAGCGCTCCGCGCCGGTAGCTTCGACGCAGGGGGTTGTGGCAACGCCGCTTCCAGAGCTCGACCCGGTTGGGGAACAGTTCGCCGAAGCCCAGCTGGCGGGCCATCCACAGCATCGACTCGCCGCCGTTGTAATCGAGGGTCTCGACGCAGAGCAACAGGAGATCGAGCCGCTCAAGGCCGCGGCGGCTCAGTGGCCTCGACGCGGCGGGAGCCGACGCATCGGTCGGCACGGGGAGGGAAGTGGCCTGGGACATGGCTGCGATGATGCCAGCGGTCGTGGCCTCCCGTCACCCTCGAGCCCCTCTTCCCGCCATGAGCAGCAGCAGCGTCAGCCCCGATCTGAGCCAGTGGGTGCGGGCTACGCCTGACTTCCCGAAGCCCGGCATCCTGTTTCGCGACATGACGCCGATGATGCGCGATCCGGTGGGCTGGCAGGCGATGCTGAAACGCTTGCAGCAGCTGACCGAGCGTCTGGAGCCCGACATGATCGTGGGCATCGAATCGCGCGGCTTCATTGTGGGCACCGCCCTTGCCACCGCCGCCGGCCTGCCCTTCTCGCCGGTGCGCAAGCCGGGCAAACTGCCCCCGGTGGTGCACGGCATCGATTACAGCCTCGAATACGGCAGCGACCGGCTGGAGATCCATGCCGACGGCTTCGAGGCCAACCCGAGGGTGCTGGTGGTCGACGACCTGCTGGCCACCGGCGGCACCGCAAGCGCCGCCGGCCAGCTTGTCGACCGGGTGGGCGGGCGCCTGTGCGGCTTCGCCTTCGTCATCGAGCTGGCCGACCTCGACGGACGCTCGAAACTTCCCGCTGAAGTGCCAGTGGAATCGCTGATCACCTACTGAGCGCCCCGCTGCAGAGCTGCTCAGAGGTTCTGGTCCTGCCAGGCCAGCACATCATCGAGCTGCTCGAGGCTGATCAGACCGAAACGCCACAGCACCACCGGCAGAGGTGCCTGCTCCTGCTGCGACTGCCGCAAGCCCAGGGCCAGGGCACTCTCCCCCAGCCCGATCGTGGAGCGCAGATAACGCAACAGGCCCTCCGAGGGAGGCGGCTGGGGCGAGTTGCTGATCACCATGGCGAGCAAAGGGCCGGTGGAACCGGACACCAGGTGATTCACTCTGCCGTCGCCGCCAGGGGCCGGCAAGGACCGTGGGTCATCGCGCCGAGCGCCAGCCGCCGCAGCGGCCCGCTGGCCCCGAGCAGGGCCAGGGCCAGGCGCCGCAGCGGCAGCAGAAGCGGCTGTCGGTTGGAGAACAGGCGCACCAGCAGGTCGGTGGCCAGCAGGGTGAGCAGCAAGTCGGGCCAACGGCGCCGGGCATAGGCGGCGGCCAACCGGTGCGGCGCCAGCCGGCCCCGGGCGGCGCGGTGGGCGAGACGCTCCAGCACCTCGACATCACGCCAGCACAGATTCAGCCCCTGACCTCCCACCGGATGACAGCGGTGGGCGCTCTCGCCCACCAGCACGGTGGAGCCGCGATGCAGGCGCCGTGCCAGTTCGAGGGCCACCGGAAAGGCTCGGGGCTGATCGAGCAGGGCATCGGGCTGGAGGCTGTCCGGCAGGGCCGCGGCGAGGCGGTCGAGGAAGGCAGGTGCGGGAAGAGACTCCAGCCGGCGGCAACGCTCCGCCGGAGCGCTCCACACCAGCTGGGTCCGCCGAGGCCCGAGCGGCAACACGGCGAAGGGGCCCTCCGGGCGCAGCAGTTCCCAGGCCTCATCAGGGCGGGCACCGCGCAGCTCCGCCTGCACCGTGAGGCAGGCCTGACGATAGGGCCAGCGCCACTGACCAATGCCGAGAGCGGTACGGGTGGGAGAGGCGGGACCATCGGCCGCCACCACCAGGTCGGCCGCCGGACCGCTTTGAGAGACCGGCCCGGCGGTGGTGTCCGGGCTGTCACCCAGCGCCAGAGTCACCGCCGGCTCAGCCGTCAGGCGCTGCAGCAGCTCCTCCATCAGCGGACGGTGCAGAGCGATCCAGCCGAGGCAGCCGGCGGCCGCTGCTTCCAGAGGCGGACCCAGATCCGAGCTGGTGAAGGCGGTGTCGGCGCCGCTGCCCAGGTCGTGCAGTTGCAGCTGACGAAAGGGGACGAAATGCGGTTGCAGGTCGTCCCAGAGCCCCAGGCGACGCAGCAGACGGCGACTGGAATGGTTGAGGGCGTAGGCGCGGCTGCGCCCCAGCAGGGCGGGGCGGCTGAGTGGATCGCTCAGCAGCACCCTCCAGCCGGCATGGGCCAGGGCCAGGGCTGCCAGGGCGCCAGTGGGACCGGCGCCCACAACCCGGGCGAGCAACGGGGCGGTCATCGCTTAACGGGCGGGGACGGGGAGCGGGGAGGCAATCGGGTCTGCCGGCAGCCTGCCAACAAAAAACCGCAGCAGAATCTGCTGCGGCTTCGGGCGGGATGATCCCGCCGCTGGAGCGTGGGCTCAGCCGATACCGAGCAGACCGCGGGTGAAGGCTTCACCGCCAAGGGCGAATTCAGTGGCGAGCAGGGCGATGAAGCCGAGCATGGCCATGCGGCCATTGAGCTTCTCAGCGCGCTCGTGGAAGCCCCAGCCGCGCTCTGCACTTACGACTTCCATGCGGGGCTCGGTGGCGAAGGCGTTGAGACGACCGCCGTCTTCGGTGGTCACCTGGGCGCCGCGGATGGTGGAAGTGGCTTGGGTCATGGGAGAGGCTCCTTTGAGTTCTGATGCAGCAACTGTAACGCAATGTTGCGATCCTTGGGCCCATGCGATCGGCCGGGGCAGCACAGGGGCGCCCATCCCAGTGGCGGCAGGGGTTTCAGCGCAGTCGACGCAGGCACAGTTCCTCAAAGGCAGGCCGCAACAGGTACGGGTATTCCCCCACCCACAGCTTCGGCTGGGGCAGCCAGGCGTCGCTGAGAGCGCCGATGCGGGCAAAGTCGCGCCGCTCGCTCAGCACCAGGCAGCGCACCACCATGCCCCGACGAATCACCTGGTGTTTCTTCTCGAACTGAAAGCGCACCTGGCCCAGGTAGCCGTCCTCGTCTTCCAGTTCGAGGCACAGCCAGGTGCGGCGGTTCTCCACCAGCTCCAGTCTGCCGCTGCGGTCGGCCTGCTCGCGCCGCTCCTCCACCACCTCACGGGTGAACAGGTCGGCCACGCTCCCCTCGAAGATCGCCGCTGCCGGATAACGGCGCAGGGCAGAGTTGCGGCGCGAGGCCTCCAGAATCGGACCCCAGAGGATGTAAAGCACCAGCACCACCCCGGACACCAGCCACAGCGAGGAGAAGCGGCTGTTGAAGGCCAGGGTCTGACTCACCAGCAGGGTGAGCACCCCGCCGATCACCGAGATCAGCACCCGCTGCAGCAGCTTGCGCGGATCGTTGCTGCAGGCGTTGAACTGTGGTCCGGTGGCCACAGGCGGGATCAGTCGGTTGAACTCTGCTGGGGAAACCGGAATCAGCATCGCTCCAGGATCAACGAACCAGGTTGGGAGCAGCCATCACAGCAGCCGCTCCAACCCGTAGACGAGACCCTGCAGAGCACGCACCCGCCGCACGGTGAGCAGCACGCCGGGCATGTACGCGCTGCGATCGATCGTGTCGTGCCGCAGGGTGTAGGTCTCGCCCGGTGCACCGAACATCACCTCCTGGTGGGCCACCAACCCCGGCAGGCGCACCGAATGCAGACGCAAGCCGCTCTCGCGCCGGCCGCCCCGGCACCCTGGCAAGGATTCGTGCTCCTCCACCTGCTCTGGGTTGAATGATTTGCCCAGCTCCTCGATCAGTTCAGCCGTCTTGATGCAGGTGCCGCTGGGGGCGTCGGCCTTGCGGTTGTGGTGCAGCTCGGTGAGCTCGGCGTAGTCGTAGAAACGGGCGGCGGCGGCAGCGGCCTGCTGCAGCAGCACCATACCCACTGAGAAATTGGGGATGACGGCCCCGCCGATCGAGGCCTTGGCCGCGAAGCCTGCCAGATCAGCCAGCTGCTCCGGGCCCAGACCGGTGGTGCCGATCACAGGGTGCACGCCGTAGGCGATGGCGCCGCGGCAGTGCCCGTACACCACGTTTGGGTGGGTGAAGTCCACGAGCACGGCCCCCTGGCCGGGACCGGCATCGCGCACCGCCTGGCTGGCCTGACAGAGCGTGCCCTCAAAGTCGTCGGTGATCTCCACCTCCATGGCATCCAGCCCCAGCTCCAGGCCCACATCGGCACCCTGCTTGCCGGGGGTGTTGTCGATCGCGGCCACCAGCATGCAGTCGGGGGCTGCGTTCACGGCCTTCACCACTTCGGAGCCCATGCGGCCAAGGGCGCCGGCCACCACCACGGGAATCGGGCGGATGGAATCAGAGGCAGCGTGGGCGGCGGTCATGCCACTGGCCAGCAGAGCTGCAGCGAGCCTATGAGGGACCACATCCGACCGATCAGCCATGGGCATCACTTCCCTCGGGCAGGCTCTGCTGGCGGTGGCGGTGGTGATCGCCACCGCCCAGCTTCTGGGGGTACTGGCTCGGCACCTGGGCCAACCACGGGTGATGGGCGGCATCATCCATGACTGAGCCACTGCTCAGAGGTCTGGGCTACGGGCGGTCGCAGTGAGCATCGGCCGACCGTAGGCTCAGTCCAAGCCCCGTTTGCCCGCATGTTCACCCAGGTCCGCTCCGCCAACCGCCGTGTCACCCCCGGCGACGTGAACGGAAGGGCGGTGATGAAGGCGGTGTACGTGGTGCTCGAGCCCCAGTACCAGAACGCCCTTACCCAGGCAGCCACCAGCCTCAACGAGCAGAACGGCCCACTTGCCATTGATCTGTGTGGCTACCTGATCGAGGAGCTGCGCGACCCGGCCAACTACGCCGACTTCTGCTCCGACGTGGCTGAGGCGGATGTATTCATCGCCTCGCTGATCTTCATCGAAGACCTGGCCCAGAAGGTTGTCGAGGCGGTGGCCCCCCACCGTGACCGTCTGAAGGCGGCCGTTGTATTTCCCTCCATGCCGGAGGTGATGCGGCTCAACAAGCTCGGCAGCTTCTCGATGGCTCAGCTGGGCCAGAGCAAGAGCGCCATCGCCCAGTTCATGCGCAAACGCAAGGAAGCCAATGGAGCCGGCTTCCAGGACGCCATGCTCAAGCTGCTCAACACCCTGCCCACGGTTCTTAAGTATTTACCTGTCGAGAAGGCGCAGGACGCCCGCTCGTTCATGCTCAGCTTCCAGTATTGGCTGGGAGGCACTCCCGACAACCTCAGGAACTTCCTGTTGATGCTGGCTGACAAGTATGTGTTCCCCCGCCATGGCGAGGGCAACGCCGATCGTCCTGAGTTGCAGGTGGCCGATCCCGTCACGTTCCCGGATCTGGGCATCTGGCATCCGCTGGCCCCCACGATGTTCGAGGACCTCAAGGAGTACCTGAACTGGAACGGCAGCCGCAAAGACCTGAGCGAGAAAGCTCGCAAGGGTCCGGTGATCGGTCTGGTGCTGCAGCGCAGCCACATCGTGACCGGCGATGAAGCCCACTACGTGGCCGTGATTCAGGAAATGGAATATCGGGGTGCCACGGTGATCCCTGTGTTCTGTGGCGGCCTCGATTTCACCAAGCCGGTGAACGCCTTCTTCTACGACCCGCTCAATCCTGAGGTGCCGCTGGTGGATGGGGTGGTGAGCCTCACCGGCTTCGCCCTGGTGGGCGGCCCGGCCCGTCAAGACCACCCGAAGGCGATTGAGGTGCTGAAAAAGCTCAACCGTCCCTACATGGTGGCCCTGCCGCTGGTGTTCCAGACCACCCAGGAGTGGGAGGAGAGCGACCTTGGCCTGCATCCGGTTCAGGTGGCCCTTCAGATCGCCATTCCCGAGCTCGATGGCGCAATCGAGCCGATCGTGCTGAGCGGCCGCGACGACGCCACCGGTAAGGCCCATACCCTGCAGGACCGGGTGGAGGCGATCGCTGAGCGCGCCATCCGCTGGTCTTCGCTGCGGGTCAAGCCCCGGGCAGTGAAGAAGCTGGCGATCACCGTCTTCAGCTTTCCCCCCGACAAGGGCAACGTCGGCACCGCCGCCTATCTGGATGTCTTCGGCTCCATCCACCGGGTGATGGAGGAAATGCGCGCCAAAGGGTATGACGTGAGCGGCCTGCCCCGCTCCAGCAAGGAGCTGATGGAGGCGGTGCTCAAGGATCCCGAAGCCATGGAGGGCTCGCCTGAGCTGGCGATTGCCCACCGCATGAGCGTGGCGGAGTACGAGCGGCTCACCCCCTATTCCGGGCGCCTCGAAGAAAACTGGGGCAAGCCCCCCGGCAACCTCAACAGCGATGGCACCAATCTGCTGATCTACGGCCGCCATTTCGGCAACGTGTTTGTGGGGGTGCAGCCCACGTTTGGCTATGAGGGCGACCCGATGCGGCTGCTCTATTCCCGCAGTGCCAGCCCCCATCACGGCTTTGCTGCCTACTACACCTACCTCGAGAAGGTGTG
Organism: Cyanobium sp.; assembly: GCA_044233605.1. Taxonomy (GTDB): domain Bacteria; phylum Cyanobacteriota; class Cyanobacteriia; order PCC-6307; family Cyanobiaceae; genus Cyanobium. The sequence goes on along the minus strand of JBIIJS010000001.1, from coordinate 29,296 downwards.
GGGTGCCGATGCAGTGCTGCACTTCGGCACCCATGGCTCCTTGGAGTTCATGCCCGGCAAGCAGATGGGCATGAGCGAAACCTGCTACCCCGATTCGCTGATCGGCGCCCTCCCCAACCTCTACTACTACGCCGCCAATAACCCAAGCGAAGCCACGATCGCCAAGCGGCGCGGCTACGCCGAAACGATCTCCTACCTCACGCCGCCTGCCGAAAACGCGGGCCTCTACAAGGGCCTCAAGGAACTCGGTGAGCTGGTGGGCAGCTACCAGCAGCTGCGGGAGGGCTCCCGCGGCGTGCAGATCGTGAACGCGGTGGTGGAAACCGCGCGCCAGTGCAACCTCGACAAAGACGTGGTGCTGCCGGAGGTCGACGCCGCCGAGCTCGATCTCGACGCACGCGATGGGGTGATCGGCGCGGTGTATCGCCAGCTGATGGAGATCGAGAGCCGGCTGCTGCCCTGTGGCCTGCACACAATCGGCAAGCCCCCCACCGCCGAGGAGGCGATCGCCACCCTGGTGAACATCGCGGCGCTGGAGCGCGAGGAAGAGGGCATCCGCTCGCTGCCGGGCCTTCTGGCCGAGAGCCTGGGGCGCACGATCGCCGAGGTGTACCAGGGCAACGATGAGGGCGTGCTCGCCGATGTGGAACTCAACCGCCGCATCACCGAAACCTGCCGCGCCGCCGTGGGCGCCATGGTGCGCTCCGTGACCGGCAGCGACGGCCGGGTGAGCCTGCGCCGCAACTTCGGCTGGCTGTTCGAGCTGCTGGAGCGCTTCGGCCTGCGGCTGCCCAGCCCCTGGCTGGCCGCCTGCCGCACCGCCGGTTTCGCCGCGGTGGATCAGGCCGCCCTGGATCAGCAGTTCGCCTATCTGCGCTTCTGCCTCGAGCAGATCTGCGCCGACATGGAAATGGAGAGTCTGCTCAAGGCCCTCGACGGTGAATACGTGTTGCCCGGCCCCGGTGGCGATCCGATCAGAAACCCTGGCGTGCTGCCCAGCGGCAAGAACATCCACGCCCTTGATCCCCAGGCGATTCCCACCCGGGCCGCCATCGCTGCCGCCAAGGGGGTGGTCGACAAGCTGATCGAGCGCCAGAAAGCGGAGCAAGGTGCCTGGCCTGAAACCATCGCCTGCGTGCTCTGGGGCACCGACAACATCAAGACCTACGGCGAATCCCTGGCCCAGATTCTCTGGTTCATCGGCGTGCGCCCGATGCCCGATTCGCTGGGGCGCGTCAACAAGCTGGAGCTGATCCCGCTCGAGGAGCTCGGCCGACCCCGCATCGACGTGGTGGTCAACTGCTCGGGCGTCTTCCGCGACCTGTTCATCAACCAGATGGGCCTGATCGACCAAGGCGTGAAGATGGCCGCCGAGGCCGACGAGCCGGAAGAGATGAACTTCGTACGCAGGCACGCCCGCGAGCAGGCGGAGCAGCAGGGCATCAGCCTCCGCGATGCCGCCACGCGCGTGTTCTCCAATGCCAGCGGCAGCTATAGCTCCAACGTGAACCTGGCGGTGGAAAACAGCAGCTGGGAGGAGGAGAACGAACTGCAGGAGATGTACCTCTCCCGCAAAACCTTCGCCTTCAATGCCGACAACCCCGGCGAGATGAATCAGAATCGCGAGGTGTTCGAATCGGCCATGAAGACCGCCGATGTCACCTTCCAAAACCTCGACTCAGCGGAAATCTCACTCACCGATGTGAGCCATTATTTCGACAGCGACCCCACCAAGTTGATCGCCAATCTGCGCGATGATGGTAAGACCCCCTCCAGCTATATCGCCGACACCACCACTGCCAACGCCCAGGTGCGCTCGCTGAGCGAAACCATCCGCCTGGATTCGCGCACCAAGCTGCTCAATCCCAAGTGGTACGAGGGCATGCTCAACTCGGGTTACGAAGGGGTGCGCGAAGTGGCCAAGCGGCTCAACTTCACCCTCGGCTGGAGTGCCACCAGCGGCGCTGTCGACAACTTCGTCTACGAGGAGGCCAACGACACCTTCATCAACGACCCCGAGATGCGCCAGCGGCTGATGGATCTCAATCCCCACAGCTTCCGCCGCATCGTTGGAACCCTGCTGGAGGTTCACGGTCGCGGCTATTGGGAAACATCCGATGAGAATATCCAGCAGCTGCAGGAGCTATACCAGCAGATCGAAGACCGGATTGAAGGGGTCAGCGAAGGCTGACCCCGTGAAAGACAGCAAGAAAGATGGTTTTCAGTTCTTGCCGGGCTGAGCCATCTGCACCGGAATGCTGGGAACGGGGAAACCAGCCCCGCTGAGGGTGTCGGCGATCATCCTGTTGGTGTCGAAATACACCTGCCAGTAATGGTCGGTGTGGGTGTAGGGGCGCACCGCCAGACGAGGGCCGCGCTCGGTGAAGGTGAGCAGTTCCACATCAGCAGGCTTGCCGGGATATTGATTCGGCACGGCCTTCACCGCTTCCTTAAGCAGGCTGATGGCCTTGCCCACGTCTGCGCTGCTGTCGAGCTGGGCTTCAAGCTCCACCCGGCGGAAGGGATGAGTGGAGTAATTGACGATGGTGTCGCCGAAGAATTTGCCGTTCGGCACGATATTGCGAACGTTGTCGGGAGCGAGCACGGAGGTGACGAACATGCCGATCTCCTCCACCGTGCCAGTGACGCCACCGGCAGTGACGAAGTCACCCGCACTCACCGGCCGGAACACCTGCAGGAACACACCGGCGGCGAAGTTGCCGAGCATGCCGCTCCAGGCGGCGCCGATGGCCAAGCCTGCACCGGCGAGCAGGGCCGCGAAACTGGTGGTCTGGATGCCGAAGAAGCCGAGGATCGCCACCGCCAGCACCACGCGCAGCATGGCGCCGATGATGTTGAGCAGAAAGCCGATCAGGGCGGGATCGAGCTTGCCCTGGTTGAAGCTGCGGCGCAGGATTCGGAGCGCGAAGCGGATCAGCCAGGTGCCGACGATCCATAGGGCGATCGCACCGGCGAGCTTAAACAGAAACGGCACCAAAATCGGCGCCAGCAAGGAAGGGTTGGCAACGACAGCGGCAGGAGCCGGCGCAGCCGGAGCAGCCGCGGCAAGGAGGTCCATTGGAAGTGAAAAATTTTCCATGTCAACCATGACCATGGCCGCCATGCCTGTCAACGTAGATGTGCTGAAGCACGTGGTAATCACTACAGAGTTCTCTGCCGAGGCGGGAAGACCAGCAGCAGCAGCGCCGCGCTCATTAACAGCGCCAAGGTGGAAAGTACCTGGATCTGGGGTGAGATCTCCCGCTGGAACGCCCCGGCCAGGTAAAGCGGCAGGGTCACCGTCTCGCCGGCGGTGAAGCTGCTGATCACATAGTCGTCGAATGACAGCGAAAAGCTCAGCAGGGCGGCGGCCAGCAGGCCCGGCGTGAGCAGCGGCAACGTCACGCGAAGGAAAGCTTCCAGAGGCGGAGCGCCAAGATCCTGGGCGGCGAGTTCCAGGCTGGGATCGAAGCCCGTCAGCCGCGCCTTGAGGGTCAGCGCCGCATAGCTCAGACAGAACAGGCTGTGGGAAAGCAGCAGGGTCAGCGGCCCGCGCGGCAGGTCGATATCCACGAACAACTGAAACAGGGCCAGGGCCAGCACGATCTCCGGGTTGGTGAGCGGCAGCGCCAGGAGCAGTTCCATGCCCCAGGCTCCGCGCGGCCGTGCTCGGCCCAGGGCAAGGGCCATCAGAGCGCCGAGGAACACCGCCAGCAGGGCAGCCGCCAGCGCCAGGGCCAGGCTGGTGAGAAAGGCGTGGGTGAGCGGTCCATCGCGCAGCGGTTGCCGCCAGTGCTCGAAGGTGAAGCCCTGCCACACCAGATTGAAGCGGCCGCGCGGCTCGTTGAAGCTGAACAGCACCATCACAACAATCGGCGCATACAGCAGCGCGAAAGCCAGCAGGCTCAGAGCCGTCCACAGCAGGCCGGGCCATCCCCGCCCGCCAGCAGGATCGCTCCAGGGGCGCCGACGAGTCATGGTCATGGCAGCGTCAGCTGATCCATGCCGCCGTCACGCAGCTGCAGCCATACCGCCAGGCTCACCAGGGCCATCAAGACCAGGGTGAGGGCCGCCGCCCGCGGCGCCTGCAGCTGCACCAGCAGCAGGTTTTCGATTGTATTTGCGATCATCCGCTCGTTGGGTCCGCCGAGGAACAGCGGATTCACCACATCGCCGGCCGCCGGGATCAGGCTGAGCAACAGTCCCGAGGTCAGGCCTGGCCGCGACAGCGGCCACACCACGAGTCGGAAACTGCGCACAGGAGTGGCATGTAGATCGGCGGCGGCTTCCAACAGGCGCCGGTCGATCCGCTGCAGCGCCACCACCAGAGGCAGCACCAGGAAGGGCAGCAGGTTGCTGGTGAGGCCGAGCACCACAGCCGTGGGGGTATGGAGCAGCCGGCCGTCGCGCAACATACCCAGGCCATGCAACGCAGGGCCCAACTGCAGCAGTTCGATCAGGCCGATCACCGGGCCCTGATCGCCCAGCAGGCTGCTCCAGCCGATCGCACGCACCAGATAGGAGACGAGCGATGGCAGCACCACCAGACCGATCAGCAGCGGCTGCCAGCGGCCGCCTCGGAAACGGATCGCACAGGCCAGCGGATAGGCCAGCAGCAGGCCCAGAGCCGTGGCTACCAGGGCAAAAGTGAAGGAGCGCAGCAGAATCGGGCCATAGGCCTGCATCACCTCCAGGTAGGTGGCCAGCCGACCGCGGAACACCACCTCCAGACCGAAACGGCTCACGGGTTCCGAGAGCGACAGCGGCACCAGCGCCAGCAGCGGCAGCAGGTAGAGCCCGATCAGCCACAGCAGCCCCGGCGCCACCAGGGCCCAGGGCCACCAACGGCGCACGGGCCCGGGGTCGGGGCGGCGTGGCTCAGCCCTCGGTGATGCGGGCAAAGCGCTCCTCCCAGCGGGCCTCCTCCGCCTCGCTCAACGGCCCGAAACTGTGCAGACGCTGCTGCATCCCCGCGTCCGGGAACATCAGCGGACTGCGGGCCAGCTCCGCCGTGGCGGCATCCTGCGCCAGGATCTCCCGCACCCCCTGCACCGGCGAGATGTACTGCACGGCGGCGGCGATGCGGGCGGCCTCCACCGGCTGATACACCCAGTTGAGCCAGCGGGCCGCCGCCTCCCGATGGCGGGCACCCTTCGGCATCAGCATCAGATCGGCCCAGAGCACACCGCCGCTCTCGGGCACGAGGAAACGCAGCTCGGGCTGCTCAAGCGCCAGCTGGGCCACGTCGCCCGACCAGCCGATGCAGGCGGCCAGATTGCCCGCGAGCAGATCGTTCTGATAATCGTTGCCGGTGAAACGGCGGATCTGGCCGTCGCGGCGGGCCCGCTCGAGGCGCTCGAACGATGGCTGGGCCGCCTCCCAGCCGGGGGTGCTGATGTCCTTGCCGTCGGCAAGCATCAGCAGGCCCATGGTGTCGCGCATCTCCAGCAGCGCCGCAACCCTTCCCCTGAAGGCCGGATCGAACAGGTCGTCGACGCTGCCCAGCTCCCGCCCCGTTTCCTTGATGTTGTACACGATGCCGGCGATGCCGGACTGCCAGGGCAGACTCCAGCGGCCCTGGGGATCCCAGGCCGGATCGCGCAGCGAGGGGATCAGGTTGCGGGCGTTGGGAACCTGCGCAAGGGGCAGGGGCTCCAGCCAGCCCAGGGCGATCAGCCGCTCCGCCAGCCAGGAGGGCAGCACCATCAGGTCCTGGGTCACCGGCCTTCCCGCCGCCAGCTGGGGCTGCATGCGGGCGAAGAACTGGCGCGCATCGCTGATGTCTTCCAGGTAGCGCAGCTGGATGCCCGTTTCCTTGCGGAAGCGGGCCACGCTGCCGGGCACCCCGGGCTCGTCCGGGTCGATGTAGAGGGGGAAGGTGGAGATGGTCAGCGCGGCACCTCCCGCCGATCCATCGGCGCCGGGGGCTTGATCCCTGCCCCCGCAGGCCTGCAGCAGCGGAGGCGTCACCAGGGCGCCGGCGGCTGCCAGGCCGAGGCGGCGCAGGAAACGGCGGCGGCCGCCACCGGCTCCAGTCAGGGCGATGCGGGTCATGCGGACTCCTCCAGAAGGTGGCTGTCGGCCGGATCCCAGCAGCACCAGAACTCGCTGCCGATGCGCAGATTGTTGGGCAGGGCCGCGCCGGTGTCGATGGCCACCAGCGGCTGGTTGCGTTCGGTGCTCAGCCGCACCTCCACCGTGGCGCCCTGGAACACCAGCTCCCGCACCCGGGCCCGCAGGCCCCGCTCACCCTGGTCCGGCGCGCCTTCGCGCAACCGCAGACGCTCGGGACGCAACAGCCGCACCCCTCCGCCATGGCCCTCGCGGAGCAGGTTGGCCGCCCCCAGGAAGGTGGCCACCACAGCACTGCGTGGGCGCTCATAGAGCTGCCGCGGCGTGCCCACCTGCTCGAGGCGGCCGGCGTGCAGCACCGCCAGTCGGTCGCTGAGGCTGAGCGCCTCCTCCCGGTCGTGGGTGACCAACAGGAAGGTGATGCCCAACTGCCGCTGGATCCGCTGCAGCTCTGTGCGCATCGAGCGACGCAGATCCGGATCGAGGGCGGCCAGCGGCTCATCGAGCAGCAGGGCAGCCGGTGCGTTCACCAGTGCCCGCGCCAGGGCCGCTCGCTGCTGCTGGCCGCCCGAGAGCTGGTGGGGACGGCGCCGGGCCAGGTCGGCCAGCCGAACCACCTCCAGCAGCTCTCCGACCCGCCGCCGCACCTCGGACTCTTGCAGCCGCAGCGAACGGGGACCGAACGCCACGTTGTCCCACACGCTCAGATGGGGAAACAGGGCGTAGTTCTGGAACACCAGATTCACCGGCCGGCGGTGTGGCGGCGCCTCGGTGAGATCGCACCCCTGCAGAAGGATGCGGCCTCGGTCGGGACGCTCGAAACCGGCAATCAGCCGCAGGGTGGTGGTCTTGCCGCAGCCGGAGGGCCCGAGCAGGGAGAAGAATTCGCCGGCACCAATGCTGAGATCCAGGCCGTCGAGGGCGGCGTGGCCGCCATAGCTGCGGCTCAGATCCTGCAGGGCGATCGCCACGGCGGAATCGTTACCGGTATCACTGCCGATGACGGGGCCGGAGCGGGTGAGCGAGACGCAGGACCGTTCAGACTCCAACTGTTCAGACGCCAAACAAGGCGTCTTTCTCTAGCAAGTCAGCTGCACTCTTCAATGTCCACCACGACCCCCGGACAGGGCAGAGATCCCGATGTGGTGGTGGTGGGCGCAGGGCTGTCCGGCCTGATCTCCGCCCGCAGCCTGAGCCGCACGGGGTTGGCGGTGAGGCTCCTGGAGGCCCGCGAACGCTGGGGAGGCCGTATGCACCGCGGCAGGAGTACCACAGGCATACCAGTGGATCTGGGCGGCCAGTGGGTGGGCGCCAGCCACCGCCATCTGCTGGCGCTGCTGGACGAATTCCACCTGCGCCGCTACCCCACCCACTACGACGGCGAGGGGGTGTTTCTCTGGAACGGCGTGGCCCACCGCGCCGGTGTGGAGCACGATTTTGCCGCCAGCCTGCTGTTCTTCCGGCCGCAGGAGCTGGGGTTGCCGCCGTCCAGCCTTGAGCAGGCCCTGGCGGTGCAGAGGCACTTTCGCGAACTGGTGGAGAAGGTGACGCCCGCCACCCCCTGGGAGGTTGAAGGGGCCGAGAGCCTCGATCGGATCAGTGTCGACCACTGGCTGGAGCGGCAGGGTGCCGGCGATCTCGCCCGCTACCCGCTGGCCTGGCTGAGCCGCATGGGCGGTTCGGGGGGCTTCGAGCCGCACGAAAGCTCGATCCTGCACCTGGCATGGAGCCAGGCCGTGGCACCCCAGCAGGAGACGCCGGAGGCCTGGCTCGTGGAGGGGGGCATCGCCCAGGTGGCGGGGCTGCTGGCCGCCGAGCTCGCTGGACTGATCCACCTGCGGGCGCCGGTGGTCTCGATCCACCAGAACGGCGGCGGCGTGGTGGTGGGCTGCGCCGATGGCTCCCAGCTGCACGCCGGCGCGGCGGTGGTGGCGATCCCGCCACCGCTACGGTTGGCGATCCACTACGAACCCGAGCTGCCGCCCCAGTGGCGCGGCCTGCTGCAGCGCTCGCCGATGGGCTCGATGGTGAAGGTGCTGGCGCTCTACCCCAGGCCGTTCTGGCGCGACGAGGGGCTCAACGGCCTGGGCATCGGTAACCTGCCCACCCTGGAGCTCACGGTCGACAGCTCTCCTCCGGGAGGGCCGGGTCTGCTGGCCGGCTTCATTGCGGGCGATCGGGCCGTGCGCTGGCAGCGATTGCCGGAGGCGCGCCGGCGCCAGGCGGTGCTCGCCGACCTGCGGGCCTGGTGGGGCGAAGCGGCGGCCGAACCGCTCGATCTGGTTGTGCATAACTGGAACACCGAGAGCTGGAGCGGCGGTGCCTTCACCAGCTTCCTCACTCCCGGCGCCTGGACCAGCTACGGATCAATCTGGCAGCAGCCGCACCAGCGGGTGGTGTGGGCCGGTACCGAGGCGGCCCATCGCTGGCCGGGCTACTTCGAAGGGGCGATCGAGGCGGGGCTGGCGGCCGCCGATCAGGTGCGCGCGCTGCTGGGCGGCTGAAGCTGGCCGGACGAGCCAACCGGAGTGAGCGCCGTTGCCATTCGCACCACCTGGGCAATCGGGCCCACGTCGTGCACTCGCAGCACTGCCGCGCCCCGCGCCGCCGCCAGGGCGCAGACCGCGGCGGTGCCCCATAGCCTGGCTCTGGGGCGGGGCTCGTCGAGCACCGCGCCGATGAAACGCTTGCGCGACGGACCCAGTAGCAGCGGATACCCTGCCGCCGCCAGCTCGTCGAGGCGGCGCAGCAGTTCGAGGTTGTGCGCGGTGGTCTTGGCGAAGCCCAGGCCCGGATCCCAGAGGATCTGCCCGGCGGCCACCCCGGCCGCCTGCAGCGCATCGGTGGCTGCCTGCAGCTCGGAGCGCACCTCCGCCACCACGTCGCCGTACACCGCCAGGCCATCCATCGAGCGGCTGTCCCCGCGGCTGTGCATGACCACATAGGGGCAGCCGCTGCGAGCCACCGCGGCCACCATGGCCGGATCCCGCCTCGGGCTGGCGCCGCGCACATCATTGATCCAGTCAGCCCCGGCCGCCAGAGCCGCCTCCGCCACCGCCGCATGAAAGGTGTCGATCGAGAGCAACGCCTGCGGATGGGCAGCGCGGATCGCCGTCAGTGCTGGCAGCAGACGCTGGAGCTCCCGGTCGGGGCCCACCTCGTCGGCGCCGGGCCGGGTGCTCTGGGCACCGAGATCCAGCAGATCGGCCCCCCGGGCCAGCTGCCGACCCGCCTCGGCTACGGCCGCCGCCGGGTCGAGGAAGCGACCACCGTCGCTGAATGAATCGGGGGTGAGATTGATCACCCCCATCACAGCGCAGCGATCGCCCCAGGAGAAGCGGGCGCTGTTCAAGGGTGGAGGAAGGGATCCATCAGGCGGCGACAGCCACCGGCTGGTAGTTGCAGATGCGGGCAAAGCCCTCGGGCTTGAGCGAGGCACCACCCACCAGGGCGCCGTCGATCTCCGGCTGGGCCATCAGCTGGTCAATCGTTTCAGGGGTGACCGAGCCTCCGTACTGAACGATCACATCCGGATTGCCCACCCAGCCGCGGATCAGGCCGCAGATGCGGTTGGCCTCATCGGCGGCGCAGGTTTTGCCGGTGCCGATCGCCCAGATCGGTTCGTAGGCCACGATCAGCCGAAGCGGATCGACCCCCTCAAGCCCCTGCTCGATCTGGCGATGGATCACCCGTTCGGTCTCGCGTGCCTCGCGCTGGTCGAGGCTCTCGCCCACGCAGAGGATCGGGATCAGGCCGTGAACCTGGGCGGTGCGGGCACGGAGGTTGATCTGTTCGTCGCTCTCGCTGTAATACTTGCGAGGCTCACTATGACCCACGATTGCATGGCTGACGCCATGCTCCACCAGCATCGGCGCCGACACCATGCCGGTGTAGGCCCCCTTCTCCTCCCAGTGCACGTTCTGGGCGGCGATCTCCACCCCGGCACCGGCCAGATGGCGGCAGAGGGTGGGGATGGCGGTGAAGGGAGGGGCGATCACCACGCGGCGATCAGCGGGGAGCTGCTCGATCAGCGGCCGGAAGGCGGCGGCGAAGACCCGCGTCTCGGCGCAGGTCATGTGCATCTTCCAGTTGCCTGCGATCACAGCCTTGCGCACCGGCAGCCGCTCCTCACGATGGGGTATTGGTCACGCTAATCGGTGACGGTGACCAACAGCTCACGGCCGTCGACCGTCACCACATCCCCGAGGGCGAGGCGACGGCCGCGGCGGGTTTCGATCGTGTCGTTGACGCGGACGTCGCCGCGCTGGATGCGTTGCTTGGCCTCGCCACCGGTGGCGGCCAGGCCCTGCCATTTGAGGAACTGATCGAGCTTCAGAACGGCGGGCCGGCCCTGGAGGCGGCGGGCGTAGGGTTCAGCGATGCTCGCATCCTCGCCGGCCGGCTTCCGCAGGCTCTGGCCGCTGCTGAAGCCCCATCGGCGCAACCTGCTGGCCGGCGGCGTCTGCATCCTGATCTTCGTCGCCAGCTTCCCCCTGCTGGCCTGGCTGGCTGGCCAGCTGATCCCGGCCATCGGCGCTGGCGACATCCCCACAGTGCTGCGCACCGTGGGCCTCGCTCTAGCCGTGTTCCTGGTGCAGAAGACGGCTCAGTTCGGCCAGGACACCCTGCTGGCCGGTCCGGCGCTGCATGTGAGCCAGGAGCTGCGGCAACGCCTGTTCGCCCGCCTGCAGCGGCTCGAGTTCGGCGCGCTGGAGAAACTTTCCGCCGGCGATCTCACCTACCGCCTCACCGAGGACGCCGACCGGGTGGGGGAGGTGATCTACAAGACCATTCATGACAGCACGCCCAGCGCCCTGCAGCTGGTGGTGGTGCTCGGCTACATGCTCTGGCTCGACTGGCCCCTGGCCCTGGCCACCCTGCTGCTGGCCCCCTTCGTGGCCCTGCTTGTGAGCGCCTTCGGCGCCCGGGTGATGCGCGCCGCCGAACGCAGCCAGCAGCAGGTGAGCGAGCTGGCAGCCCTGCTGGGTGAGGCGATCGGCGCCCTGCCCCTGGTGCGGGCCTACGCCGCCGAGCCCTGGCTGCAGCAGCGCTTCGATGAGGAGGTGGATCTGCACCGCCGCGCCCGCTACCGCAGCATGAACCTGCTGGCCCAGCAACATCCGGTGGTGGGCTTCATCGAAGCCTTCGGCATCCTGGCCGTGCTGGTGATCGGTGCTGCCCGCATCAGCTCCGGCGGCCTCAGCAGCCAGGGCTTCAGCGCCTACATGGCGGCGCTGCTGATGCTGATCGATCCGATCTCCCACCTCACCACCAATTTCAACGAGTTCCAGCAGGGGCAGGCCTCGCTGCGGCGCCTGCGGGCGATCGAGGCCGAGCCGGTGGAGACGCCCGACCGCGCCGATGCCCTCCCGCTCGGACCGGTGCGCGGCGGCCTGCTGCTCGACGGGGTGCGCTTCGGCTACGACCCCGGGCAGCCGGTACTGCACAACCTTCACCTGCAGATCGAGCCCGGTCAGGTGGTGGCGCTGGTGGGCCCCTCCGGCGCCGGTAAGAGCACGTTGTTTTCCCTGCTGCTGCGCTTCAACATCCCCCAGAACGGCCGGGTGCTTCTCGATGGCCACGACCTCGCTGAGCTGAGGGCCCACGAACTGCGCCGCGCCGTGGCCCTCGTACCGCAGCAGAGCAGCCTCTTCTCCGGAACGGTGGCCGAAGCGATCGCCTTCGGCCGTCCCGCCAGCCTTGAGAGCCTGCGGAAAGCAGCCAGGCTGGCCAATGCCGCCGGCTTCATCGAGGCCCTCCCCCACGGCTACGACAGCCGGGTGGAGGAGCGGGGCAGCAACTTCTCCGGCGGCCAGCTGCAGCGCCTGGCGATCGCCCGCGCCGTGCTGGGTGATCCGGCGATTCTGTTGCTCGATGAGGCCACAAGCGCCCTCGACGCCGAGTCCGAGGAGGCGGTGCAGCGGGGCCTGGCACAGGCGATGGCGGGTCGCACCGTACTGGTGATCGCCCACCGGCTCTCCACCGTGCAGGAGGCCGACCGGATCCTGGTGCTTGAACGCGGCCATATCGTGGAGCAGGGCAACCACGGCGAGCTGATGGCCCGCGGTGGCCGCTACCGGGAGCTGTGCGAACGCCAGTTCATCCAGATGGGTGGCTGAGGGCTTTGCCTGCTTATGGTGAGGCGCCCTACAACCACCTCCGTGGAGACCCCCGCCCCGAACCAGCCCCCCGTTCTCACCTTCGAGGGCAAGCGGTACGACCTCAACAACCTGCCCGACGAGGTCAAGGAACTGGTACGCGGCATGCAGGTGGCCGATGCCCAGCTCCGCATGCACGAAGACACTCTCAAGGTGCTGGCTGTGGGCCGTCAGTCGATGGCGATGCAGCTCAATGAGCGTCTCAGGAGCATTGCACCGCTCGAAGAATGAGCGCCTCGAAAACCGACGGCTCCCAAGACGAAATCCCAGCTCCTGCTAACGCCTCGAAGTCGTAGGCGCGGGTGAGCCTGAATGCGGTGCCGGATAACAGCAGCAGGCCGATCAGGTTGGGGATCGCCATCAGGCCGTTGAGAATGTCGGCGATCGTCCAGATCACGCCGCCGGTGGCCACAGCACCGATCACCACCATCGCCACCCAAACCAGCCGAAAGGGGCGAATGGCGGCGGTACCAGCCAGGAACTCCAGGCAGCGCTCGCTGTAATAGCCCCAGCCCAGGATCGTGGTGCCGGTGAAGAACACCGTGCCGAAGGTGACCAGCCAGGCTGCGCCGGGCAGACCCTTGTCGAAGGCGGCCATGGTGAGGGCGACACCACGCTGATCACCCCCATAGAGGTCGCTGATCACGATCACCAGGGCGGTCATCGTGCAGACGATGATCGTGTCGATGAAAGTGCCGAGCATGGCCACCGTGCCCTGCAGCACCGGATCGCCGGGCTTGGCGGCCGCCTGGGCGATCGGGGCCGTGCCCAGGCCGGCCTCGTTGGAGAACACACCTCGGGCGATGCCCTTCTGGATCACGGTGCCGAGGGCACCACCGGCCACCGCCTGGCCAGTGAAGGCATCGCGGAAGATCAGGCCGAAGGCGGCGGGGATCTGGTCGAGATGGGCGCCGAGGATCACCAGCGCCCCAACCACATACACGATCGCCATGAACGGCACCACCACCTCGGTGACCTTGCCGATGCGCTCAATGCCACCGATCAGCACCAGAAACGTGATCGCCGCCATCACCAGCCCGGTGAGCAGCTCGGGCACGCCCAGGGAGGTCTTGAGGGCGAGGGCCATCTCATGGGACTGCACGCCGTTGCCGATGCCGAAGCCGGCCAGGGTGCCGAACAGGGCGAACAGGCTGGCCAGCCAACCCCAGCGAGGACCGAGGCCGTTGCGGATGAAGTACATCGGCCCGCCGACGTGCTCACCGAGCTCATCGACCTCGCGAAAGTGGACCGCCAGCAGCGATTCCACATATTTGGTGGCCATGCCCACGAAGGCGATCAGCCACATCCAGAACACGGCTCCGGGGCCACCGGTGGCAATCGCGCCCGCCACCCCGGCCACATTGCCGGTGCCGATCGTGGCCGCCAGGGCGGTGGTGAGGCCTTCAAAGGCGCTCACATCGCCCTCACCGCTGCTGCTGCGGATCGAGCCGAGGGCCTGGCGGAAACCGAATCCGATGCGCCTCAGCGGCATGAAGCGCAGCCCCACCATCAGATACAGCCCGGTGAGGCCAATCAGCAGCAGGGTGAGGGGGCCCCAGACGACATCATTGATCGCATCGAGCAAAGACAAGACGAGCGCCGCGAAACTGGGGCGATGCTGCCATCCCTGCGACGCTCAGGCCAGGGCTTCCAGCGCTTCGAAACGGAAGACCTGACGGCTGGCAGGCGACTCTGCGAAGGCGTCGGCTACGACCACCCGCTCGCTGAGCACCCATGGGCCTCCTTCCACCAGCGGCACGAAGGTGTCGGTGAAACGATTCATGCCGCCCTTCGGCTCACCGCTGGCCGGATCGGCATAGCTGCTGGTGTAGCTGCTGCTGAGATAGCCGCTGCCGGTGTGAATCACAGCTTCGGTGAAGATCGTCACCACGGTGCCGTGAATGTGGCGGTGCACCATCGTCACCACGTCATCCTTGATGCGGTAACGGTCGCCCGCACCCTTGCCGCCCACGATCACCTCGGTGCCCACATCATTCGTGTCGCCGGCGGTGAAGCTGTTCTCGCCGTGGGTCTGCTCAAAGCTGCGCCGCACCCGGTGGATTGCCACCTCCCAGAGCTGGGAGGCGATCGCCTTGTGCACAGCCTCATCTTCGATGCCCTCCACGCTGGCCCGGAGGTCGGCGCCCACCACAAAGGTGCCCGCCACCAGGCGCTCGGCTTCACCAGCCTGGCTGGGTTGCTCCCAGACGCAGCAGCCGCGGTAGCCGCCGAAGCCGGGCTCCCAGGTGTAGCGGTTCTCATAGGCGGCGCGAAAGGCGGCGCGGCAGTCGCTGCCGGGGGCCGGCACGGCATCAGGTGCGCTGCCCGTGGCGGCCTGGCCGCTCAGCGTGCTGGTCACAGGGGTCGAGGCGACAGATGTTTCACCCTACCCAGCGACGATGGCGGCTGAGCTCCAGGGGGCATGGATGTCCTGCAGCGCCACCACCTCCACCTGGTGATGGCGCTGCAGGGCCGCAATCCCCTCCACCGCCGCCCGGGCACCGGCCAGGGTCGTGACGGTGGGCACGGCGTAATCAAGGGCCGCATGCCGCAGGTAGCGGTCGTCGTGGGCTGCCTGGCGGCCGATCGGGGTGTTGATGATCAGCTGCACCATGCCGGAGCGGATCGCGTCTTCGATATTGGGGCGGCCTTCGTGCACCTTCAACACGGGCTCCACCGCCAGGCCTGCGGCCACCAGCGCCGCGGCCGTGCCGGCGGTGGCGGTGAGGGCGAAGCCCTCATCGGCCAGGCGCCGCGCCACCGGCACCAGGGCCGGCTTGTCGCGGTCGTGGGTGGAGAGGAACACCGTGCCGCTGGTGGGCAATGCCTCGCCGGCGGCCAGTTCCGCCTTGGCGTAGGCCAGGCCGAAGCTCGAGGCCAGGCCCATCACCTCGCCGGTGGAGCGCATCTCCGGCCCCAGCAGGGTGTCGGAACCAGGGAAACGGCGAAATGGCAGCACCGCCTCCTTGACGGTCTGCAGGGGGGGAGTCGGCTCGTTGTGCAGTCCGAGATCGGCCAGGCTGCGGCCAGCCATCAGCTGGCTTGCGATCTTGGCCAGGGGCACGCCGGTGGCCTTGGCCACGAACGGCACCGTGCGCGAAGCCCGCGGATTGGCCTCGATGATGTAAACCTTCTCCTCCCCCTGCGCGTCGCGCTGCACGGCGAACTGCAGGTTGATCAGGCCGCGCACCTCCAGGGCCAGGGCCAGCTCCCGGCTCCACTGGCGGATCGTGGCCAGCACCGGATCGCTCAGCGACACCGAGGGCAGGGCGCAGGCCGAGTCGCCCGAGTGGATGCCAGCCGGCTCGATGTGCTCCATCAGGCCACCGATCACCACCGTGCCGCCGCTGTCGCAGAGGGCGTCGACATCCACCTCGATCGCGTTCTCGAGGAACTGGTCGATCAGCACCGGGTGATCAGGCTCCACCTGCACCGCCTCCACCATGTAGCGGTTGAGCTCCTCCACGTCGTAGACCACCTCCATAGCCCGGCCGCCGAGCACGTAGCTGGGCCGCACCACCACCGGGTAGCCGACCCGAGCGGCCACGGCACGGGCCTCCTCGGCGCTGCGGGCCAGACCGTTGCGGGGCTGGCGGATCTCCAACCGGCGCAGGATCGCCTCGAACTGCTCGCGGTCCTCGGCGCGGTCGATCGATTCCGGTGAAGTGCCCCAGATACGGGTGCCGGTGGATCGGCCCGCGGGCGAATCGAGCCAGCGCAGCAATGGGATCGCCAGCTTGAGCGGCGTCTGACCACCGAACTGCACGATCACCCCCTCAGGCCGTTCGGCCTCGATCACGTTGAGCACGTCTTCGAGGGTGAGCGGCTCGAAGTAGAGGCGGTCGCTGGTGTCGTAGTCGGTGGAGACCGTCTCGGGATTGCTGTTCACCATCACGGTGGCGAAGCCGGCCTCGCGCAGGGCGAAGGAGGCATGGCAGCAGCAGTAATCGAATTCGATGCCCTGGCCGATGCGGTTGGGGCCGCCACCGAGAATCATCACCTTGCGCCGGCTCTCCGGCGTCACCTCGTCTTCGGGCGGCAGGGCCACCAGGCTGCCGTCGGGCTGGAGCCGTTCCAGCGGGCGCTCGTAGGTGGCGTAGTGGTACGGAGTGCTGGAGGCGAACTCAGCTGCACAGGTGTCCACCGTCTTGAACACCGCGCTCACCCCCAGCACCTGGCGGTGGGAGCGAACCTCCAGCTCCGTCGCACCCACCGCCCAGCCGATCTGGCGATCGGCAAAGCCGAGCTGTTTGAGCTGGAGCAGGGCCTCGGCATCGAGCTGATCGAGGCGGCGACCCTGCAGCAGGCCTTGCTCGGCCTCAAGGATCAGCCGCAGCCTGGCCAGGAACCAGGGATCAATGGCGCTGATCTGGTGGATCTCGGCATCGCTGCGGCCCGCCACCATGGCGTCACGTACCGCGAAGATGCGCTCAGGCGACGGGGTGCGCAGGCGGCGCTCCAGCTCGCCGCCCTCGGGCGGCAGATCAGGCCGGTCGCAGCCCCAGCCGGCCCTGCCGATCTCCAGCGATCGCAACGCCTTCTGGAACGATTCCTCAAAGCGGCGGCCGATCGCCATCGCCTCCCCCACCGACTTCATCGAGGTGCTGAGTACCGCCGGACTGCCGCGAAACTTCTCGAAGGCGAAGCGCGGAACCTTGGTGACGACGTAGTCGATCGTTGGCTCGAAGCAGGCCGGCGTAGCGCCGGTGATGTCGTTGATGATCTCGTCGAGGCTGTAGCCCACCGCCAGGCGCGCAGCGATCTTGGCGATCGGGAAGCCGGTGGCCTTGGAGGCCAGCGCCGAGCTGCGCGAAACGCGCGGATTCATCTCGATCACCACCACATCGCCATTGGCGGGGTTGATCGCGAACTGGATGTTGCTGCCGCCCGTATCCACGCCGATCTCGCGGATGATGGCGATCGACTGGTCGCGCAGCCGCTGGTATTCGCGGTCGGTGAGGGTCTGGGCCGGTGCCACGGTGATCGAATCACCGGTGTGCACCCCCATCGGGTCGAGGTTTTCGATGCTGCACACGATCACCACGTTGTCGGCGCTGTCGCGCATCACCTCCAGCTCGAACTCCTTCCAGCCGAGCAGGGAGCGCTCGATCAGAATCTGGGAGACGGGGCTGGCCTCCAGACCGCTCTGGCAGAAATGGCGGAATTCCTCGGGGTTGTAGGCGATGCCTCCGCCGGAACCGCCGAGGGTGAAGGCGGGCCGGATGATGCGGGGGTAGCCACCGACCTCCTCACCCACCCGCAGGGCCTCCTCGAGGTCGTTGGCGATGCCTGACGGACACACCTGCACACCGATGCGCGCCATCGCCTCCTTGAACAACAGCCGGTCTTCGGCCTTACGGATCGCCTCGAGGTTGGCGCCGATCAGCTCGACACCGAAGCGCTCAAGGGTGCCGTTCTCAGCCAGGGCGACTGCCAGGTTGAGGGCGGTTTGGCCACCCATGGTGGGCAGCAGGGCATCGGGACGCTCGATCTCGATCACCCGTGCCACCACCTCAACGGTGAGAGGCTCTATGTAGGTGCGATCCGCCAGATCGGGATCGGTCATGATTGATGCTGGGTTGGAGTTCACCAGCACCACTTCGAAGCCTTCGGCCCGCAGTGCCTTGCAAGCCTGGGTGCCGGAATAATCGAATTCGCAGGCCTGGCCGATCACGATCGGACCGGAACCCAGCAGCAGGATGCGCCTGAGATCCGTGCGGCGGGGCATGGGCAGGGAAAGGCCAGACAGGTCCAGCCTCTCACGGGGGCCGGTCATCCACCCGCTCCGGCGACCGGCCGCCCCGCTCCAATCGCTAACCTGCCCATAACGCACTCCCGGTGCGCCATTCCCAACCCATCCGCCCGCAGACCAGCCCCGCCCTCGATGAGCGAACTCCAGCGACTGAAGGGCCTGCTGCCCCCGGAGATGCAGAGCTGGGTGTTCGTCGAGGCGGCCGCCTCGGTGGATCCCCCACTGATTTCGATCGAGGAGATCGGTCGCGATGAGATCGAGATCCAGATCGACCTGGAGAAATGGGATGCCCTGGCCCTCGACCATCGCAACCTGCTGTTCTGGCATGAGGTGGGTCGCATCCAGAACGACGCAGTGCCCCGCGACGGCTGGGAAATGGCGGCGCTGGCAATCGGCCTGGGTGGGGCGATCGGTGAGCTATGGGTGCAGGACGGCCTGCTGCTGCTGATGGCGATGGGTCTCTCCGGCTTCGCCGGTTACCGGCTTTACCTCAAGAACAACTCCGAGAAGCGCCTGCAGGACGCGATCCTGGCCGATGAGCGGGCGATCGACCTGGCCTGCCGCTTCGGCTACAGCTTGCCCAACGCGTACAAGAGCCTCGGCGGGGCGCTCAAGGAGCTGGTGGAACAGACCCGCAAGAAGCGCCGCCGGGCCTTCTACGAAGACCGGCTTGAAGCCCTGCGCAAGAGCGCCGGCAAGGCCCGGGCCGAGATGGCCCAGCAGCAGGGATCACGCCAGTCGGTCAGCAGCGAGAACGTTTATGGATGACCAGCCCGTAGGCCCGGTGCTCAATCCAGGCGACAGCGAGGCCCTTGCCCGGCTTGCCGCCGAGGCCTGCGACGACCGCAAGGCGGTCGACATCCGCTTGATCCGGGTCGAGGATGTCTCCTCGATCACCGATTGGTTCGTGATCTGCACCGGTCTCACCGATGTGCAGGTCCGGGCCATTGCCCGCTCCGTCGAAGACCGGCTCGAAAGCGATGCCCAGCGGCTGCCGCTGCGGCGGGAGGGGCAGACCGAGGGACGCTGGGTGCTGCTCGATTACGGCGAGGTGATCGTGCATGTCCTCACCCCCCAGGAGCGCAGCTACTACGGCCTGGAAGCGTTCTGGGGTCATGGCGAACAGCAGCGTTACGTCAGCCCAAGCCTGGCCAGCCCGGCCCAGGGCGGATGACGGCCTGCCCAGTGCCGCCGGAACAGCGGCCGCTGCAGGAATACGAGCAGCTGCGCGACTCCTGGTTCTTCGCCTGGCCGGCGGCCGGCGGCTGGGGGCTGCTGCGCGCCCTGCTCAAAGCCTGGCTGGTTGCCCTCGGCCCGTGCCTGCTCGTGGCCAGTGGCAGCATCCCCCTGCGCCACGACCCACCCCGCCTGGTGGCCGCCGCGGCCGTGGCGGCTGTTCTTCTGCCCCTGCTGCTCCTGCTGCGCCAGTGGTTGGGTTGGCGCTACGTGCACCGCCGTCTGATCTCCGAGCGGGTCGAGTACGAGGAATCGGGCTGGTACGACGGCCAGGTATGGGAGAAGCCGCTGAACTGGCGCCAGCAGGATCTGCTGGTGGCCCGCCACCAGGTGGCCCCGGTGCTCACCAACCTGGCCCGGGGCATGGCGCTGGCGGGCGGACTGCTGCTGGCCGGAGCGGGGGTCTGTCAGGCTCTCTGAGCGTTGATCAGCCCGTTCCCTTCCCATGTCCCTGCCCTCGAGCTTCAGCGGGTCCACGCGGCCGGGGGTGCCACCGCTGGAAGTGCGTCTGCTGCGCGAGGGCATCGTCGAATCGCGCCATCGCGTCCATGCCGTGGTCTGCGACCAGCGGGGACGGGTGCTGATGCGCGCCGGGGATCCGCAGCAGCTGAGCTTCATGCGCTCTGCCCTCAAGCCCTTCCAGGCCACCACCTTCGTGAGCAGCGGCGCAGCCGAGATGGTTGGCTGCGGCGAGCGGGGCCTGGCGATCGCCTGTGCCTCCCACGTCGGCAGCACCGCCCATGCCCGCGAGGCGTTCCGCATCCTCTGGGGGGCGGAGCTGGAGGTGGAGCAGCTGCAGTGCCCGGTGCCGAAGGGGGCCGCCAGCCCGCTGGAGCACAACTGCTCCGGCAAGCATGCCGCCTTCCTCGCCACCTGCCGGCGCCTGCACTGGCCACTGGAGAGCTACCTGCAGAACGACCACCCACTGAGCCGGGAGGTGCTCAAGCGCGTGGGTGAACTGCTGGGCCTGCCGCCGGCCGAACTGGTGCTCGCTCGCGACGACTGCGGAGCTCCCACCCTGCAGCTGCAGCTGGCCCAGATGGCCCTGCTGTTCGCCCATCTCGGCGCCGGCGCCCAGCCGGATCTCGAGCAGCTCAGCCGGGCGATGCTTGCCCATCCAGAGCTGGTGGCCGGGGAGGGGCGCTTCGACACCGAGCTGATGCGTCTTGGCCATGGCCAGGTGCTCAGCAAGGGTGGAGCCGAAGGGATCCAGTGCCTCTCCCGCGTCGGCGAGGGAATGGGGGTGGCGGTCAAGGTGGAGGACGGATCCTCACGCGCCAAGCATGCCGTGGCCCTGCACCTGCTGGAGCAGCTCGACTGGCTGACACCCATGACCCTCGAGGAGCTGCGCCGCAACTTCCAGGCGCCGGCCCCACACCTGCGCCTCGAAGTGATCGGCGAGCTTCGCTTCGACTGAGCCTGCGAGGAAGCGTTGCTTTCGATCCGGGGCGGGTCGACTGGTACGATTCATTCATCGGCTTCAGAGCTGATCGCCAGTCACCGGGTGCCCTCCGCGGGGTAGAGCAGTCTGGTAGCTCGTCGGGCTCATAACCCGAAGGTCGCGAGTTCAAATCTCGCCCCCGCCACCACTTTCACCCGTATCCCGGTCCTCTTCTCGAGGTCCGGGTTTTTTTGTGCCGGTGTCTGCGGATTCCGGTCTCGCTGATCCCCTACCGATCCCTCGCCGCTGTCGTGCGCATGCCCCCTGCCGCCCTTTCGGCATCCAGCGCCGGCGATCCCTTCGAGCCCGACGCGATCGTGGTGGGGGCCGGCGCCACCGGCGGGGTGGCGGCAATGGTGCTTGCCGAGGCGGGCCTGCGGGTGTTGGTCCTGGAGGCGGGTCCCGATCGCTCACCCCGTCAGGCGTTCGGCAGTGAACCACTCAACAGCCTGCGGAGGCTGGCCAACCTCAGCAGCGGCCGTCAGCGGCTGCAGGCCAACCATCCGGGCTACTGGAAGCACAATCCGGAGCTGTTCGTCGATGAGCAGCGCCATCCCTACAGCACGCCGGCCGATGCACCCTTCCTCTGGACCCGCGGCCGCCAGGTGGGCGGCAAGAGCCTCACCTGGGGTGGCATCACCCTGCGGCTGTCGGAGGCTGAATTCCGCGCCGCCGATCGGGATGGCCATGGGCCGGTCTGGCCGATCGGCAGCGCCGAGCTTTCCCCCTACTACGACCGCCTCGAAACCCTCCTGGGTGTCCACGGTAGCTGCGATGGCCTGGCCCAGCTGCCCGATGGCCGCTACCTGCCACCCCTGCCGTTCACGCCGGGGGAGCACCATCTGGGCCGGGCCATTGAGCGCGAATTGGGCCTGCCGCTGATCCATTCGCGCGGCTTCGCCCTGCATCGCCCCAGCGCAGCCAACCCCTGGCCCCGCTCAAGTGCCCAGGGTGTCACCCTGGCCCGCGCCATGGCCACTGGCAGGGTGCGGCTGCGCAGCGGCGCGGTGGTGAGCCACCTGCGCATGGCCCCCGACCAGGGCAGCGCCGAGGGGGTGGTGCTGGCTGGACCCGAAGGGGGACGCGAGCTGGTGCGAGCTCCGCTGGTGGTTCTGTGCGCCTCCACGATCGAGACGACGCGGATCCTGCTCCATTCCAGCGAGGAACAGCGCAGCGGTGGGCTGATCGATCCCTCCGGCTGCCTGGGCCGCTATCTGATGGATCACATCTCCAGCAGCCGCTTCTTCCTGATCCCCGACATCCCGCCTCCCACCGGGCCGACGGAACTGTCGGGCGCCGGCAGCGCCTTCATCCCCAACACCGTGAATCTGGGAGCTGGCGAGGAGCTCGGTTTCCGCCGTGGCTACGGCCTCTGGGCTGCGGTGCAGCGCTTCGACCCGCCCCGTCTTCTGCAACGCCGCCCCGATGCGGCTGTCGGCTTCCTGATCGGCCACGGCGAGGTGTTGCCCCATCCCGACAACCGGGTGTGTCTCGACCTGCAGCGCCGCGATGTCCATGGCCTGCCGATTCCGCAGATCACCTGCCGCTGGGGCCTCAACGAAACCGAGATGGTGGCGCACATGCAGGTGCGCATGGAGGCGGTGGTGGCCGCCGGCGGCGGTCAGATGCTGCCGATCGAGGAGCTGTTCGTGATTCCCCTGCTTGAGCCGCTGGTGCGTGCCAGCCCGGCGGTGAGTCCGGTGGCGGCCCCCGCCGGGTATTACATCCACGAGCTCGGCGGCGCCCGCATGGCGGCCCGCGAGGCCGATGGGGTGGTGGACGCCTGGAACCGCTGCTGGCGCGCCCCCAATGTGCTGGTGGTGGATGGGGCCTGCTGGCCCAGTGCCGGCTGGCAGAGCCCCACGCTCACCGAGATGGCGATCACCTGGCGGGCCTGCGAAGCTGCCGCTCGCCGGTGTTGAGGCTTCGATGGGCAAATGCCCATCCAAGCGCCCTGCTGGTGTCAACGACCACAGATTGAAAGCAGCGAGTTCCGCACAATTACGGGGCGACCTTTCAACGGGTCGGGCAAGGGAGAAAACGCAGGCGGGGGCTGGCACCCCCGCTTTTTTTTGTCCGTTTTCCGCCGAGCTCCAGCCCCAGCCCCGCCTCAGCACCTACCCCCCATCCGGGACCTCGTCCTGACCAGTTCAGGGCCGCAGAAACAGGCCGTCGAGGTAGTGCTGACTGACGCCATGCTCCTGGCAGCCGTTCTGAAACAGAAAACCTGCCAGGGCGGAGGTGATCACGCTGTATTGATCCCAGTGGGGATGCGCTTCGATGAAGGCGCGCATGCCGTCGAACAACACCTCGGGCACCTCGGCCTCGAGCGTGATGCGGCAAGCAGGCAGCGGGGCCGGATCGGTGGCAACGGCTTCGCAACATTGCCGCATCGAATGCCGATCCATGGCCATGGAGGTGAACTGCCTGGGTTGATGCCCCCACTACGCCACATCGGGGTGGGCTGCGTCAAAGCGGACAGACCAACCCAGAACCAGACTGCACACCGATGAGACTGGCCGTTGCGACAGGCGCTGGGGACCGGTGGAGCCCCGATGCCGGCGCCATTGATCAGGCGTGCAGCGGCTGTCAACCGATCGATCAGCAATCAGACGCTTTCCCCAACAGCCTGCCGCTACGGCACTCCAGGGCCCCCAACTGTGGAAAAAGTGCCCCAATTCGGTGGAAAAGCCACCCCGAATGCGGAAAGCCCCAACGTGATCAGAAAATCTGATCACTGCTGACATCTGCCGATTTTGGGTGCAGTGAGACGGGCAACACAGCGTGCGGGAGTTGCCGCCAGCGCGCAGCGAAATCTCTGCGAATACGGTCTGAGATCAATCAGAGACTGTCGTGAGACACACTCCCACTCGGCTGGCGCAGGCTGCGGGGACCAAGGGGGTGGTCGGCATGGGGGTAGGGCGCATGGCTGTGACCATGCTCATGGCCGTGCCCATGCTCATGCGTATGGCTGTGGGCAGAGTCAGCGAGGGGCAGGGGCACGCCATCGCTCTGGCAAGCGCCGGTGCATTCCCGCTCGCATAGGGAGCAGCTCTCCACCAGACCTTCGACATGGTGATGGTGGCTCTGCTGGGGGGCGCCCACATCCCGCTCGAAACCCAGTACCTGGGCGCGGTACTTGCACAGCGAGCAGTTCATGTCGGTGTCACCGCGCAGCACTTCCGCCACCCGTTCGGCGAAGGTGGCGAGCACCTCGGGATGGTCGCCCAGATAGGCGGCCTCCACGAACTCCACGTCGGGATGGTCGGCCGCCACCAGGCGACTGTGCTGCACGATGCGGCTCACCAGCACACCGGAGAACAGGAAATAGGGGAACACCACCAGGCGGCGGTAACCGAGCTTCACCACATGGCGCAGCCCCGGCTCCACCAGGGGGAAGGTGACGCCCGAATAAAGGGTCTCGCCCCAGCCGAAGCCGAAACCCTCCACCAGCATCCGCGTCACCTTGGCGACATTGGAATTGGCGTCGGGATCGGAGGAGCCGCGACCCACCACCACCAGCAGGGTGTCGTGCGGCGCCACAGGCGCATCGCCCCGGGCCTGAGCTGCGGCATCGGCGGCCTCCATGGCGGCGCGGATGCGGGCGCCGGCGGCCTGGATCATCTTCAGATCCACCCCCAGTTCACGGCCGTAATCAACGCGCACACCGGTCTCGGCCGCCCAGGTATTCAGCACCGAGGGGATGTCGTTCTTGGCATGGCCGGCCGCGAACAACATCGCCGGCACCGCCAGCACGTGGCGCACCCCTCGGCAGCGCAGTTCCTCGAGACCATCGCGCAGGATCGGCCGAGCAAACTCCAGATAGCCATGGGCCACCGGCAGGGGCGCCAGGGCATCGCGCAGCTGGGCTGCGAGGGTGGCGAACTCCTCCACCGCCAGCCGGTTGCGGCTGCCATGCCCGCACACCAGCACGCCCAGCGGGCCAGCGGGACCGACTGACGGCAGGGCGGCGTCGGGGTGGTGGATGGCGGCGGGATCGGCGGCGGGGGCCGGGTTGGGAACCGGGGGCATGGGGGGAGGCACCTGAGTCGACCGTAACGCCCCGATGCCAGATGCACCGGTGCCGGGTAGAAGGCGCAAGGATGGATGCATGAGTCTGCGCCTGCCCCCCTACCAGCCCCTGCCAGCTCCCTCGAAGGGGCAACCACTGCTGCGGGTGGCCGTCGGCAGCCTGCAGCCCACCCAGATGTGCGTGGGACTGGCCGAGGTGCGCAGCCGCCAGGTTGATTTCGCCCGGGAGACACGCGAGCAGCGACTCCGCTACCTGAAGAGCAAGCCCGTGCCGCTGGTGCGCAGCGCCGCCGGCGAACTCTGGATGGTCGACCGCCACCACCGGCTGCGGGGCCTGGTGGAGATCGATCCGGAAGCCGAAGCCTGCGGCTATCTGGTGCTCGAACTGGCCACCGCGGAACGCCACGAGGTGCTCACCGACCTGCTGCAGCGCGGTTGGCTGTACCTGCACGACGGCCGGGGCCTGGGCCCCCTGCACCCCACCGCCCTGCCGCGGCGCCTGCTCGACCTGCAGGACGACCCCTATCGCAGCCTCGTCTGGAAACTGAAGAAGGAGGGGCAGATCGAGCCGGCACCGCTGATCCCCTTCCATGAATTCCGCTGGGGTGCCTGGCTGCGCAGCCGGCCCCTGCCGCCTTTCAGCTCCGCCCAGCTGGATCCCGCCCTGCCGGCAGCCCGGGCCCTGGTGCGCTCAAGGGCAGCCTCCCACCTGGCAGGCTGGAAAGACCCAAGCAGGGGCGAGGCTGCGGGCTGAGCACTGGGGGCATCGACTGGTCGTTGAGCCGCTTGCTGGGTTCAGAGACGGTTGCGCGGCGCCTGGCCGTCGCCGGCCAGCAGCAGCCGCTCCCAACGCCCCAGCCGCCACCCAAGCCAGGCAGTGGCAGCGGCCAGAAGAAGCCCGCTCAGCAGAACCGCAGGGGTTTGCCACCAGGCCACCAGCAACAAGGCCAGCCAGGGCCCAATCACCACCAGCGGCCGCCAGCGGCGGATCCGGGCCAGGGCACCGGAACAGGCAGCGCAGTGGCGGGTATGACTGTGCTCGCGCTCCATCAGGGCAGGCAGGTTCTTGCGTGGCGCCAGGGAAACGCCGGGGAAGGGGTCGCCGCCGTGACGGTTGACCCACTCGTGCAGAGCCTGCACGTAAAGATCCGAACCTGTGGCCAGGTGAAAGGCCCGGCTGGCGGCCTCGCTGCGGCCGCGGCGCTCCAGCTCCCGCTCCTGCCAGTGCAGGAAGATCTGGTCGTCCTCGAGCACCTTGTGGTTGCTGATGTGCTGCAGCCAGATGGGCCGCAGCTTCAGCAGCAGGCGGGGCAGGGCCGAGCGGAACTGGAACGGGAAGCGGGCGAACAGTCGGCATTCGCCGCGGCGGATCGGCGTGGCATAAACCACCGTGAGGGTGCGGCCGAGCGCCTTGGCACTGAGGTCGTGCCACATCAACGCCGGGGCGGCGAAGGTGGTGTGCATGCTGCCAAGGCTGCCGCGCCGCGGCCCCTCCGCCCAGAAGGCGGTGAACCCCTCCGGACCGCTGCTGAGCAGCTCGGCGCGCACCGGACCGGCATTGCTGCGCCGCCCCACCGTGCCGTGGTGGGTGTAATTCACGTGGCTGACATCAAGCACGTTCTCGAGCAGGGTCAGGGCATCCATCGGCAGGTCGCGGAAGGTGTCCTGCACCAACCAGGGGCCATCGGCGGTGTCTTCCAGCAGGGGCACCAGCGGCAGGGGCACCGCCGTCGCCGCCGCGGCGTCTCCGGCGAACACGAACAACAGCCCCTGGCCTTCCGCCGTGGCATAGCTGCGGCAGGCAGAGCGACGTTCCACCGGCCTGCTGCCGGGCTCGGCCTGCGGGATCGCCGTGCAGCGGCCATCGCCAGCGAAGGTCCAGCCGTGATAAGGGCACTCCAGCTGGCCCTCCTCGTTGATGCGGCCCTCGGAAAGCGGCACCAGCCGGTGCGGGCAGATATCGGCGAAGGCCCGCCAGCGTCCCCCGGCGCGGTCCCACCAGACCACCAGGTCCTGTTCCAGCAGGGTGAAGGCCGCCGGGCGGTGGCGGTCGAGGTCGCGCAGGTAGGCCACCGGATACCAGTGATCACTCCAGGCGTTGCTGATCAGGTTCATGGGCTCGATTCTGGAAGCCGGGCAGCCCCGGCGGGGGTGGCCGGAAGCGGCTAGACAGGGAAAAAGCCCCCGGGTCGATGACCTACTCCCATCTGCTCGTGCCGAGCGACGGTTCGGAGCTCTCCACCAAGGCCGTGCAGGAGGCGGTGAAGCTGGCCCGCTCCTGTGGGGCGCGCATCACCTTTGTACATGCCCAGCCGAACGTGCCTCTGCCCGTGATGGGAATGGGGGACATGCTCGACGCCGCCACGATGGAGGCGCTGATGGCCGCCACCCGCCACGATGCCGACCGGTTGCTCGATGAAGCGGCGAGCATGGCCGCCGCCGCCGGCGTCAGCGCCGACTGCGAGCGGGTACCGAGCGATCTGCCACACCGCGTGATCGTCGAAGCCGCCGAGCGGCTGGGCTGCGATCTGATCGTGATGGGCTGCCACGGGCGCCGCGGCCTGCAGGGGCTGCTGCTCGGCAGCGAGACCCAGCGGGTGCTGCTGCAGGCCCCCTGCCCGGTGCTGGTGGTGCGCTAATCCCGCACGCCTTCAGGAAGCAAACATCGGCCGGCATCCGGCTTCAGGGGGCGGCGAAGAAGCCGCGGCTCTGCAGCCAGAAGCCCAGCAGCAGCGCAGGCACGGCCATGGCGGCAAGAATCTGCACCCTGATGATCAGGGCCTGGCGACGATCAGGCGACACTTGTGAGTTCTGATGATGGTGCGATGGGCACCTGGCGCTGGTGCAGCAGCCAGGCGTTGCGCAGATCGATGCGATGGATGCCGTAGCCGAGTCGCCGCGCAGCCAGCACCAGTTCGGCGCGGGAACGGCAGCAGCGCAGTGAACGACGGATCACGCCATCGCACTCAGCCTCGTCCACCAGGCGCTCCAATTCACCAAGGCCCATTGGCTTGCAGCGGCTCGTCTCCCCCTCAGGCTGACAAGCGCCGGCGGTTCTGGCCACGACGGGGCGGAGCCCGCCACGAAGCTTCATCCGGTCGCATTCAGTCAGAACCTGCCGGAGCGTTGGTCATCGGCCGGTCACATTCTCCCGCTTGATTGGGTTCACCCCGGAAGGGGCCTCCTCCACATCCACGACCACCATGTCGAGCCAGCACAGCTGCCCCTGGAGCCGCCGTCTCGCCGAGGCAAGCCTCGGCGGCCTACTACTCGCCCTGGCCGCCAGTCCGCTGGCTGCCTTTGCGACCCCGGGGGTCTATTACGACTACATCCCCGGCACCAGGGCACAGGTTCCCCTCCCTCCCGTGCCCCGCCCTCAGGTGCGACCGGATCGCTACGCCTACGGCACCCCGGCACCCATCGATCCCGCCCAGCTTCAGGCCCTGCAGGCTGATCGCTGCAACATCGGCCGCCTGGTCGGCGGCATCGTCGGCGGCGGCCTGGGCTATGCCACTTCTCGCCAGGACGGCCGTACCTGGGCCGTGCCGCTCGGGGCACTGCTGGGTCAGCAGGTGGGATGCAGCATCGGTGCCGGCCGGGGCCCACGCCCCTGGTGAACGCATAGTCGGCCGATTCGGCACCGTGGGGCCAGCCAGTACCGGCGTCAGAGCCCGGTACATCTGGCCCTTTTCGATGCCTGCATCGCAAGCGCAACAAGCAGAGTGAGGCATACCAAAAGCTCCATTCGACGACGTTGGTCACCGCACTCGCCACCCACCGCACGAGCCTGGCGCCGATCATCCACGAACCGTCGGAGCATCAGCGTCGGAGCGTCTTCTGGATCGATTCGCTTCCTCGCACTGCTCTTTGCCACAGCAACGACGGTGATGCCTGCTTGATTCTTATTCCGGCGGCCCCTGGCATCGGCAGGAGCGCGTCGGCTCGCTACATCCCCGATTCTGCCGTCTCTGCGAAGGAGCCCATTGCAATCGAGGGGGTGCATCTGAGGCTGAACAGCCGCCGATTGGCAGAAGCAGCAGCGAGGCTGAGCGAGTTCGCCTGGAGCCCACGACGCTTCGAGCAGATGTTGCAGCAGACGATCAGCATCCAGGGAGGGTCGAAGGAAAGCGATCGCTATCTGCAACGTCTCCTTGCTCTGGCCTCACTGGTGCACGAGTGGAGAGACCAGCATGCGATCGATGCCCAGCAGATCGGGCTGGAGGAGGTGCTCGATCGACTGGTGGTGCTGAGTTTCTGGGGCGACTGGATCCTCGGGGTGACGAGCCGGGCCGCTGGAGCAGCGGAGAAGGCCAGCATCATCGATGAGCTGCTCGGTTGGATCCGCGCCAACTGCCACCGCTCAATCAGCCTTCCGGAGCTGGAGCAGCGCAGCGGATATTCCCAGCGCAGCCTGCGCAATGCCTTCCAGGAGCGTTTCGGATGTGCGCCGAATGAATGGATCCGCCGCACCCGCATGGAATCAGCCCGGCAACGTCTTCTTGACGCGAAGCCCGGCGATACCGTCTCGACAATCGCCGTGGAGCATGGTTACAGCCATGTGAGTCAGTTCAGCCGCGACTTCCGCGGTGTCTTCGGTCTGCAGCC
>JBIIJS010000072.1:0-11969 GCA_044233605.1 Cyanobium sp. | reverse complement strand
ATCCACCGTTGGGAGGACCCTCTGGCAGGTAGGTGCCGCTTGGATCCACCACTGCAAACACCGGCACCTGCCGATGTCCCCTCGTCTTGATCTGATCCTCGAGGCGATCAAGCCGGGCGGCCACCGGCAGCCATACCAGATCGCTCCGCAGACAGTCGCGCACACACGGCCTTTGGAGGGGGGGCGCAGCGGTGAGCGTGGCCTGTAGGTCGGCGAGGGTGACCAGACCCACCACCTGCGCTCCTTCGCTCATCAGCAGGCAATGTCCATGGGCAGCGATCAGCTGCCTCAGCGCATCCAGCGCCGGCATTGTGGCCGGCACCACCAGCGGTGCCTCCGGCTCGAAGGCATCGGCCACCGGCAGGGATGCCAGCTGGCCGCGGCGGCGCTCCTCCAGCGGGTCGGGGCCGAGCAGACCCGGATCCACGAACCCCTGCCAGCGCTCCATCAACACGGCGCTGAGACCAGCAGCAGCCATCAGCGGCAACACGATGCGGATGTCGCGGGTGAGCTCAAACATCAGCAGCAGGGCGGTGAGCGGCGCCCGGGCGCTGCCGGCGAGCACTGCTGCCATGCCCACCATGGCGTAGGCGGGCGGTTCAGCCACCGGCAGCTGCAGACCGCCTGCCCCCAGCAACTGTCCGTAGACATTGCCCAGCACGGCGCCAAGCACCAGGGCAGGCGCGAAGCCTCCCCCCACGAAGCCGCAGGCATTGCTCACCCCGGTGGCCAGCAGCTTCACCCCCAGCAGCGCCAGCAGGGTGAGCAGCGGGATACCGCCGTCGCTGCCGAGCAGGGCCTCGATCGTGTCGTACCCCACCCCCAGCACCTGGGGGAAAGCCAAGGCCATGAAGCCCACCGCAGCACCGCCCAGGCCGGTGGCCACGCCGGGGGGCAGCACGGCAAGCCAGCGCTGCATCCTCCCCCCGCGACCGAGAGCGAGCAGGCGCACCAGCAGCAGCGAAAGGCCGCTGGCCAGCAGCCCCAGCACCAGATAGAGGGGGAGTTCGAAGAGGTAGCGCACCTCGTAATCGGGCAGGCGCAGGATCGGTGCGTCGCCCAGCCCGATCTCGGTGACGAGCGTGGCGCCGATCGCCGCCATCAGCACGGCCCGCAGACTGGGGCGCACAGCGATCGAGCTGAAGCTGCCCTCGAAAGCGAAGATCACCCCGGCGATCGGCGCCTTGAAGCCCGCCGCCAGGCCGGCGGCCACCCCGGCAGCCACCAACGATTTCTGCGCCTCTGCCGGGAGGCCCGCCCGCAGCGCCATCCACAGGCCGATGTTGCCGCCGCTCTCCACGCTCGGTCCCTCCGGGCCCAGCGAAGCGCCGCTGCCCAGGCTCAGGGAGGCGGCGACGATGCGCAACAACGGCAGCTTCGGGGCATCGGGCAGGGAGCCCTCCGCCATCGCCATCAGGCTCGGCAGTCCTGGGCCCAGCTCACCGGCGAGCCAGCGCAGCAGGCCCACGGCCAGACCGCCCAGGGTCGGCACCACCACAACGGGCCAGAGCTCCAGCCAATCGAAATTGGATGGCAGGGCGATCGGCGCCGTCTGGGGGGGGGGCGGCGGCGGCGGCAGCAAGCCGATGCCGCCCAGGCCGAGCTGCAGCAGGGCCTTCAGCGGCGCCCAACCCTCCGGGCCGTCCGATGGGGAGGCCGGCGGCAGTTCCGGCAGGGGCGGCCGCAGCGGCGAACGCCCCACCTCGAGCAGCCACTCCACAAAGGGGCCATAGACGAAATCGTTGATGAAGGCCAGCAGCTCATGGAACCCGACCACCGCCAGGCCGGTGGCCGCGCCCACAAGGAAGGCCCAGGCGAGCAGCCGCCACTGGAACGGCAGGCCACCCCGGGCCGGATCAGGCTTCGGGCCGAACGGTGGCAAAGATCTCCTCAAGAATTGCCCCGGCCCCCTGGGCACGCAGTTTCTGGGCCAGGGCGATGCCGATCGCCTCAGGTTCCTTCTGGGGGCCTCGGGCCTCGTCGCGGATCAGACGCTCCCCGTCCAGGCTGGCCACCATGCCGGTGAGCACCAATGCGGCGGCCTCACCTTCGCCCTCAAACCGGCTGTTCACGCCGATCGGTACCTGGCAGCCCCCCTCAAGGGTGCGCAGGAAGGCGCGCTCGGCCTGGCAGCGGCAGGCGGTGGGGGTGTGCTCCAGCACCTTGATGCGCTCCAGCACGGCGGCATCACCGTCGCGGCATTCGATGCCCAGGGCCCCCTGGCCCACAGCGTGCAGGGAGATCGCCGGATCGATCAGCTCATGGATGCGGTTGCTCAGGCCGAGGCGGCCCAGGCCCGCGGCGGCCAGGATCAGGCAGTCGAACTCGCCGGAATCGAGCTTCTCCAAGCGGGTGATGACGTTGCCACGCACATCCTTGAAGCTGAGCTGCGGGAAGTGGTGGCGCAGCTGGGCCAGGCGCCGCAGGGAGCTGGTGCCCACCACCGCCCCCTCCGGCAGGGTGGCGAGGGTCCTGTCGCGATGCTTCTCGTGCACCACGAGGGCGTCGGCCGGATCCTCGCGCTCGGTGATGCAGCCCAGCATCAACCCGTCAGGGAGGTTGGTGGGCAGGTCCTTGAGGCTGTGCACGGCGATGTCGGCCCGATCCACCAGCATCTGGGCCTCCAGCTCCTTGGTGAACAGGCCCTTGTCGCCGATCTTGGCCAGGGCCACATCGAGGATCTTGTCGCCCTGGGTGGCCATCGCCTCGATGCTGATCTCCAGGCCGGGATGGGCCCGTTGGAGCTCATCGCGCACCCAGTGGGTCTGCACCATGGCCAGCTGGCTGCGGCGGGAGGCGATGCGCAGAGTGGAGCTGCTCATGGGCGGGGGCGACGGGCAGCAGAGCTACCGGACATAGGCCCTCTCACCCTACGAACAGGCCGTGCCGCCCTCGTCGAACAGATCGAGCGGAAGCGGTCCCCAGGTGTCCTGCCGCGAAGGATCAGTGAGGTTGTGGCCGGTGATCAGGATTCCCACGCCCAGACCCGTCTCGGGCCGCAGCAGATAGGTGCCGTTGCGCTGGTTGCCCTTGAGAAACACAGGACCCTCGGGATCGACGGCACCAGGGGAGGAGTCATCCTTGCTGGGCAAGGCATCGCCGCCGGTGGGGCCGTCGACGGATTCGGTTGCCGGACGCTTCTCCTGCAGCGCCGGCCAGCCCTGGGCCCGCTCGCAGGCGCGCAGGGCCGCCACGGCCGCTGGCGCTGAGGGTGCCATCACCCCCAGCGTGAACCACTCACAGCCGGCGAGCGTGGCCTTCAGGGCGGCGCGCAGCTCCTGGCGCTGGTGCTCCTCCAGCAGCGGCGCGCTGCGCAGACCCCGCAGGGCCTGCAGAACATCGGCGGTGGGGTGCACAACGGAATCGGCCATGGCGTAACAGGGTGAGGGAAACAGGGGAATCAGGGGGCAGGCGGCTCCCGCCAGAAGCTCAGGCAGATCGTGAGCCAGGCCAGGCCCACCGCACCGCCAGCCACGAGGTCGGTGGGCCAATGGGCCCGGGCGTAGAGGGTGCTGAGCCAAACCAGCGCCACCCAGAGGCCGGCTCCGATCGCCAGGGGCCGACGCAGCTGGGGGTAGTGGGCAGCGAGGATCAACACCATCGCCCCGTAGAAGGCCACCGCTCCGGCAGCGTGGCCGCTGGGGAAGCTGCGGCCATCCACCTTGAGCAGCTTGTCGAGTGGACGGGCACGATCGAACAGTGGCTTCAGCACCAGATCCACCAACCCCAGGATGCCCGCGGTGGCCATCACCAGCAGACGCAGATCCTTCCACCAGCGCCGCAGCGCCACGTAGATCAGCGCAGCAAGCACGAGAAAGCCGGTGAAATGCACGCCGCTGGCCCGATATACCTGCAGCAGGCCATCGCCGATCGGACCACGGAGACGGTCGCCCAGCCAGGCGAGCACCGCCTCATCGAAGCCGGGTGGGCGACCTGCCGCGAACAGCCGCGAGAGGGCGAACAGCACAGCGAGACAGGCGATCACCAGCAGCGCATCGCGGCCGCGCCAGCGCGGCCGGCCGAGCAGCTGGCGGCTCCAATCGAAAACGCTCATGGTTGCAGGGCCTCCAGCGGCACCCGCCAGAGTTCCTGTTCACCGCGGCGGGCCAGGCGCAGGACGGCGCCCACCGGCAGCTCCAGATTTTCCAGGTCGCTGCGGTCACCCACCAGCCGCACACTGCGGCTGGTGGGTGTAATGCCCAGATCGGCCGGATCCCTGCGCCAGCGCTCCTCAATGCGGCCCCGCCCGGAGACGAAGGCGGCGGTCTCTCCACCGTAGAAAAGCAAGCTATAGCGCTTGGCGCCCACCACCCAGAGGGGCTCATCGGGCTGGGCCGCACTGCGGGCCTGTCGCGCCAGCTGGCGCAGGGGAAGCTGACGCTCGCGATCGAGGAGGGGGGCCAGTGGCGCCACCACCAGGGCCAGCACGGCCAGGAATCCGGCCAGGTCGGGCAGCCAAAGCCAGCGCCGCCGCTCCGGCCGGATCAGCAGCAGCACCATCGCCAGCGCCGCCAGGCTGAGCAGCAAGGCCAGCCGCAGCGGTAGGCCTGAGCGATCCAGGGCCGACGCAAAACCTGGGTGGGCGGGATCAGCCGCGGCCCAACGGGATGCGAGAACAGCCGCTGCACTGAGCAGGGCCAGCAGAACAGCATTGATCCAGCCCGAGGCCGGCAGCGGCCAGCTCTGGGCCGGTCCCGGCGGGGCAGCTCCGGCGGAAGCGAGTGGACGCCACCAGAGCGCCACCAGCAGGGAGCCGGCGGGCAGGGCCGGCAGGATGTAGCCGGGCAACTTAGTGGCAGCAGCGGAGAAGAACGCCACCATCAACACCAGCCAGAGCAGCAGCAGCAGGGGCAGCTGGCTGACCGCCCCCACTTCTCCATCCGCCGGAGTGCTGGACCCTGGCGTGGGCCCCGGCTGCTGCCATCGGTCGTGACGCCAGAAGCGCTGAGCGCCGATCGCCGCCGGCAGGTACAGAGACCAGGGCAGCAGCAACAGCAGCAGCCAGGGCAGGTAGAACCAGGGCGGGCCGGGGTGGTCGTAGATCACAGAGGTGAAACGCTGCAGGTTGCTGAAGCCCAGGAAGCCACCCACGAAGGCCATGCCGTTGGCCCGGGCCGCCGCCACATACCAGGGCATACAGACGCCAAGAAACAGCAGCAGCATCGCCAGCAGAGGACCGGGACGCAGCCACTGCCGCCAGCCGCGGCTGAGGCTGAGAAACACCACGATCACAAGACCAGGCAACAGCAGACCCACAGGCCCCTTTGCCAGCACCGCGATGGCGCTGAACAGGGCCATCGCCACCCGACCCGCGGCAGCCAGGCGGACATGGTGCGGATGGCGTTGAGCCAGCAGAAAGCCGAACAGAGCCAGCGTGATCGCACTGGCCAGAAACATGTCGGTGGTAGAGGTACGGCCCCAGCCGATCCAGCCCGGTGTGGTGGCCAGCACCGCGGCGCCAAGCAGGGCGCGGCCATAGCGTTGCCTCGGCGCCTCTGCCGGGCCCGGCCAGGTGAGCAGCAGCAGGAAAGTGGCCACCACCACCGCGCTTGCGGCCAGAGCCACCGGCAGCCGAGCCGCCCACTCCGAGACGCCGAACAGGCGGAAGCTCAGGGCCACCATCCAGTAACCCCAGACCGGGTAGTCGAAAAAGCGCTCGCCGTTCCACCAGGGGGTGACCCAGTCACCGCGCAGGTGCATCTGATGGCCCACCTCCACGAACAGGGCCTCGGTCTTGTCCATCAGCCCCAGGGCGCCGAGGCCCTGGAAAAAGGCGAGCCAGCAGAGCAGTCCCAGGGCAATGGCGCTGAGCCACCGGAGACGGATCGGGGTCAATCGGGTGCTGGCATCAACAGGTGGCCAAACCTACGTCTGCGCGCCAGGACATGCTCAGGGGCTGTTCCAGACGAAGCGGGAGGAGGCGGCGTAGTTCCAGACAAATACCACCAAGATGCCGGCCAGCTGGGCCAACAGGGTGTCGTCGGCCACGATGCTGTAGATGGCGGAGGCCACGCCTACGTTGGCCAGCACCGGCAACGACGCCACCACCAGGAACTTCAGCAACCCGCGCACCAGGGCCAGTCCCCGCTGGCGCTGGAATCGGAACGTGAGGGCATTGTTGATCAGGTAGTTGGTGGTGGCCGCCGTCACCACCGCAGGGGCCAGAGCCTGCTCAAACGGCAGACCCAGGCCCATCAGCAGCCGGTTCACCAGCAACTGCACCAGCACGCCGCTGGCTCCCACCAGGGCGAAGCTGATCGCACGGCGCGGCACGCTGCGCCAGAGCAGGGTGTGCAGGATCGACACCCCCAGATCCCAGACGATCGCCAGATCCAGCTTCGAATCGCCGGCGATGCGCGGCTGGAAGCGCAGCGGCACCTCCGCCACCCGCAGGCGGCCTGCGCTGATCGAGAGCAGTTCGTAGAGGAACTTGAAGCCGTTGACATCCACTCGCCGCACGAATGGCAGGGCGGCCTCGGGACGCAACACAAAGAAGCCGCTCATGTAGTCGCTCAGCTGGCGGTAGCGGGGCAGGCTGAAACGGGCCACGGCGTTGGCCCAGGTGGAGTTGCGCTCACGGCGCTCGCTCAGCCCATGGATGCGCGCCTCGGGATGGAAGCGGCTGCCGATCACCAGGTCAGCGCCGCTGCGCTGCAGTTCAGCCACGGCGCTGGCGATGGTGGCAGGCTCATGCTGGCCGTCGCAGTCCATCACCACCACCAGATCACCGGTGGCATCGAGGATGCCTTCCTTGATCGCGCTGGAAAGACCAGCCCTGCCCACCCTGCGGATCAGCCGCACCGGCCCATGGCGATGGGCCAGCTCACGCACCACATCGGCGGTTCCGTCGGCCGAATCGTCGTCGACGAACAGGATCTCCAGGTCGAACCGCTCCCCCAGGGGCAGCAACTCGACCACGATGGGCGCCACGTTGTCGCGCTCGTTGTAAGTGGGAAGCACCACCGACAACCTGGGGCACGCCACTGAAGCGCCCGATCCGGATGAAGTTGGAAAGCTCAAGCGATTCCCACCGACAGGGCGGACCCTACCCGAAATCGCCGCCGCTACCTATTTGATGTACTCCTTCAACACGCCGTTGCGGTTGGGATGACGCAGCTTGCGCAGGGCCTTGGCTTCGATCTGGCGAATGCGCTCGCGGGTGACGTCGAAGATCTGGCCGATTTCCTCGAGAGTCTTCATGCGCCCGTCGTCGAGGCCGTAGCGCAGCCGCAGCACGTCGCGCTCGCGCGGGCTGAGGGTGGCGAGCACCCCTTCAAGGTCTTCGCGCAGCAGGTTTTTGGCCACGTCCTGCTCGGGATTTTCAATGTCTGCTTCGATGAAGTCGCCGAGACGGGAATCCTCCTCCTTGCCGATTGGCGTTTCCAGCGAGATCGGCAGCTGGGCGCTCTTGGCAATGAAGCGCAGCTTCTCGATGGTCATCTCCATCGACTCGGCGATCTCCTCCTCGGTGGGCTTGCGGCCGAACTCCTGACTGAGTGTTTTGGTGGTTTTCTTGATGCGCGAGATCGTTTCGTAGAGGTGCACCGGAAGGCGGATGGTGCGGCTCTGATCGGCGATGGCGCGGGTGATCGCCTGCCGGATCCACCAGGTGGCGTAGGTGGAGAACTTGTAACCCTTCTCGTGATCGAACTTCTCAGCCGCCCGAATCAGACCCAGGGAGCCTTCCTGGATCAGGTCCTGGAAGCTCAGGCCACGGTTCATGTATTTCTTGGCGATCGACACCACCAGGCGCAGGTTGGACTGCACCATCTTTTCCTTGGCGCGCCGCCCCAGCATCAGGCGGCGCCGGAACTTGATCAGCGGCATATCGAAGATCGCCGCCCACTCCTTGGTGTCGGGGTGGTGGCCATGGTCGGCCTCAAATTCGGCGGCCTTCTCCTCAAGCTCAAGCAGATCGGCGATCTTTCGAGCCAGCTCAATCTCCTCGTCGGGTCGCAGCAGGCGGATGCGGCCGATTTCCTGCAGATACACCCGGATCGAATCCTCGGTGTAGACGCCCTTCGGGCCCACCTTGATGCTGGCCAGGGCGCGGGCATTCTTGGCAGCCCCCTTATCGGTAGCGGGCTGCTCGTCGGCAGCCGGGGCCGGAGTGGCAGCAGCCAGCAGATCATCGGCGGCAGTCTCGAGATCCACCGGGGTGGCCGTGGCGACGCTCCTGCCGGCGGATGCCTTGCGGCTGGTGCCCTTGCTGCTCGCAGCCTTGGCGGCGGCCGGGGAGCCGCCGGGGCGACTCTTTGCGGCCGCCTTGCCCTTCGACGCCACAGCACTGGGCTCGACGCTGATCAACTCGCCGGAGGAAGTGACGGCAGCCACGATCTCAGGCACGGCCCGGCTGGAAGCGGCGGACGGAGAGGCTGCGGAGCTGGGGCTGGTTACGGCTTTGGCGGCGACGGGGCTCATGGAAAGGCTGCAGGAAAGTGGCGGAAACGGAGGGGAGGGGGTGTCAGATAGGAGGGGGTGGCCGGAACGGCGATGGCTCAGATTCGAATCGGAGCGGCGACGATCGGCCAGCTCAGAAAAAGTTCACTCCGGTGGGGCGGACCGACGACGGTGATTCCACCGGAATGCCAGTGGAATCGTTGCAATGGAGTGCCCATAAAAGGGACCGCCACCAGATCTGCAGCTCCGGGAACCGGGTGAGCCTGGGGTGGGAGCAGGTGCAGGGGCGGTCCGGTGAACCGGGAGGACGATGGTGATGGAGTAGGGCGTGGGGGTGCCGTGACCGGGACAGTGCTGTCAGGGGTGATCGCAGACCGGAGGGGCGTGGGGAGAATCCCCAGCTCGCTCGACGTGTCTTCCAACTGGACGGAACCCTGTCGCGTTCCGACGGCAATCGTTTGGACTGCCCAACCCTGACATTCTATGAATGCCAGGAGTCGATGGCAAGATTGGCGGCAACCGAGCCCGAACGACAGGATTCCGTCGGCAGCGCCGCCCCCTGGCTGGAGGTATGGCTCGAGGCGGGCCGGGAAGGCAGAATCTTTACCTACGCCAATCCCCGGCAGCTGGCGGTGGGGGTGGGCGACCTCGTGCTGGTGCCGCTACAGGGGCGTTGCCACGGCGGCTTGGTGGTGCAGTGCCTCGACCATGAACCCGAAGCCCTCGCAGGCCGCCGGCTGCAGCCGCTTGATTCCGTGCTGCAGCCGGCGGCGGCCGATCCCGCCTGGCAGGAGCTGATCGCCGATGTCGCCAGGGCCTGCCACACCAGCCACTTCCGCACCCTCAAGAGCGCCCTGCCGCCGGGCTGGCTGGGCCAACGGCGCCGCGGCGCCGCGGCGGGCAGCGGCCGCCGACTGCTGCTGGTGGAACGCCGAAAGCCCGAGGCCGGCGGAGAAGGAATGCTGTCGGAGGCGGATCTGAGCGAGCGACAGCATCAGCTACTTGCCTGGCTGAAGCAGCGGGGAAACCGCTGTCTGCTGAAGGATCTGCAGGCCGGTGGTGGTTTCAGCCGCGGGCTGATCAGCACCATGGAACGACGCGGCTGGCTGGCGCTTCGGCCAGTGCCTGCACCTGCCCCGAGTGAAGTGTCAGCAGGCGCGGATCGGATCGTCCTGGAGCCGCCGCAGACCGCCAGCCCCGCCCAGGCGGCCGCAGGGGATGCGATCGCGGCGGCCCCGGCGGGCCAGACATTCCTGCTCTGGGGGGTGACGGGCGCCGGCAAGACGGAGGTATATCTGCAGGCAGCGGCGCGGGAGCTGGCGGCGGGGCGCAGCGTGCTGCTGCTGGCACCGGAGATCGGCCTGATCCCCCAGCTGCTCGATCGCGCCCGGGCCCGCCTGGGCCCGCGGCTGGTGGAGTATCACAGCGGCATGGGACAGGCCGAGCGGGTGAGGGCCTGGCGGGCCTGCCTGGAGGGGGCCGCTGCCGGTGAAGCGCTGCTGGCGGTGGGCACCCGCTCGGCCATCTTTCTGCCGCTGGAACCGCTTGGGCTGATCGTCCTCGACGAGGAACACGACAGCTCCTACAAGCAGGAAAGTCCGATGCCCTGCTATCACGCCCGCGAGGTGGCCCGGATGCGGGCCCGCCGCAGTGGCGCCCGCCTGGTGCTGGGCAGTGCCACCCCCTCCCTGGAAACCTGGAGCCGCTGCCACGGCCCCGACGCCGACACTCTGCTGCTGCAACTGCCGGAGCGGATCGGACGGCGGCCCCTGCCGCCTGTACACGTGGTGGACATGCGCCACGAGCTCGCCGAAGGCCACCGCCGCCTGCTCAGCCGCGCCCTGATGGGGAGGCTGCGGGCGGTGGTGGAACGGGGTGAGCAGGCGGTGGTGCTGGTGCCAAGACGCGGCTACCACTCCTTTCTGAGCTGCCGCAGCTGCGGCGAGCCAGTGCTGTGCCCCCACTGCGATGTCTCTCTGACGGTGCATCGCGGCAGCGGCGGCGGCGAATGGCTGCGCTGCCACTGGTGCGACCACCGCCAACCGGTCGGGAACCGGTGCGGCAGCTGCGGATCCACAGCCTTCAAGCCGTTCGGGGCCGGCACCCAGCGGGTACAGGAGCAGCTGGCCGCCGAGCTCGAAGGCCTGCGCCTGCTGCGCTTCGACCAGGACACCACCCGCGGCCGCGACGGCCACCGCCAGCTGCTGGAGCGTTTCGCCGCCGGCGAGGCCGACGTGCTGGTGGGTACCCAGATGCTGGCCAAGGGGATGGACCTGCCCCGGGTGACGCTGGCGGCGGTGCTGGCGGCCGACGGGTTGCTGCACCGCCCCGACCTGCGCGCAGGTGAGCAGTGCCTGCAGCTGCTGTTGCAGCTGGCGGGCCGCGCTGGCCGTGGCGAACTGCCTGGAGAGGTGATCGTGCAGACCTACAGCCCGGAACATCCGGTGATCCGACACCTGGTGGATGGCCGCTACGGACGCTTCCTCGAAGAGGAGCTGGCCCTGCGTCGGCAGGGCGGGCTGATGCCGTTCAGCCGCGCCTGCCTGCTGCGGCTGGCAGGTCCATCGGCGAGCGCCACCGCCACTGCCGCCACGGCGCTGACCGAACGGATCAGGCCCGACCTTCAGCGCGTCGGCTGGCTGGCGATCGGCCCAGCGCCGGCACCGGTGGCCAGGGTGGCGGGCCGCAGCCGCTGGCAGGTGCTGCTGCACGGTCCGGCCGGGGCAGGAGGCGCGGCTGCCGAGCTGCCCCTTCCGCCGGAAGCGGAGCTGCGCCGCCTGCTGCCGGTCGGCGTGACCCTGGCGATCGATCCGGATCCGCTGCAGCTCTGAGCCTCAGTGGCTCAGGCGGGCAGCTGGGGCAGACCGAAGCCGAGCGACTGACGGATCGCCTGCAGCAACAGGGTCACCGCCACCGCCAACAGCACCGCGGCCCCGCCCAGGCCGAGGGGATTCCAGCGCCAGCAGCTCAGCTCCAGCCGGTTGGACGCGCCGGCGCGCAGGGGCCAGCGCACGCCGTCCTGCGCGGCGAGCACCGCCTCCGGCCCGGCCCGCCGCACCGCCTGCGGGCGCAGCGGCGCCAGCTCCAGCTCCAGCTCCAACCCCGGCAGGGGTTCCAGGGTGGTGAGGTCGATCTCCAGGCTCAGCCGCTGGCGCACGCCCAGCAGCCAGTTGCGCTCCCAAAGCTGCAACCGAGGTGGGGGCAGCGAGACTCCTGCCAGGAGTGCGGCCCGCTGCACGCTGGCAGCGAAGGCATCGAGCCCTTCGCGGGCCGGTAGGACCGCAGTGCGCAGGATCCGCTGGTCACCACGACCCTCCGGCCGGAAGCCGAGCTCGGCCAGGTCGGCGGCCAGACGCCGCTGCCAGGGAGTGTCTGAACCAGCGGCGCTGCGCAGCCGGTGGCTTACCTGCACACGGCCGGGGCCGTCGAAGCGCAGATCGCTTTGTACCTGCATACAGCCACCGAGCAGGCCCGCCAGCAACAGCAGCACCAACAGAATCCCGGTCAGGGCCGCGAAACCCAGCGGTGCTCGGGTGGGCCCTACCGGCGGCGGGGGCGGCGGCGGATCC
>JBIIJS010000264.1:0-2981 GCA_044233605.1 Cyanobium sp. | reverse complement strand
AGGGCGAGGGGCGCCAGCGGTATGGCTGCCAGCGGCAGAGACACGGCGGCCAGACGGCGCAGGAAGCGGATCAGGGACATCGCTCGATGCTACGGCTCATGCCGGCTCAGCCAGGAACTGAGGCGGATGCTGGGCGAGCACCTGCTTCAGGTAGCGGCCCGTGTGCGAGCTGGGATGGGCCGCCACCTCTTCGGGGGTGCCGCACGCAACGATTTCGCCGCCGCGGTCGCCGCCCTCGGGACCGAGGTCGATGATCCAGTCGGCGCAGCGGATTACGTCGAGGTTGTGCTCAATCACCAGGATGGAGTTGCCCTTGTCAACGAGTCGCTGGATCACGTCCATCAACTTGTGCACGTCGTAGAAGCTCAGGCCGGTGGTGGGCTCATCGATCAGGTAGAGCGTCTTGCCGGTGGCACGGCGGCTCAGCTCGGTGGCCAGCTTCACCCGCTGCGCCTCACCGCCGGAAAGGGTGGGCGCCGGCTGGCCGAGCTTGATATAGCCGAGGCCCACATCCACCAGGGTGCGCAGGCGATCGGCCGCCTGGGGGATGGCGCTGAACGCCTCGGCGGCCTGCTCCACCGTCATCTCGAGCACATCGGCGATCGTGTGGCCCCGGTAGGTGACCTGCAGGGTCTCGCGGTTGTAGCGGGCCCCCTTGCATACGTCGCACTGCACGTACACATCGGGCAGGAAGTTCATCTCGATCACGTTCACACCCTGGCCGCTGCAGGCCTCGCAGCGCCCCCCCTTCACGTTGAAGCTGAACTGTCCCACCTGATAGCCGCGCGCCTTGGCCTCCACCGTGGCGGCGAACACCTGGCGGATCGGATCGAAGGCACCGGTGTAGGTGGCAGGGTTGGAGCGGGGCGTGCG
Organism: Cyanobium sp.; assembly: GCA_044233605.1. Taxonomy (GTDB): domain Bacteria; phylum Cyanobacteriota; class Cyanobacteriia; order PCC-6307; family Cyanobiaceae; genus Cyanobium. Next base: position 2,108 of record JBIIJS010000264.1, on the reverse strand, counting down.
GCCGATCGGGCTCTGGTCGATCACGATCACCTTGTCGATCGCCTTGATGCCGCGCAGATCCTCCAGGCCACTGGGGAAAGGCACCTTCAGGCCCAGCCGGTGCTCCAGGGCCGGATGCAGCAACTCGTTGACCAGCGTGCTCTTGCCGCTGCCGCTCACCCCGGTGACGCACACCAGCCGCCCGAGTGGAATCTCCACATCGACATCGCGCAGATTGTTGCGGCTCGCCTTGAGCAGCCGCAGGCAGCGGCTGCCGGAGCTGCGCCGCTCCGCCGGCGTGGGAATGGCGCGCCGGCCGCTGAGGTAAGCGCCAGTGAGCGACTCCTCGGCGTCGAGCAGCTGCTGCAGCGAACCCTCCGCCACAATGCGGCCGCCGTGCACGCCCGCCCCCGGACCGATATCCACGATGTGATCGGCGGCGCGGATCGTGTCTTCGTCGTGCTCGACGACGATCAGGGTGTTGCCCAGATCGCGCAGCTTGATCAGCGTGTTGAGCAGCCTGTCGTTGTCGCGCTGGTGCAGGCCGATGCTCGGCTCATCGAGCACATACAGCACACCGGTGAGGCCGGCACCGATCTGGGTGGCCAGGCGGATGCGCTGGGCCTCGCCACCGGAGAGGGTCATGGCCGGCCGGTCGAGGCTGATGTAATCGAGGCCCACATCGAGCAGAAACTTCAGGCGAAGGCGGATCTCCCGCAGCACCAGCTCACCGATCTGGATCTGACGGGGCGTGAGCAGCGGTTCGGCCCCCTCGCTCTCACCCACCCCCATCAACTGCTCAATCCGCCGCAGGCTCTCGCCCACGCTGCTGCTGGTGAGCTCATGGATGCGGAAGGTGCCCACCCGCACCGCCAGCGCTTCGGGCTTGAGTCGCAAGCCATGGCAGCTGGAGCAGGGCACCAGGTCGAGAAATTTCTCCAGCTTCTGGCGGATCGCCTCGCCGCCGGCATCGCGCAGCTGGCGCTCCAGGATCGGCAGGATGCCCTCGAACGGCCGCTCGTAGCTCTGCGTCTTGCGGTAGCGGCTGTCGGCCTGGATCGGGATCGGCTCCTCGCTGCCGTGCAGCAGCACGCGGCGCTGCTCGTCGCTCAGCTGGTTCCAGGGGGTCTTGAGCTCGAAGCCGAAGGCCTCGCCTACGGAATAGAGCAGCGAAAAATAGTAAGAGTTGTCTTTGTCGCTCCAGGGGGCAATCGCGGCGTAAACGGGCAGGCTCGGATCGGGCACCACCCGCTCCATCGTGAAGGTGCGCAGGTGGCCGATGCCGTGGCAGTCGGCGCAGGCGCCGTAGGGGCTGTTGAACGAAAACAGCCGCGGCGACAGCTCCTCCATCACCGCCCCGTGCACCGGGCAGGCGAAATTCTCGGAATAGAGCCGCTCGCGCTCCACCCCCTCCGGCAGCTCCTCACTGTTCTTCGGCACCACCTCCACAAGAGCCAGGCCGTCGCCGCGCTTGAGCGCGGTGCGCAGCGAATCGGTGAGCCGCTCCTGAATCCCCTCACGGGAGACAAGCCGATCCACCACCACCTCGATGTGGTGGCTGTGGTTCTTGTCGAGCTCAATGTTGTCGGCCAGCTCGCGCACCTCGCCGTTGACGCGCACGCGAGCGAAGCCCTCGGCCACCAGCCCGCCCAGCAGCTTCACGTGCGTGCCCTTGCGGCCCCGTACCACCGGCGCCAGCAGCTGGTAGCGGGTGCCCTCCGGCAGGGTGAGGATCTGGTCGACCATCTCGTCGATGGTCTGGGGCTTGATCGAACGGTCGCACTGGGGGCAGTGGGGCTCACCGGCGCGGCCGAACAGCAGGCGGAGATAGTCCTGAATCTCCGTCACCGTGCCCACAGTGGAGCGGGGGTTGTGGCTGGTGGACTTCTGATCGATCGAGATCGCCGGCGACAACCCCTCGATCGCATCCACATCGGGCTTGTCGACCTGGCCGAGGAACTGGCGGGCGTAGGCCGACAGGCTCTCGACGTAGCGCCGCTGCCCTTCGGCGAAGATCGTGTCGAAAGCCAGCGAACTCTTGCCGCTGCCGCTCACGCCGGTGAACACCACCAGGCGGTTGCGCGGAATCGTGAGATCGACGTTGCGCAGGTTGTGCTGGCGGGCGCCGC
>JBIIJS010000099.1:0-9776 GCA_044233605.1 Cyanobium sp. | reverse complement strand
GCGGGTGGCCTGTCCAATGGTGAGCCCATTGAGTTGCACCGTTCCGATCAGGGCCAAGGTTGTGGTGCCATCAGCGAGAATGCCGATGGTGCCTCCGAGGTCGCGAGCCGCAGGGTCGAGAAAATTGAGCAGCAAGGCATCCCCAGGCCCCAGAACGTAGAGATCGCTGTACACCTCGGTGAGTGAACTCGGTGAACGGCTCGCTGCCGCCGGTGCTGCTGTAACAATTGGTACAGCCCGTGCACCTGTGCCCCACCAGGGAGCCATAAACGAGAGCAGCGCCAAGGTCGGCACAATGCCTCTTAAAGTGCGATCCGAGCGTGAGGGGGCCACTGGCAAAAGCTAAGCCGCTGCATTATAGATTACCAATCATAGCCCAAGCAAATGGGAGCGGTGGCCGCTCAGGCAGCTGGTCAGTGGTGAGCCTAGGACCAGAAAAGATGCTGTATAATAGCGTTAAACCCTAACTCTGAGGATCTTGGGCAGTATGGGCGTTCAACCTGATCGCGCGCCCGTTTCATCGCTTCCGGGCCAAGGCATGGAGCTAAGTAACGGTAGCGGCACAATTCAGTCCACCGGTCGTATTCCATCCTTCAATCCTCTCTCCGACGGAGGCGGGTTGACATCTTCTCCGCTTGCCACCGAAGAACAGGGCGGCGGTATCGCCGGCCTTTTGCGCACGATCAAGCGGCGGCAGGGACTGTTTCTTCTGACTACCGGTTTGGTCAGCGGCGCTATGGCGCTCAACACTCTTCGCGAGCGTATCTTCTCCCCCGTCTACGAGGGGGGCTTCCAGATGCAGATCAGTAATCCTCTGGAGGACAAGAGCGGGTCGCGCGATCGCGATGGTGGCTCGATCGAAAGCATCGCTCGCACCAATATCAAATCCGATGTGCCCAGCCTGGTTGTGCTGTTGCGCAGTCCGCTGCTGCTTAAGCCGCTCGCAGAGAAACAAGGAGTGCCAGTGGGTGCCCTGATCAATAATCTTAGCGTCAACTCAGCATCCGATTCCGTTGATAATGTATTGAATGTATCGCTGCGTTGGAACGATCGGGTTAAGGGAGTCGCTATTCTCAATGCTCTATCGCAGGATTATACGAAATTTTCGCTTGTCCAACGCAAAGCGGCTTTGGATTCGGCTATTCAGTTTCTTAATCGTCAGGGTCCTCAGATTCAGGCAAGGGTAGACGAGCTCCAGAATCAAATGTTGCGCTTTCGACAGCAGAATAATTTTCTCGATCCTCAAACTACCGCCTCTTCAATCCTTGCAGCTCGCGAGGGCCTAGTGGGCAGTCTGCGTTCCCTTCAGAACGAGCAGGTTCAGCTCACTAGTCAGATTCGCTCAATTGAGACGGGCACGCTGCAATATTCCCCCAGTGGTGCTCCCACAGCCATCGAGCAACTGGGTCGTCAGGGTGTACTAGTACCTGGGCGCGGTGAGGGGGCTGAGTCGGCGGTGGGAGCACGCACTCCCTCTCAGCAGCTTTATGGCATTGAGGAGGAGCTTGCACTAGCTCGAGGCACTTTCCGTGAGGAGTCACCGGTGGTGCAGTCGCTGTTGGCGCGGAGTAACCAGTTGCGGCCTGTAGTTCGTCAGCAGGCTCTCGACGCGGTCCGAGCCCAACTGTTGGCCAATGTGTCCCAACAGGATGAAATCAATCGTCAGATCCTGCTGCTCAACGAAAATTTCCGGACCAGTCCCCAGAAGTTGCGTTCCTACGAGGACCTACAGACTCGTCTGGGAATGGCTCGCGAACAATATTCTTCCTACGTGGCGGCGCGCGAGCGAATTCGGCTCGAGCTTGCCAGGGCTACCACGCCGTGGCAGATCATTACCCCGGCCGCATTCGTCGATGTGCCGGTTGAGCCCAATATCCAGCGCGATATGTTGCGTGCGCTGGTGATCGGGCTGCTGGCCGGAGTTGGGGCGGCCTTGTTGCGAGAACGCACTGACAACGTCTTCCACACACCGATGGAGGCAGAGAAGGAGTTGCAGCTGCCGGTGTTGGGCCTGATCCCTTTTCTGCCTCTGGAGCCAGGGACCGACATCTACACGAGCATTTCCAAGATGTCGGCCAGCGAGCGCTTTGCCATCAAGGAATCATTGCGCAGTTTGTTTACCACGTTCCGATTGTTGCGAGCTGATCGCGACATCCGATTGGTAGGTGTAACTTCCTCCACACAGGGTGAGGGGAAATCAACCTCCCTTACCATCTTCGCTCGCACTCTGGCTGATCTGGGGCTGCGTGTCCTGATCGTTGACTCCGACATGCGCCTGCCAATGCAGGCCCGCTATTTAGGTCAGGAGCAGGGCGATGGCCTCTCCAGCCTGTTGTCTGATTCGAGCTTGCAGCCCCAGGATCTCATCCAGAAGATCGCCGACAATCTCGACCTCATTCCGGCCGGCCCGAAGCCGCCCGATCCCGCCAAACTGCTCAACTCCAGCCGCTGCCAGGAGGTAGTGGATTCAATTCGTGCCCTCCCCGATTACGACATCGTGCTCTGGGACGCGCCGCCTTGTCTGATGCTGGCCGATCCGATTCTGTTGGGTGAGAAACTCGATGGTATCTTGTTCTTGGTGGGCTTGGGCAAGGTAAGCCGTGATCTTGCACCACAAGCTTGCCGGCGGATAAAGGCCACTGGCGTTGATGTGCTGGGTCTGATTTGTAACCAGGTTAATTTCCCCAGTCGTCTCAATGACTATGGCTACGAATATGGATATTATTATCACTATGCTTATTCTGGCACTTACGGTAAAGAAGCTAAGCGAGGTGGTGCTTATTCAAATGGGCTGGGTGGCTATGTGCGCCGCTATCGAGATTCTTATATAGGCGGTCGCTATCTGCGTGATGGCTATGCGGTGCAGGGTTACCAAAATGCAGCCACCCGAGATGCAGCAGCGGCCGCGGCAACGGCTAATGGCAGCGGTGACCATTCTGTCAGCACCAGCACCAGCACCAGCAACGGCAATGGCAATGGCAATGGACAGCCCGGGGAGCACCGTACGGGACGGAAAAGTGGACCTCTGCATTGGCTTTCAGGGCTGCTGCGCCGTGTCCCCTTCCCTGGACGCAGCCATGGTCCGGAGTAGCCCGGAGTAGCCCTAAATCTCCCTGAATCCTAAGTGGCAGCCTATCAACCTGATGAAGAAGATTCGTATAGTGAACTCACCAACCACATGGGCTTATTACCTAGTTCAGTTCAATTTTGGCCGCTTCGCAGCAATTGTTCAAGTATGTCTAGATGCTCGTAGATCGGGGAGGCAGCCTGATGGCAGCGCCGAACCCATTCAAGGGCTTCGAATACATCAATGGAGCGGCGCCTGGCTGTGAGGCCGATGGCCAAGAGCGAGGATCGCTCTCGGCCGGCATAACAATGTAAGTAGAGCGGGCTTTGTTCAGCGATCAGGGCTTCGGCGATGTCGAGGGCAGCGAGCAGGCGTTCGGGTTGTAGGGGTTCCTGTTGGCGGTGGTCGGGCAAGGCGAGGAATTCGCTGCGCCAGTGGGGTGGTGCCGGGCTGAGGGTTTCCTCCTCTGGGTAGCAGCAGCTGAAGCGGCTACGGAATCCGGCCTCTTCCAACTGGCGCCAGTGGGCGCCGGCGCCGGGCATGGGCCCGATCGCCAGCTCATTGGTGAGAATCCAGTTGTAGGGAAGTGGGGGTGGCACTACCGGGGCTGGGGCCGGCCCCAGCCTGCGCAGGCCGCGGCCCAGAAGGCGTTGGAACCTAAACATCAGCGGATGCAGAGATTTCGGGAGTTCCCCTTGCAGAAATGTCGCATCAACTTTTGGAGATCCTTGTTGAAACAAAAGAGGGAAAGGCTGAGCGACTTGCCAGACGGTTCGAGCCAGGACTGCAAGTAGCCTGCTAGGCTCGGCACCTGGCTGTTCATGTCCTCAAGGATGCTTATGCAGCGGGAACAAGCGGTATCGCTGATCGACTCACTGCTGGCCTCGGGCATGGAGTGGGGACGAATTGGGCGAAGGCTAAGGGATGGGTCGGGTTACGCATGCTGTGCTAAGAACTGGCAAGAGCGGCCGGCAGAGCGTTCAGCAGCAACGGCAGAAGGGCGGCTGGCAGAGGTGCGGGGCTGCCGCTGCGCAGGCTGATCAGCACGCAGGAGTGATCACGGTTGGGCTTGAGGCCAATCAGCCGCAGGACTGAGCCTGTGTGGCCCTGGCCCTGGGCCTGGCTGTCGATCAGGTATGTAAGCTGCTCGGAGGTGACGCCGTAACCGCCTCCGGCACCAGGGGTGCCCACCCAGCAGGTGTGGAGTCCATCACGGCCGGCGATCGTGCCGCGGGCCACGGGCGGTGGGCCAGCCTCTAGCCGCCGCCGCTCCAACTTCAGATTCTTTCGATCCCGGGCGATCAGGGCGGCCTGGAGGTTGCCCCGCTTGCGCACGGTGCCCCGCATCAGGCTCAGCTCGGCCCCGGCTTGGCCTGTTGCTCCCGCGTTGAGCCGCCAGGCCAGGGGCGCTGAAGTGGCAAGCTCATGGCTGCGTTCGCCCAGGCTGGCATCGGCGGAGGATGCCAGGGGCTCGGCGCTGATGCTGGCTTGGCGCAGGGCTTCGCTGATGGCTGCGGCGGACAGGGGTCTGGCCTTGGGCCATGGGGGTAGCAGCGTGGCCTGCAGAGCCGCCAGGCTGGCTAGGCCGGCCAATACGCCGAGCCACAGCTGCAGCGGTGAGGGACGCCGATGGGCTGGGTTGATCGCAGTGGAGCTCATGCCTGGCCGGGGGGAAGGGGGGGAAGTTCTCGCTCGAGCAGGCGCATGTAGACCATGCCGAACAAAAACACTGCCACACCCGAGAACACCAGCGAGCCCATCTCTTTGTGGAAAAACTCAAACCACATGGCCCCTTTGCCCTGGCCTGTGGTGGTGATCAGGGCCAGCAGGGCGATCCGCACAGTGTTGGCGAGCAGGCCGATCAGCGGAGCCGCCAATAGCACCAGCAGGCGGCTGAGGTTGGACCGGATCGGAAAGGCCATCAGGAAGATCAGACCGACGCACACGATCTGAGCGATCATGTCGAGCCCATTGCAGGCACCCAGCACGGTGACACCGCCGCCGGGCACGATCACGCTGCGGCCATTCACAAGGGTGTCAAGGCCGAGGATACCGAGCCAGAAACCCGAGAGGCGGGCGGTGAGCAGGCTCAGGGGCTCTTCAGGCATCAGCCGCATCAGGGCGGCGAAGGCCGGCAGCATCCAGAGGCAGAGAAGGGTTTCACGAAGCTGGCCGAGGCGGCGTGGAGGCAGGATCAACAAGGCAAGTGCCAAGCCGGCCAGAGGAGCCAGCAAGAAAAGGATGCCGTCCCAATAGAGGATGCGTGCCGTGCGGGCCAGCACCCACAGCAGCACCAGGCTGCCAAGCAACAAGCCGGTGCGGGACGGATGCGGCTCGATGCACTCGAGTTGATCTTCCATGCAGATGAGGGCGCCGCCCCACACGAGCAGGGCATAGACGGCGATGTGGGCGTCCTGACTGCTGGTAAACACGGCCACGCTCTGGCAGGCCACGGCGGCGGCAAGGAGCAGCCAGAGGTTGCGGGGCGTGGGGGGCGGCAGCTGACTGGCAGCTTTTCGCAATAGATGATCCCCCTGGAGCCAGGGTTCCAGCCATTGAGAGGGAGACTTCATGGCCTAGGCAGCGGAATCGCATTCGCTCGAAGGGGTGGAGCATATTCCTTTTGACTGAGGGGGAGATGCCGGGCCAACACCTCGGCATAGGCCTGAACCGCGTGCTCGGGGGAGGCATGAGCAATCAGATGGCTTCGGGCGGCGGCGCCAAGCTGACGACAGAGCGCAGGATCGGCAGCCAGTTGCCGGATCCACTCGGCCAGAGCCGTATGTTCGCCGCTGGCGAAGCTGCGCCCGCACTTGGCTCGGTCGATCTCAGCGCGTAGGTAGGAGCGCTCCGAGCAGATCACCGCCAGAGGGCTGCCGGCAGCCAGATGCCCATAGAGTTTGCTGGGTGCAACCTGACCCTCGGCTTTGGCCAGCAGGCTGACCACGGCTAGATCGGCGGCAGCCAGCATCGCCGGCAGCGCATCGGCATCCTGATAGGGGAGGAAGGTGACATTGGTGAGCCCTGCTTCGCACACCCTCGCTTTCAAGAAGCGGTTCTGGTAGCCGGATCCAACCAATAGAAAACGGATTCGCGGGTGATTGCGCAGCTGTTCAGCCGCATCGATCAGGGTGTCGAGATCATGACAGCGTCCCTGGTTGCCTGCGTAGAGAACGGTGAAGGATGACGCAAGATTGTGACGCTTTATGAACCAGTTGTCTGAGGGAAGAACGGGCTTGATTTGATTTGGATCAGCCCAGTTTGAAATGATGGTGATAGGCGTCAGGACATCCTTGTATTGGTCGCGCAAGTGTTGCTTCATCGTATCGCTGAGTACGATCAACTCTTGCGCAGCTCGAAAGGTGCGCTGATGAAGCCAAAACCACATTTTTGCCATTGGATGATCGGCGGCTACAACATCAAGAGAAACGGCAATATCGGGATAGAGATCGTAAATCAGAACAACGTATGGGGCACGGGTGAGAAGATGAATGATCCAGCCCACCACTGGCAGGTAGGCCGGTTCGGTGGTGAACAGCAGGAGGTCACCGCGACGGGCCTGTCGCAGCAGCCGCACGAAGGTGCGAAGGCAAAAAAGAAGGCTATTGACGACGCGACCTCGGATACGATCCGGCCAGAATCTTGACACTGAGGTACGGCGGATGCAGCGGTTCGGTTGGAATTCAATGCGTTCAGCCCTGTCGGCGTGATAGGCGTAGCCAGGCTGGCCGCTGAGAATAAGAATCTGTAGGCCGCGCTCCGCCAGCCGGTGAGATAAGTCGTCGACGAACTGTCCTGTAGCTGCGAAGTCTGGTGGAAAGAACTGTGATACTATTGTGAGACGAGTAATTCTGCTTCTCAAGCTACGCCAATACAATCGCTGGGGCAGGGCATGTATACCCAACAATCGAGACAGCCTAGCCTTCATATGATTTGCATCTGCCGAAATAATTAACAAACTTAAGGTGTAAGCCCTGTTCAGGCCATGAGAGTGGTTCGGTGTCTGTAGTGGCCCAAGGTATCGGCGGGTCTCGGTGGCCCATGGGGACGGGGAGGAGGCCGTAGCGACGACAGCACCGAAAATGGGAATCGTTTTCAGTGTCGCTGCAGGGCATCGCGCAGAAGAAGATCAACCGATCGGGCAAAAGGTGCACAAAGTCGAAGCGGAACCGGACCTGTCAGGCATTCGAGAATTCTTCTGTGCACAGCCCCTTCGCGGCTGGATTGCCAGACCACTTTGCCCAAGGAAGCACCGGCCGTTCTGGAAAGATAATGGATGAACAATTGCCATCAGGTAATGGTAAGGATCTAGCCTGCGGGTGGCTGATTCTGGATTAATTTTATAGCCACTTGCTGCTTCGGCTGCAGCGCTGGGCTGCAGCCGGCAATCAGGCGCTCAAGGTCTCGTCCGTTCTGATCACGACGTTGATCCATGGTCTCACCGCCTGCGGGCGCGAGGATTGGGGATTCATTGCTCCCGCCTCTGTCCGCCACTGCCGTAGCCATCTGGTGCAGGTCTGTTCTGCTGGGAACGGGCCTCATGCTCTGCCTGTCCGCCGACGGACGCCTGCCGCCGGCCGGGATGGGTGTGGCCGATGATCCGCGTGGCGGGCCGCTCGACCGGCGCCATCTGGCGCTGGTGATTAATGCTGATGATCCGCTCAGCGAGGCGATCGGGCGGCTTTATGTGCGGCAGCGGCGCATCCCGGCGGCCCAGGTGCTGCGGGTGCGGTTGCCGGTGGGTGAGGCGGAACTGGTGCCGGCACAGTTCCGGCGGCTGGAGGAGGAGCTGCGGCGGCGCACTCCCGCCCATGTTCAGGCCTACGCCCTGGCCTGGCGCGAGCCATGGCGGGTTGGCTGTCAGTCGATCACGGCGGCGGTGACGCTGGGCTTGGATCAGGGCGGCTGCGCCCGCACCTGCCGGGCCACTCGGCTGAGCCCGTATCACGCCCGCGGCGAGGTGCGGCGTCCCTGGGACGAACTGCGGCTGCGGCCGAGCATGCTGCTGGCGGCCGCTGATCTCGAGCAGGCGCGGCTGCTGATCGGCCGCGGCCTCGCCGCCGATGACACGGCGCCGCCCGGCACTGCCTATCTGCTGAGCACCAACGATCAGTCTCGCAACGTGCGCGCCGCCGGCTACGGCGAGGTAGTGGCGGCGGCCGGTCCGGGCTTCCGTGTGAGCATCGTGCGGGGCGATAGCCTGCGCGGCGCTGGCGATGTGATGGCCTACTTCACCGGCCTGGCAGTGGTGCCCGACATCACCACGAATACCTATCGGCCCGGGGCGGTGGCCGATCACCTCACCTCCTACGGCGGCCGGCTCAGCGGCGACAGCGGCCAGATGAGCGCCCTGCGCTGGCTGGAGGCGGGCGCCACCGGTAGCTACGGCACCGTGGTGGAACCGTGCAACATCCGAGCCAAATTTCCCGATCCGGGCCTGGTGCTGGCCTACTACCGGCGTGGCGACACTCTGCTCGAGGCTTACTGGCGGAGCGTGGCGATGCCCGATCAGGGGGTGTTCATCGGAGAACCGATGGCGCGGCCCTGGCCTACTGGTGGCGTCTCTGGTGCCAGCGCCAGGCGTGCTCGATGATCGTGGTGAGATCGGGGTAGCGGGGGCGCCAGCCAAGCTCGCTGTGGGCTTTTTTGGCACCGGCCACCAGTTGGGCCGGATCGCCGGGGCGGCGCGGCGCGACGTGGGCCAGCAGGCCGCGACCGGTGACGGCCTTGGCGGTTTCGATCACCTGTTGTACCGAGTAGCCGGTGCCGTTGCCAAGGTTGTAAATCAGCGGTGTGCTGATCTTCTGCTGGTGTTCACGCAGGCGCAGCAGTCGCTCGAGGCCGAGCACGTGGGCATCGGCCAGGTCGCTCACGTGGATGTAGTCGCGGATGCAGGTGCCGTCGGGGGTGGGGTAGTCGTCCCCGAAGATCTGCAGGTAGGGCTCGCGACCTCCCATCGCATCGAGCAGCCGCGGGATCAGATGAGTCTCCGGGTTGTGGTCTTCACCGAGGTCGCCGTCTGGATCGGCGCCAGCGGCGTTGAAGTAGCGGAAGATCACACTTGGCAGCCCGTAGGCGGCGGCGAAGTCGATCAGCAGCTGTTCCACCATCCACTTGCTGCGGCCATAGGGGTTGATCGGCGCCTGCGGATGGTCTTCGGTGATGGGAACCTGCTGCGGTATGCCGTAGCTGGCGCAAGTGGAGGAGAAGACGATCGGGATGGGTGTGGGAGCGGCAATCAGGGCCTCAAGCAAGGCGAGGGTGTCGCCGAGGTTGTTGCGGTAATACTTCGCAGGATCACTCACCGACTCGCCCACGTAGGCGTAGGCGGCGAAATGCAATACCGCCTCGATCGGCCGCCCTTCGAGCGGGGTACCGGCCACGGCAGGGTGGGAGCCGACCAGCACCTGATCGAGAAGGGTGAGGTTGCCTATCTGGCCTTCCACCAGGGGCACCTTCAGCACATCGGACACCAGGTCGCGATGGCCGTAGACGAGGTTGTCAAGCACCACCACCTGGTGGCCCGCCCTGGTGAGGGCACGGACTGTATGGCTGCCGATGTAGCCGGCTCCGCCGGTGACGAGTACGCGCACGCTGGCTCAGTCGCGGCGGCCACCGCCCTGCAGGGCGATGATCAGGCGCAGGATAAAGATGAAGAGGTTGATGTAGGTGAGATACATGCCCAGGGCGCCAGAAAGGTACTGGTCGT
>JBIIJS010000071.1:0-12089 GCA_044233605.1 Cyanobium sp. | reverse complement strand
CATTGCGGCGGTCTTTGACTACTGAGCTTTGCCTTATCAAAATCAACGCTAAACGTCCAACTTTGTATTTTGAGGGTGATAGTCATGCTCATGCATTGATTCCTATTGGTAAATCTGTTCTTGCCGATGGTCGCTGGAATATTGCTTTTCAAGCTCGTGGGGGTTGTCCCTCGCCTTATTTTGAACCTCGCAGCTCTAATGCACATCAGGCTGAGCGATATCGCTTGTGCGGTTCGCACTTTGAATCGTCTGTATCATTCTTCTCCGGTAACTTACGGGCTGGAGATCAGATTGTTCTTGTGTCGAATCTTCCTGGGCACTTTGCCAGTCTCTCAGAAGTTGACCGTAAATCAGCGGAAGCTTCCTATGCAGTTGGCGTTGAACGATTTGCTGCCCTTGCACATAAGCGTGGGGCAGGCGTGATTTTGTTTGGCCCGATTCCAACTTTCGAGGAGCGGACAGTGAATATTCCTCTCTCAATGTGTAATATTGAATGGTTCAGGCCTGCATGGAGTATTGATTCTGTTTGCAGGCCAATGTTGAGACAGCGGAGTAAGTTTGAGCGTGAAAATGCGAGATTAAACGATTTTCTCAGGGCTTTAGCATCTCGCCTTGATCACGTTTCATTATTCGAGCCATTTGACAGTATTTGCCCCCGTAGTTCTGCTTCCTGTAGCACCCATCGTGGTGGGGATATGATTTATAGCGATGGAAATCATCTGACCAATCTTGGTGCAACCAGTATTTACGAGCGGTTTTCTGGCTTTCTCGGGAAATTCGACGGCTCGGTCTCCGGCGACAGATCTGATATTTGAGGAGTTCGTGGATGGGGTTGAATGTTAAGGCTTTTCTCCTGTTATTGGGGGCTCATGGTGGTCGGTTTTTCGCTTCGCTTCCTCTGGGGATGTGATGGAGAAAGAGCCGCTGTTGCTTTCCTGGTCAATTACGGCGTCGAGCGTCACCGCCGAGCGCACCAGGGCCTGGTAGCGCTGCACGACACGGCGGTTGCGCTCGATCCAGCCGCCCGGGTCGGCGCTGGGCAGGCCGTTGCTGTTGCCGTCGAGCAGCTCAAGATCGTTTTGCTGGGCCAGCAGGGCCAGCACCAGCTCGTGGATGCGTTGGCGACGGTCGCTCATGGCGGGGGGATCGGTCAGGGCAAGGGGAGCCTCTGCGGGGCAGTAAGCCGTCCGAAATTTCGATCGAAACTTCTCTGACGCCAGCCATTGGTAATCGCCAATGCCGCCAGATAGACATCGGTGCAGAGGCGAGACAGCCAAGCACCACCTCGCAGTGGTACTTGAAAAACCTCCCAGCCTTCGAGCTGCACCTCGGCCAGAGCCATCACGGTGCTGAACAGCACCTGTTCAGCGGCCTGCCGTTCCCAGTACTGAGCGGCGAAGTGGTTCATGCGTCGAACAGTGCGAACAGGCCGGCATTGCCGAGCCCTTGTTCCTCGAGGGTTCGCAGAGGCTGCTTGAGGATGACAGGCGCACTGGCTGACCTCTGCGTCAGCTGAGCGAAAAGAGGATCCGGGAGCTCCAGGGTGCTGCCCATGCTCCAGAGCTGCAGGGATCGCATGGTAAGGCTCATCAATGGAAAGGCATCATGGCCGCAGCGGCGAGACCACCCTGGCCAGCACGAAGCACGCCGCGCTGGCGGTGATTGGCACCGATGCCGGTGGCCTGGCCGCCCTGAGCGCGCCCTGCCAGGCCTTGGTGCGGTCCGCCGAGCTGCTGCTGGCTCCGCAGCGGTTGCTGCTGGAGGTGGCGCCGTGGTGGCAGCAGGAGCAGGCGGTCGGCCGCATCCCGGCGGGGCAATCCTGCCCGGAGCTGCTGGCAAGCGACAGGCCCGAGCGGATCTTTCGGCCGCTGGAGCAGGCCCTGGCACTGGGACGGCCGGCCGTGCTGCTGGCCAGTGGCGACCCGCTCTGGTTCGGTATCGGCCGGCTGCTGCTGCAGCATCTCGGCGCGGAGCGGCTGCGCTTCCATCCCGCTCCCAGTTCCATGCAGCTGGCCTTCGCCCGGATCGGCCGGCCCTGGCAGGACGCCAGCTGGATCAGCCTGCACGGCCGCGATCCCGAACCTCTGGCAGTGGCCTTGCAGCAGCGCCCCGCCGCCCTGGCGGTGCTCACCGACCCGGGGCGCGGTGGCGCCGCTGAGGTGCGCACGATCCTGCGGGTCTCCGGACTGGAGGCCGCCTACGCCCTGTGGCTATGCGAGCGCCTGGGTCACTCCGCTGAGCGGGTGCAGCGGCTGGCCCCCCAGGCCCGGCTGCCCGTTGACCTCGACCCCTTGCATCTGGTGCTGCTGATTGCGGAACAGCCGCCGCCCCCCGATCCGTCCTGTCTGCCCCTGTTCGGCCTCGACGACGGCCTCTGGTTGCAGCACGGCGACCATCCGGGCCTGATGACCAAGCGGGAGGTGCGCATCCAGCTGCTGGCCGATCTCGACCTGCCGCCCAGCGGTGTCCTCTGGGACATCGGTGCCGGCGTGGGCACGATCGGGCTGGAGGCGCTGCGGCTGCGCCCGCAGCTGTCGCTCTGGGCCGTGGAGCGCCGGGCTGGCGCGAAGGCTCTGATCGATGCCAATGCCGCCCGGCTGGGCGTGAGCCCGGCGGGGGTGGTGGAGGGCCGGGCGCCCGAGGCACTGGCGGCCCTGCCTGATCCCGACCGGGTGCTGATCGGCGGCGGCGGCCGCGGGCGGGCGGCGCTGCTTTCGGCGGTGCTGCAGCGCCTGCGGCCCGGCGGGCTGGTGGTCCTGCCCCTCGCCACGCTGGAGGGCCTGGCCGAGCTGCGCCCCCTGCTGGAGCAGGCGGGCTGGGCCGTGGCCGTGAGTCAGCACCAGGCATGGCGTGGTGCGCCGCTGGCGGATGGAACCCGCCTGGCGCCGCTCAATCCTGTGCTGGTGCTCAGCGGCCGCCGGCCAGCCGCGGCAGTATCTAATGTCCCGGCCGGGTGATCTTCAGGGCCCCGATCCACTGACCTTCCGTGTTGCCTCGAGATGCCTGAGTGAATGGTCGATGGCTCCGCACCCATTCATCAGGGCTGCGGTGCCGCCCTGATGGCTGCGCCCGCCGGCTCGATCGCCTCGATCCGAACCGGGCTGCCCACGCGCAGGCCCAGGGCCGCCGCCTGGCCGCCGGCCAGCTCCACCACGCCGTCCACCGGTTCGTCGCTGCCGTAGCTGGGGCAGGGAAGCCGCGGGCAGGGGGAGGCGTTCGTTTCGATCTGCACCACCCTGCCGTTGCGCACGAACAGCATGTCGAGTGGTTCGGGGGTGCGGTGCATCCAGAAGCGCGCAGGGGTGGGTACCGGGTAGGGAAACCACATGCCGCGCAAGGGTGGAAGCGGTGGGCGCAGCTGCATGCCCCAGGCCTGCCGCAGGGGTGTGTCGGCCACCTCCAGCTCGATGCAGCGAGCCCTGGTCTTGGGCGCGGCGGGTGCCGAAGGCAGGCACCAGCGGGCGCTCGCCGGCAGAAACTGGGGCGGCCCTGCGCTCGCCAGCAGGCCGATCGCCAGCAGGCCTGTCCCGAAGGGTGTGTTCACGGCAGCGGCCAGCGCGCGGCCAGGCAGTAGCCCTGGCCCCGTACGGTGTGGATCAGGCGCCGGCCATCCTCCTGCTCGAGTTTCTGGCGCAGGTAGCGCACATACACCTCGATCACGTTGCTGCCGGCGCTCTCCGCATCACCCCAGATCTCACGCAGGATCCGCTCGCGGTTCAGCACCGTGTCCCGTTCCCGCAGCAGCAGCAGCAGCAGCTGGTATTCGCGGGCGGTGAGGTTGAGGTTGCGGCCGCCGCGCCAGGCGATGCGGCGGATCGGGTCGAGCTCGAGGTCGCCCAGCCGCAACAGCTGCTCCGCTGCCGGCTCCGGAGTGGCACGGCGGGCCATGGCCAGATGCAGGCGCAGGCGGGTGAGCAGGTCGCTGGGGGGGCGGTCGGTGAGCCAGAAGTCGTCGGCGCCGCTGGTCAGGCAGTGGATCCGCCCCTCGAACGTGTCGCTGCCGAGGCCGAGCAGCATCGGCACCGCCCCCCAGCGCCGGCGAAGTTCCTCAAGGCGGTCCTCACTGCCAGGCGAGAGCAGAACGGCCTCAGGAGGCACAGCCTCGGGAGACTCATGCTGGGATTCCCCCAGGGGCTGGTGGCCCGACACCGCCAGCCGCGGCGCCAGGGCCTCGGCCGCCTCTCCCACCAGCAGCACCCGGGCGCCCTCGGGATGGTTCATGCCAAAGCCCCACTGAATCCGTTGCCGGCTGGCTTGGCCACATGGGGCAGGCCCCAGCCCAGCTTGTTGCGCAGCACCTGGAAGAACTCGTGATCGGCAAGCCGCACAAAGCGGGCCGGGTGCTCGCTGCGGCGGATCAGCACCCGGTCCTCGGGCCAGATGTAACAGCCGGCGCTGCCATCCACCACCATCATCAGCCGCTCCGGTGTGGCCGGAAACACCGTCACCGGCTCCCGGTCGCTGAACACCAGGGCGCGCGAGGCCAGCGAATGGGCGGCGATCGGCGTGAGCTGCAGTACCGGGCAGTCGGGAGAGATCACCGGCCCCCCGGCGCTGAGGGCGTAGGCGGTGGAACCGGTGGGACTCGATAGGATGACTCCGTCGGCGGCGATGTCGACCGGGGCGTGACGGCCGATCGCGATTTCGAAGTGGCACATGCTCGTCAGCGGCTCACGGTGCAGCGCCATTTCGTTGAGGCAGAGCACCTCCCAGCGCCGCTGGTCGCCGCGCATCACGCTCACCACCAGCATGGTGCGCTCCTCCACCGTCCACTGGCCGGCCACCACCTGCTCAAGGGCCCGGTCGAGGTCGCGCAGGTAGGCCTCCGCCAGGAAGCCCAGGTGCCCGGTGTTGATTGTGAGGATCGGCAAGCCGATGGGCGCCGTCTGGCGGGCGGCGGAGAGCACGGTGCCGTCGCCACCGAGCACGAGAGCCATGGCCATGCCGGCATCGAAGACCGGCGGCACGCAGGCGGCGTAACCCTTGGCCCGTAGGTGCTGGTCAGGGTTGGCGAACCCCACCACGCCGCCGGCACTGCTCACCCGCACCACTTCCAGGCCAGCCGCCGCCAGCCGGCCCTCGATGGCGTCGGCGGTGGCCAGGGCCAGCTCTTTGCCGTCGTTGACGATCAGTCCGACACGGGGCACCGATCGCGGGCGGGGTGAGTCCACGAGTTTATGGGCACGGTTCAGCAGGGGGCTGCCTGGGACGATCAGAACTGCTCGAGGAAGCGCAGGTCGGTGGTGTACAAGCGGCGGATGTCGTCGATGCCGTGGCGCACCATGCAGAAGCGCTCCACGCCTAGTCCGGCGGCGAAGCCGCTCCAGCGCTGCGGGTCGAGCCCCAGTCCCTCCAGCACCGCTGGATCCACCATGCCGCAGCCCATCACCTCCAGCCAGCGACCGCGCCACTGCACATCCACCTCGGCGGACGGCTCGGTGAAGGGGAAGTAGCTGGCCCGGAACCGCACAGGCAGGTCGCCGAAGAACTGCTTCAGGAAGGCCATCACCGTGCCGCGCAGATGGCTGAAGTCGAGCCCCTCATCGAGGGCCAGCACCTCCACCTGGTGAAACACCGGCGAATGGGTGGCATCAACGGCGTCTCGGCGGAACACCCGCCCCGGAGCCACCACCCGCACCGGTGGTGGGTTCTGCTCCAGATGGCGGATCTGCACCGGCGAGGTGTGGGTGCGCAGCAGCCGCTCGCCACCGTCGGCGCCGGGGGCCAGATAGAAGGTGTCCTGCATGTCCCGCGCCGGATGGTGCGGCGGGATGTTGAGGGCGGTGAAGTTGTAATGGTCGCTTTCGATCTCGGGCCCCTCAGAGACCCGGTAGCCGAGCCCCGCGAAGATGTCAACGATCTCCTCGATCGTGGCAATCAGCGGGTGGCGGTGCCCCGGTGGCACATAGCTCGGCGGGGCGGTGACGTCGATCCGTTCGCGCTCCAGCCGCTCCTGCATGGCCGCGCCGCGCACGGCCGCCAGCCGCTCGGCGAGCAGGTTCTGCAGCTGCTGCTTGAGCACGTTGGCGCGCTGGCCCACCACGGGGCGCTCCTCCCCTGGCAGGCGGCCCATGGCACCGAGCACCACCGAGAGGCGGCCCTTCTTGCCCAGCAGGCCCACCCGCAGCTCCTCAAGGGCCGCGGCGTCGGGGGCCGCGGCGATCGCCGCGGCGGCATCGGCCTCGAGGCCCGCCAGTTGGTCGGTGAGCTGCTGCAGGCTGACGGTGGCGCTCACGGGGGCAGGTGCAGGCGGCGGGACTTGACTGTAGGCAGTGGCTGTTGCTGGGCCGCGTAGCGTTCGGATCGACTGGTCCGCGCCGCCGATGGATTCCCTCCGCATCCTGATCAGCAATGACGACGGGGTGTTCGCCGGCGGCATCCAGGCCCTGGCGGCCGCGGCGGCCAGCCGCGGTCACCAAGTCACGGTGGTCTGTCCGGATCAGGAGCGCTCGGCCACCGGCCATGGCCTCACTCTGCAGACGCCGTTGCGGGCCGAACGGGCCGATGAGCTGTTCGCCCCGGGAGTCACGGCCTGGGCCTGCAGTGGCAACCCGTCCGACTGCGTCAAGCTCGCTCTGTTCCGACTGCTGGAGGAGCCCCCCGACCTGGTGCTCTCCGGCATCAACCACGGCCCCAACCTCGGCACCGACGTGCTTTATTCCGGCACCGTCGCCGCGGCGATGGAGGGCACGATCGAGGGGTTGCCGGCCCTGGCCGTGAGCAGCGCCGACTTCCAGTGGCGCGAGTTCGGTCCGGCCGCCTCCCTGGCCCTCGAGGTGGCCGAGAGGATGCTGGCCGTCGGCTGGCCGCCGGGCCTGCTGCTCAACCTCAACGTTCCCCCACTACCGGCGGAGCGGATCGGCACCCTGCGCTGGTGCCGCACCGCAGTACGCCGCTACACCGACCAGTTCGACAGTCGCGTTGATCCCCGCGGCCGCACCTATTACTGGTTGGCGGGCGAGGTGGTCGACGAGCTCGAATCGGCTCTCGAGCAACCCGCGGACTGGCCCACCGACGTAGCCAGTATCCGCGAGGGCAGGCCGGCCCTGGTGCCGCTGCAGCCGGAACTGTTCTGGCGCGGCCAGCTCAATCGCCTGCCTGCACCTGAAGAACTGACCGGCTGAATATGGGTGCGTCAGGCCCTGCGGTAGATGCGCTGCAGCAGCCAGAGGCTCAGGCCCACACCGATCAGATGGGCGAACAGCACCTGGGTGTTGCTCAGCACGCTGAGCATCTCCAGGGAGGTGATCGGGTAGTTGGTGATGCGCCCGCCGGGGGTGGTCATGGCCCCGCCGAAGGCGAAGCCGGCCTGCATCGAAGCCTGCACAAACAGGCTGCCGGCCAGGGCCTGGTAGCCGACGGCCGCGAGAGTGAGGCCCACCAGGTCGCCGAGGATGCCACGTTTGAGCAGCCGCGCCGTCTCCCCTCGGCCGGGCCTCACCGGACTGGCCAGGGCCCGGCCGCAGCGCACCACCAGCCAGCTCTGCCAGAGGCTCCAGAGGAGAACGAAGAAGGAGAGCGTTGTGAACGACAGCCCAGGGCCCAGGCCGAGGGCCTTGTCGGCCCGGGCAGCGATCTGGCCGCCGATGTTGTTGAAAATCAGAACCCCCATCACCACCACGGCGAGGGCCATCTGGATCCAGAAGCGCGCCCAGCCCATGCGGCGCAGGGCGAAGGCGACGCGCTGCAGGTCGAGGGGATCGGCCATGGAGCACCGGGATGGCCCACCAAACTTGCCATGGGAGGATCACGCTGGCGAGCGCGCGCGTATCTCAGGCTTTGATCCCGCTGCACGGTCCCAGCGACGCCCTGCGTCCCACCGCGATCGCGCTAGGCAGTTTCGATGGCCTGCACCGCGGCCACCGGCGCGTGATCGCCGCCATCGCCAAGCCCCCCGCAACCGATGGCTCCGTGCCGACGGTGGTGAGCTTCTGGCCCCATCCGCGCGAGTTGCTTTACGGGGAGACGCGGCTACGGCTGGATCTGCCGGAGGAAAAGCTGGAGCTGCTCGAACCGCTGGGCATCCGCCAGCTGGTGCTGCTGCCCTTCGATGCCGCCCTGGCATCCCTGCGGCCCGACGAGTTCGTCGCCCGGGTGCTGCTGGAGCAGCTTCAGGCCCGCCGCGTGGCTGTGGGTGAGAACTTCCGCTTCGGGGTGGGGCGTATGGGCGGCGTCGCCGATCTGGTGCAGCTTGGCGCTGAATACGGCATCAACGTGACCGTGGTGCCGATGCTGGGCGACGGGGGGGAGCGAATGAGCAGCAGCCGCATCCGCTCGGCCCTGGCGGCTGGCGATCCGGTCGAGGCGGCACGGCTGCTGGAGCGTCCGTACCGCTTTGCAGGCCAGGTGGTGCCTGGCCGCGGACTGGGCCGTGGGCTGGGCTGGCCCACCGCCAACCTGCAGGTGGATGGCCGAAAGTTCCTCCCTCTGGAGGGGGTGTACGCGGCTCGCGCCTGGCTGGTGGAGACGCCAGCCGACAATCCGGGGGAGGTGATTGCAGATGACGTTGCGATGGCAGCTGTGATGAACCTTGGTCCGCAGCCCACCGTCGATCCGCTCGCCCCTTCTGCGGTGGAGGTCCACCTGCTCGATCGCACGATCGAGCTGGCGGGCCGCCGCTTGCTGGTGGAGCCCACCCGGCTGCTGCGCCGCCAGCAGCGCTTCGACCGACTCGAGGCCCTCAGCGCCCAGATCGCCGCTGACGCCGCCCAGGCTCGCCAGCTCCTGACCACTCCGGCGACAAGGTAGGGGGCTACCGGGTAGATCAGGCTCCTGCGTAGGCGTGGGTGAGGCCCCAGCCGATGAACATGGCAATGCCACCCAACAGCAAAATGCCGGAAACCAGCACCAGCATGGGATTGTCGGAAGCGCCCGGATCGGGCCTGGTTGGTGGATCGGCCATCAGGCTTCTGGACGGAAACTGACTTTAGGCCGCCGCGCTGCAGGGTGATTTCCTCCCCCGGCCAGCGCTTTCCGTGGCTATGCCCGCCTAGACAGGAAGAAACCCCCCTTCCGAAGCTCCCCTTCCCCGCCGTGAGCTCTACGCCGTTGATCCCGTTGGGGGTTCCATCCAACATGCCATCCGAAATGCCATCGGACATTGCATCCGAAAGTCCGGCGGCGGTTCCAACGCCGATGGGATCCTTCGAGGCCGCCTCTGCACAGGACGCTGACATCGCTGCACCCGTGACGCGCGCTGGGGCCCCTGCCGTGGAGCGGCTGCTCGATGCCAATCTCGATCGGGCCCGCGAAGGCCTGCGGGTGCTGGAGGACTGGGCCCGCTTCGCTCTGGAGCGATCCGACCTGGTGGCACGCTGCAAGGACCTGCGCCAGCGGCTCGGCCTGCTCCACCTCGACCGCTACAAGCTGGCCCGCCACACCGCCGGCGACGGGGCGGCTGGGATGGCCCATCCCGCCCAGGTCACCCGCCGGGAGCCGGGGCAGGTGCTGGCCGCCAACGCCGCCCGGGTGCAGGAGGCGCTGCGGGTGCTCGAAGAGTTCGGCCGCGGCGTCGATCCGGAGCTGGCCGCCGAGGCGGCGGTGATCCGCTACGCCATCTACGACCTGGAGGTCGACCTATTGCGTGCCGGCCTTGATCCCCTGCATGGGGGCCCTGAGCACAGCTCCGGTCGTGGCCAGGATCTGCGGCGCCGGCTCGAGGCATGTCGTCTCTATCTGGTCTCCTCTCCGGTGCCGCACTTGGAACGGGTGGTGGAGCATGCTCTGGCGGCCGGAGTGCGCCTGGTGCAGTACAGGGCCAAGGAGGGCGGCGGCCTCGACGACCGGCGCCGGATCGAGCAGGCTCAGCGTCTTCGCGAGCTCTGCGCCCGCCACGACGCCCTGTTCCTGGTGAACGACCGCATTGATCTGGCCCTGGCTGTCGACGCCGACGGCGTCCATCTCGGCCAGGAAGACCTGCCGGTGGCGGTCGCCCGCCGCCTCCTTGGGCCCGAGCGGTTGATCGGTCGAAGTACCCATGCGATCGAGCAGTTACGGCGCGCAGTCGCGGAGGGTTGCGACTACCTGGGAGTGGGGCCTGTGAATGCCACGCCCACCAAGCCTGGCCGCGAGCCGGTGGGTCTGGCCTACGTGGCGGCGGCCGCTGCTGAGGCACCGATTCCCTTTTTCGCGATCGGCGGCATCGACGCCACCAACCTCGCGGTGGTGCTGGCGGCAGGCGCCCGGCGTGTGGCGGTGGTGCGGGCGATCACTGCGGCGGCCGATCCCGGCGCCGCCACTGCCGAACTGCTCGACCTGCTGAAGAGCGGGAGCGTGGCAGCGTGATCACGATTCAGGTGAATGGGGAGTTGCGCGCCTGCCCGGCGGGGTTGAGCCTGCCGCAGGTGCTGGTGGAGCTGGGGTACCGGCCGGAGCTGGTGGTGGTGGAGTTCAACGGTGCGATCCTGCCCCGGGCCGAGTGGGCGGCGCAGCCGGTGGTGGAATCCGATGCGCTGGAGGTAGTCACCATCGTGGGGGGCGGTTCCTAGATTTCTGTCACCTTGTTTCCAGGCTCGATGTCCCCCCGAATGCTGCGGCGCCTGGCCAGCCTGTTGGCGGTGCCCGTGCTGGTGAGCAGCCTTCTGCTCAGCCTGCCTCACCCGGCCGATGCGGCCAGCGGCGGTCGCATCGGTGGCGGCAGCTTCCGTTCGGCTCCGAGTATTCCCCGCGGCTACGGCGGTGGCGGCGGTTTTCGCGGCGCCCCCGGCGGCTACCGAGGTGGCGGTGGTTATTACGGCGGCGGTGGTTACTACCGCGGAGGCGGCATCGGCTTCCCGTTCATCGTGCCGTTCTTCGGTTTCGGCGGCGGACTGTTCGGCCTGCTGGTGCTGATGGCAGTGGCAGGTCTTCTCGTGAATGCCTTCCGGGGTGGCGGTGCCGCCCTCCCCTCCGCCGGCGGTTCCAACGGCTCCCCTTACAACTCCAGCGACCCACCGGTCTCTATTGCCCAGCTCCAGGTGGGAATGCTCGCCTCCGCCCGAGAGCTCCAGGCCGACCTGCGTCGCATGGCCGCAAGCGCCGATACCGGTAGCAGTGAGGGTCTGCAGAGGGTTCTGCAAGAAACCAGCCTGTCGCTGCTGCGCAATCCCGATCTGTGGGTGTATGCCAACAGCGAGGAGGGTCAGGTTCCGTTCGCCAGCGCCGAGTCCACTTTCAACCGACTCTCGGTACAGGAGCGCAGCAAGCTTCAACGCGAGCTAACCACCAACGTGGCGGGGCAGCGTTTCAATGAGGCAGCCGGTGCCCAGGCTGTGGGCGCCAGCGACGCCACCAGCGACTACATCGCCGTCACCCTGCTGGTGGCCAGCCGTCGCCCGGTCAGGCTGAAGGGCTCGGCCAGCGCTGAGGACCTGCGCGAGTCGCTGCAGATGCTCGGTTCCGTGAGTGCTGAGGATCTGCTCGCCCTGGAGGTGATCTGGCAGCCGGAAGGAGCCGGAGAGGTGCTCAGCACTGAGGATCTGCTCACCGCCTATCCACAGCTTCAGCACCTCTGAGGGCGTCGCGCTGGCCGTTGAGGATGCGCAGGGCCGCCATGGCGGCCCCATAGCCATTGTCGATGTTCACCACCGTGAGGCCGGGGGCGCAGCTGGCGAGCATGCCGTGCAGGGCTGCCATGCCGCCGGCACTGACGCCGTAACCCACCGCCACCGGCACGCCGATCACTGGCTGGGGCAGCAGGCCGGCCAATACCGTAGGCAAAGCACCCTCCATACCGGCACAGGCGATCAGCACCCGGGCTCGGCGCAGCTGGTCGAGCTGCTCGAGCAACCGGTGCAGGCCCGCCACGCCGACATCGAGCACAAGCTCGCTGGCGACGCCGTGGCAGGCCAGGGCAAGGCTGGCCTCAGCGGCCACTGGCAGGTCGCTGCTGCCGCCGCCCAGCACCGCCACCCGACCGAGGGTCGGATCTGCGGCGGGTGGCTGTGGCGTCACCAGGCAGCGGGCCTCACGGTGGTGCTGCAGCTGCATCGGTGGGCCGGCTGCGGCCTTTTCCAGGAGGGCCAGCTCCTGCTGTACGGCGGCGGCTTTCTCCTCGCTGACGCGGGTGACAAGGCCCAGCTCACCGGCGCGATGCAGTTCGCGCAGAATCG
>JBIIJS010000070.1:0-12120 GCA_044233605.1 Cyanobium sp. | reverse complement strand
AGCGAGAGACCGTCGTCGATATCGTCCGTGTCGTCATCGTCGATCGTGACGGTGTGCAGCCCGGTGAGATCGAGACGATCGGCATCACCGGGCTGGGGGCGATCCGCCTCAACCAGCAGTCGTTCGGCTTCGCCGAGCAGTTCTTCGCAAAACCCGAGCTGCCAGCAGGATCCCTGCAGGGATGGCAGATGGTGGCGGGGCCACTGGCCCAGATCCGCCAGCAGATGGCGGACCGCTCCGGGCTCGATAGTGCAGCGGGCCTGTTGGAGCGCCTGCTGCAACGCTTCGGGCAGGGGTTCGTGGCTCTCCCCGCCGGCCCAGTCGCGCAGGAGAGCCAGGTCGTGGAGCTGGGCCTCGCAGAGGGTTGCGCTCTCCAGCAGAGGCTGGCGGTTGCGCAGCAACGTGATCCAGCGTTGTCGTGCGGCTGCTTCGCGATCACGGCGACGGCGCTCGAGACGCAACCTCCTGACCTCTGGGAGGGCCAGGGGAACCAGGACACCCTGGCGCCACTGGAACAGAGTCTGGTCACCGTGCAGCCACAGCCAGAGGGCGGCCCGCTGGGCAGGGTCCTCACCGTTGCCGACCAGGGAGCCAAATTCGTGGAGGCTGAGCGGTGCCGGGGCCTGCTCGTTCAGCAACATCCAGGCGGCGCCAAGCTCGCGCCGGGCCGGAAGGGCGGCAGCCAGCCTTGTGGCGTCAAGGCGCCAGGGGCTGTTCAACAGACTGGAAGCCGGATCGGAGTCTCGATCGGGCGGACTGGCCAGCCAGTCAAGCCGCCGCAGGGGGAGACGGAGGATCCGGCCGCGGGGGCCGACATGAACATCGGCCCGGCTGCCGTGAATCCGCTGCAAAACAGCCAGCTGAGAGTTCCCACCATCGATCAGGCCGATCAGATCGCCGGGCCGGGGGAGCCCCTGTCGGGTTCCGCTGCGGTCCGGCGTGGTGGGCAAATCAGCCTTCGGGATTCACAAAGGGCAGCAGAGCGACGATGCGAGCACGTTTGACGGCGTTAGTGAGGTCGCGCTGCTGTTTGGCGGTGAGGCCGGTGAGACGGCGCGGCAGGATCTTGCCTCGCTCGGTGATGAATTTCTTCAGTAGATCAACGTCTTTGTAGTCGATCGGGTCGCCGGGTTTGATCGGCGAAAGGCGCTTCTTGAAGAAGGAACTGGACATCAGGGGCCGGGTACGAACGGAGTGGAGCGGAAACAGAGAACAGAAGGAGCCTCGTAGGACAGCCTCACTTGATCTCCTTGTGGACAGTGGAGCTGTTGCAATGGGGACAGAACTTCTTCAGTTCCAGCCGTTCGGTGGTGTTGCGGCGGTTCTTCTGGGTTGTGTACCGAGACACACCAGGAGACCGCTTGGCGGGGTTGGACCGGCATTCGGTGCACTCAAGAGTGACAACGATCCGGACGCCCTTGTTTTTGGCCATGGAAGGACGTTGCGCCGCGAAAGCGAAGCATGATGACAATCCGATACCTTACTCCCCGATCGGCCAGGCTCTGCAACGGGTCCGACCATGGCTTTCTGCCTAAGATCCGCGCCTGTGCTGCGATGGTTCGATGCGGGTTTCGCTTCAGTGGCTCGGGCAGCTGGTGCAATGCGACACCACTTTGCTCGAACCGCAGAGATTGGCGGAGCGCCTTTCGATCGCCGGCTTTGAAGTGGAGGAGGTCGATGATCTGGCGGCTCGTGCCGCCGGTGTGGTGGTGGGTTATGTGCAGGCACGGGAGCCCCACCCCAATGCCGACAGCCTCAGCGTCTGCCGCGTCGATGCGGGAACGGGCGAAGTGCTGCAGATAGTCTGCGGTGCCGCCAACGTCCGCGCAGGCATCCATGTGCCCGTGGCTCTGGTGGGCAGCACTCTGCCCGCCGTGAACCTCACGATCAAGCCCGCTGAGCTGCGCGGCGTCGCCAGCAACGGCATGATCTGCTCTCTTCAGGAGCTGGGCCTGGCCGATGGCTCCGATGGCATCGCCGTGCTCGATGAGCTTCTCGATGCCGTACCCCCCCTGGGTGAGCCGGTCGGTCCTGCGTTAGGACTCGACGACCAGGTGCTGGAGCTGGCGATCACCGCCAACCGCCCCGACGGCCTCTCGATGCAGGGCATTGCCCGTGAGGTGGCTGCCCTCAGCGGCGGCCGCACCCGCTTCGAGGCCGCTCCAGTGGCCGCTGAACCCCAGCCACTGGAGCCCTCCGCAGCAGCCGCCACGGCGATCGAGACAGGAGGACTGTTCAGTGTCACCGCCCTCAGCGGGGTGCATGTGGGATGTTCGCCGCTGTGGCTCAGGCAGCGCCTGGAGCGCTGCGGCGTGCGCCCCATCAACAACGTGGTGGACATCACCAATCTGGTGATGCTGGAAACGGGCCAGCCCCTGCATGCCTTTGATCGCGATGCCCTGGCACGCCGCAGTGGCGGTGCCGTCGAGCCCTCGGACCTTGGGGTGCGCCAGGCCCGTCAGGGAGAGCGCCTGACCACCCTCGACGGGGTCGAGCGCTCCCTGGCTCCAGAAGCGTTGTTGGTCACCTGCGCCGATCAGCCGATCGCCCTTGCCGGCGTCATGGGCGGCCTGGAGGAGGCCGTCAGCGAGAGCACCACAAGCCTGTGGCTGGAGGCTGCCGTGTTCGCACCCCAGGCGGTGCGCCTTTCCGCCCGCAGCGTTGGCTTGCGCACCGAAGCGAGCAGCCGCTTTGAGAAGGGTCTGCCGCGCGAGGCGACCCTGGCTGCCGCCGACCGTGCGGCGCAACTGCTGCAGGAACTGACCGGTGCACGGGTGGAGGGGCGCTGGCTTCACCAGCGACCGCCGATCCCTGCCCAGCCCCTGCAGCTGGAGCGGGACGCGCTTCACAACCTGCTCGGTCCAGTGATGGTCGACGGGGTGGCCGAGGATCTGGCCGACCACCGCATCGAAACCACCCTAGAGGCACTGGGCTGCACCCTTCTGGCAGGCGATGACGGCTGGCTGGTGACCGTGCCACCAGCGCGGGCCATGGATCTGCAGCGACCGGTGGATCTGATCGAGGAGGTGGCGCGGCTGGTGGGCTACGACCACTTCGCTGCCCATCTGCCCGATCCCCTCCTGCCCGGCGGACTCGAACCCGCCCAGCAGGCTGAGAGACTGCTGCGCCGTGCCCTCTGCTGCGCCGGCCTGCAGGAGAGCTGCTCCCTCACCCTCGTCGCGGAGGGGCCGGGGAGGATACCTCTGGCCAATCCGCTCCTGGCCGATTACGGCCACCTGCGTGACAACCTTCAGGGGGAGTTGCTTGAGGCGGCCCGCCGCAATCTGCAGGCCTCCCAGGCGGGCTTCTGGGGCTTCGAGATCGGTCAGGTCTTCCGCCCCGAAGAGCACCAGTTGCTGGCCGGTGTGATCAGCGGCGAGAGGCGCGCCGAGCTGTGGAGCAGCAGCGGCAAACCCCGGCCTCCCTCGTACCACGAGGCCCGTGGGGTGCTGCAGCAGGCCCTTGCCGTGTTGCGGGTTCCGATCGAAGACCGCAGCCTCAGCGACGGTCCAGCCGCGGCGGCGAATGAGCCCCTGCTCCATCCAGGTCGCTGCGCCAGCCTCGTGGTGGAAGGCAGGCCGGCGGGCTGGTTCGGCCAGTTGCATCCGCAACGGGCCGAGGCCCTGGACCTGCCGGTGGCCACCTATGTCTTTGAGCTGATGCTCGAGCCGTTATTGCTCGCTGCCACCCGCGGCAACCGCTGGCAGGCAGCCTTCCGGCCATTCGCCACCGTGCCCGCCTCGGAGCGCGACCTGGCCCTGGTTGTGCCCCGCGACACCAGCAGTGCCGCCCTCCTCGGAGCGATCCGCAAAGCGGGCAGGCCCCTGCTGGAGCAGGCCGAGCTGGTGGACCGCTACGAAGGGCAACAGCTGGAGGCCGGACGCTGCAGCCAGGCATTCCGGCTGCGCTACCGCGACAGCCGCCGCACCCTCACCGACCAGGAGGTGGAACGGGTGCACAGCAAGGTGAGGGCAGCGCTGGAGAAGCAGTTTGGAGCCATGGTGCGCAGCTGAACCGTCCGCGATTCAGCGGCTCAGCACCGCCAGGGTCTCGACGTGGGAGGTGTTGGGGAAGAAGTCGATCGGCTGCAGCCACTCGATCCGGTAACCCCCTTCCGTCACCAGGCGCCCCAGATCCCTTGCCAGCGTGGCCGGATCGCAGCTGAGGTAGAGCAGCCGGGGTGGACCGACCGAGAGGATCGTCGCCAGAGCCTCCGGTTCCAGACCCTTGCGCGGCGGATCCACGAACAGGGCATCCATGCCAGCCAGCCGCTCCGCCAGCACTGCGCCGACGACCGTTGTCTCGAAGCGGGCTCGCTCGGCCAGACCGTTGTGGTCAGCGTTGCGGCGGGCAAGATCCACCGCGCCGGCCTGCTGCTCGAGGCCCAGCACACGCCATCCCGCGGCGGCAAGGGGCAGGGAGAACGTGCCGATGCCGCAATAGGCATCCAGCAGGGTGCCGCCGGCACCATCGAGGGCTTCGAACAGCAGCGGAACCACCCGCTCGGCCTGCTGGCTGTGCACCTGGAAGAAGGTGTCGGCGGCGATCCGAAGTTCCACACCGGCGAAGGCCTCCAGAATCCAGCCCCGGCCGGCCAGGGTGCGGGTCTGCGGCCCCATCAGCAGATTGCCAGGCTTGCCCTGAAGATTCAGAGCCACCCCCACCATGTCCGGCCAGCGTTGCAGCCATTCGGCCGCCAGGCGCTCAAGGCCGGGCAGCCGGTCGTGGGAGGCGATCAGGGTGATCAACAGCTCGCCGCTGCGCTGTCCGAGCCGCAGGCCAAGATGGCGCAAACCGCCACCATGATTGCCATGGCGGTCCACCGGCCAGTCGCTGGCGGCCAGATCATGCTTGAGCGGCTCGATCAGGGCGTCGATGCGGGGATCAAGCACCGGACAGTGGTTCATGTTGACGATCCGGTGCGAACCGCGGCGGTAGTAGCCGGCTCTGAGGCCACCTTCGACCCGCTCCAGTGGTATCAGAGCCCGGTTGCGGTAGCCGAGTCCCGAGGGGGCGGCGATCAGGGGGCGCAGGGGAACATCGAGGGCGGCGACGCGGCGCAGGACCTGCTCGAGGCTGCTCTGCTTCCAGCGCTGCTGGGCCTGATCCTCCAGAAATTGAAGGCTGCAGCCCCCGCAGTGGTCGGCGAGGATGCAGGGGGCTCGGCGCCGATCGGGGGAGGGGCGGAGCACCGCCTCGATCTCCGCCTGCCAGTGGTGACGACCACGGTGCCGCAGACGGGCCCGCACCTGATCGCCCGGCAGGCCACCGACCACGAACACCACCTGATCGCCGCAGCGTCCCACTCCGCGGCCGTCGCTGAGCAGGTCATCGATGGGCAGCTCCACCACGGCACCAACCCGCAGGGTCATTGGGTCCGGCCCGGGGACCGGGATGGGGGGTGTGGTGCTCAGGGATCCGGCGATGCAACCCAAACCCTATCCAGGCGGCAGGTCTGCAAAGGGGCGTTACACCTTGTCCCGCTCGGCCTGCCAGGCCTGAGGCGGCCGATAGGATGCCGCCGTCCGGTCTCTTGGCAATGAGCGTCGTTCGCGATCTGATCCTCCAGGCCGATGATCAGCTCCGCTATCCCACGGGCGGCGAGCTGAGATCGATGGTCGATTTTCTCAGTGGCGGAACCCGCCGGCTCGCAGTGGTGCGGGTGCTCACCGACAACGAAAAGAAGATCGTCGATGAGGCTGCCCGCCTGCTGTTCGGACGGCGGCCCGACTACGTGGCGCCCGGCGGCAATGCCTTCGGCCAGAAGCAGCGAGCCCAGTGCCTGCGAGATTTCAGCTGGTATCTGCGCCTGGTCACCTACGGCGTGCTGGCCGGCAGCACCGAGCTGATTCAGAACATCGGTCTGGTGGGTGCCCGTGAGATGTACAACAGCCTCGGAGTGCCGATGCCCGGCATGGTGGAGTCGATGCGCTGCCTCAAGGAGGCGTCGATCGACCTGCTGGGCCTGGAGGAAGCAGCGCTGGCAGCTCCGTACTTCGACTTTTTGATCCAGGGAATGCAAACCGCAACCTGACGATCAGCACGCGCTCGTCTTTTTTGGGATTTACCTTGGGACACTCACTGAGTCTTGGACGGGACTCTTGAGTGCATAAGGTCCCCATCACTGCGGTCGTGACTCTGCGAGAACGCTCCCTCCTGCGGCATAAAGACCCGATGGGTCCGAATGCTGTTTGTTCGCACGTCCCATACGCGACCTAGCTCGAGTCTGTATTTGTGTCTCACCTGGGCCCCGCTGGATCGGGGTTGAACAGGGGAGAGTGTCAAGCTGTCGCAATCCGGAACAGAGGGTCTCTTGCAAGACTCTCCGTGAGTCCTGTTTAGAGTCTTACCTGAAACCCATGTGCTGCATGCGGGTTGAGTTGATCGTGCATGCTTCACGAAGGCTTGCCCATCTGTGTTAAAGACAGATGGGCAGGATTGCAAAAGTCATGGTAGGCCTTCGATCTGGCGAACTTGGACAATCTGTCCAGGGCGCGTGGAGCTGCGACTGGGGCCTCCCTGCCAACCGCACCAGCCCAAACAGGATTGCAACGGATGAAATCAACGCTTATTCAGCTTCCAGTTGATTGCACATGAGACCATTTATGAGTCTAGCTTTTATTCTCACCGGAGACTCCCTGGAGAAGAGTTTCATGGTCTTATCGCTGAGCATCGGGCCCACGGTTCATGGGTGGGGCGACTGACACGCCGGGGGATGTCGCCGGGAGTGCCGGCACAAGCGCCGAGTGCCGCACCTGGCACCATTCCCTCAACACAGGATTCACATATAAGACCCGCTCCAAGACTCAGAGTGCGTCCAGGATGGGATGGCTAGTCGCTGTTTCTGTCGCGGCTGCGATAGAGCTCCTTGAGAAGTTGGTACGCCTCGTTGAGGCGGCGCATCGCCTCGGCGGAGCCGCCGGCATCGGGATGGTGGCTGAGGGCCATCTCCCGGTAGGCCTCACGGATCTGCCCCAGAGAAATGGCATGGCCCGCGTCGGTGGGCAGATCCAGCAGCTTCAGGGCCCCCTGAACCGTCATCGTGTGCTCCAGGGTCTGAAATGAGGTGCCCGGGCGCCGCCTGCGGAAGCGGTGCATGAAACGGTGGATCAGGGTCGGGATCCGCAGGGTCAGGGTGGAAGCACTGAAGGGGTCTTCCAGCACTCCGGCTGCGACGATCACCCTCTCGAGGCTGGGCGGCGCATCACTCCAGCGTGGAACGACCTCCCGCATGGCTCCGCAGGAGGCTTCCCAGCTGAAGCGGCGCCCATCACTCTGGTCACACTGGGGCCAGATGTCGCGGGCCAGCCAGATCATGGCCGCTTCCACCACCGTGGCATTCGCGTCACTGCCATAGAGGCTGAGCCAGTGATCTCTCACCTCCTGAAGGGCCTGCTGGGCATCGGCAGCGGACATCTGGGGCAGGGGGGCCACGGGTAGGGCCGTGCCGGCGGTGGTGCCATGCAGATCCCTGCGCATCTCACGGGATCGACGACTCACGAACCCCGGCAGATCGATACCGCCACTGCCGCGAGTCTGGCCACCGCTGCTGTCGAGTCGACCATTTTCCAGGTCGTCATTCAGGGTGGTCATGGGATCGCTGGCCTCGATGGCGGAACGTCCCACCAGCACGATCGCTGTCTGCTCATCGATCACCCCAGCCGGAGGTCCGAGATCGGTGCCATCCGCTCCAATCAGCTCATCGCCACGGGCCTCGTCGATGTCGACGCTCAGCAGCTCCTCGAGCAGCCGCTCGAGCACCCGACCCCTGCTGCGCAGGCCTAGCTCACCCTTGAGTCGGTCGATCTGGGCGACCAGGTCGGTGGAGAGGGTGACGGCGATCCGTTGATTGTCCTGGCCGCTCGTCTCAGCCACGGGAATGCTCCATCAGGGGCGAATCATGGCTACGGCCAGCCCTGCATCAGACGCCGTTGCTCCTCAATCGCGCGCCGATAGCGGTCGACGTAATCATTTCCCGAAGCCGGAGGGGGTGGTGGAGCCACGAGCCAGGGGGGTCGGGCGGGCATCTGGGTAGGGTTGCTCATCAGATTGGAGGGTGGACGCTGGATCCCGTCGCTCGAACGCGGCGCAGGCGCAGGGGGTGGCAGGGGCACCGGGGCAGCCTCGCGGAAGGGCAACGGCTGGTTCACCGATGCAGGCTGGGGAACAACGGTGAGGGCCGGCGGTGGTGCCACGGATCCGGGTGGCTGGGCTGGCGTCGTGCGGGCGATCTCCAGCTGGCGTTCCCGCTCCTGCACCCGGGCGAGCTGGCTGGCGGGAACCACGCTCAACAGGTGACCAGGGGTGGCATCGGCGGGGTAGACCATGCTCACCCGTACCGGATTGACCACGCCGGGTTGAAGATTGAGGCTTGCGAGCGAGAGGCTCTGGCCAGAGCGAAGGCCCACATGCACATCATCGCGGCCCTGAGGCGTCTCGATCTCAATCGAGCCGCGGAACGCGGTGAAGTGGCGACCTCCGCTCGGCGATGGGTGACTGATCACCAGCTCATGGGGGCCGTTGCCGCGCAACTGCAGATCGATATCGAAACGCACGCCGTAGGTGCCGACGTTGTCGAGCGAGGAATCGGCCATGCGGATGACCAGGGGATTCACCTGCACCTCACGGGTGCCGAAGTGATGGCGATTGGTGCTGGTGAACGGCACGTGCAATGGTCCCTGGGCGTTGAGATCGTGCTGGACAGTGGCGCTGTAGGCATCGCCGAGGGCGACCCCACCCACCCGCGAGAAGATGGTGCGGTTCTGAATCTCCTGGATCCGGTTGAGATACACCCGGCCTGGAGCGAGCTGGCCCGAATCGAGGATGGCGAGGAGTTCGGCAGGGCTGTCGCCCGTCTTGCCGGCAACCACCGCCACCTGGAAAGGCCCATCGCTGCGTCCCCGCAGCAGGGCGTTGGCCAGACCCAGGGCAGGCAACTGGGTGGTGAACAGCACGATCCTGCTGCGGGCGGGAATGGTGATCTCGTCGCTCAGGCGGGGATCCAGTCGGCGGCGCAACATCTGTACCGCCGTCGCGTCGCCGGGCCCGGTGTTCCAGGGGCGGGGGCCAAGCGGTTTGACTCCCATCAGGTTGTTCGCCAGATAGGGCGCTTCGAAACTGTTACGCACCGCACCCTTCTCAAATCTGATCTGCACCGGCCGTACACCAGGATTGATCAGGATCGCGGCCAGGGTGAGTTCCGGTCGGCGAGCACTCGGGGAGATCGAGCGGCGATTCGGCGGGAAATACTTGTGGTGAAGGTGCAGGCCGAACTCACCGTTGAAGGTGTATTCGGCATTGCGCAGTTGCTGGCCGGTCTCCGCCGTCACTCCGTAGCCGGGTGCTGTGTTGATCAGGATGCCGGGCCCTTCCACCTCCTCTGGCTGATTCGAGTGCAGCACCGGCACGTTGTTGAACTGGCCGTTGAGGGGTCTGGCCGCCTGACCAGCCATCAGAGCCACATAGGCCTGCGCTGGCCGGATCTGCACCACCTCGGCAAGCAGCAGCGTTGCGGCGGAGATACCCAGACAGACAGGGGAACGGAGCACGTTCGGATCGACGCAGACAGGGAACGGGAAGGGAGCGGGCGCAGCCCCAGGGTTTCAGCGGGGGTCTGCTGATCGGAAAGGAAGGAGACGACTCAGGCTGGCCATCGTGGCGGCAATGACCGGAAACGGAATCGGAGGGGCGCCGCCGCTGCCACCGCTCCGGTCGCTAGAACCATGATGCACATTTTTGATCATGCCATGTTCCCACCCCTCGGCTGCTGCGCCGGCCCCGAAGACGGTGGCCATGGCCGCCGTCGCCACCAGGAGCGCAAGCACCGGATGCTGAGCTTCTGGCGCGACGGCCTCGAACGTCAGCTGGCCGCCGTCAACGCTGCCCTCAGCACCCTGGAACGGCAGATGGAACGGGATCAGTCCAGTCCAGGGGCCTGAACCCACTGGCGTCTAGTTGCTGACGCAGCCGATCGAGGCCCTGGTGCAACAAGCGTTTGACTGTCATCGGGCTGACTCCGAGTTCTGCGGCGATCCTGCGGTAGCTCCAGCCCGCCAGCACCACCTGGTGGACAACCCTCCTCTGCCTCGGCTCGAGCTCCGCAAGCAGCTGGCCCACCGCCCGTTGTGATGCGGTCGGGTCCGTCGGCGTCTCCTGAGGTTCGCCACAGACGCTCTCCAGCAGGATGCCTTCAAGCGGCACGGCACGGCAGAGTCGACGTTGCTGCAACAGCAGGGAGCGCTGCTCTTCGTTGATGCCCAGTCGCTCGGCGGCCTGCCGGCCCTCGCCCCGCCGCTCCAGCCGCACGAGCCGCTCCAGTTGCTCCGCCTGACGACGCGGCAGCCGCACGCTCGGTGCCAGATCGCGCAGATAGTGGAGGATGGCGCCACGAATGTGCGGCCTGGCAAACGCCTCAAACGGCGTTCCGTGGTTGCGGCGGTAGAGCTCGGCAGCCCGGATTAGACCCATGAGTCCAACCTGAGTGAGATCATCACCACCTTCGGGACTGCAGCGGGCATAGTGGTGAGCGATCGGGCGCACCAGTTGCTGATGATCCTGCACCAGCTGGTTGCGGCGACGCAGAGCCCGGCCGGATGGCGGGCTGGTGCGGGTTGAGCTTGGGGTGCGGGTCATCGCTGAGTCGGAAGGTTGGTGTATCGGGGTAACCGCTCAGAGCGCGGCCCCCTTTTCACAGAGACCCATCGATCGGTTGGAGCGCAACCGTGAAAACACCTGAATCCATTCCGATCAACGCAACAGCGGTGTGAGCCCACCAGGCTCTGCGGCAGCCGCCACGGAGGCCAGCAGCTGCCAGGGACCCTGACGGGCCAGCCAGTCGAGGTCGGAACCGGCGGTGCAGAGCAGGTAGCCGGCGAAGCCAAGGCCATTGACGCTGAAACCAGCGCAGTGTTCCCGCAGGCGCAGCACGGTTAGGAACCAGTCGTCGTTGAACAGAAGGTTGTGGGCGTGGCGGGGCGTCGGATCGACGCTGGCCGATCCAATGCCCAGCTGCTGGCAGTGATCGGCGTACAGCTGAGGCAGATCACTGCCGCCCGTGGGATCGCTGCGGCGGCTGAGCGCATAGCGCCAGGGCCAGGAAGCCCGGTGGCCCTCCAGTTGGGCCAGCAGGCTCGCAGCCAGCGGACAGCTGGGCTGGGAGGCGGCGCGGGGCAGCAGCTGCAGATGGCGATGGGGCTGGCTGGCGCCGGCGGTGGCACTGCTGTTGAAGAACCACAGGCCGCCGGTGTCGGCGGCCACCATCGCCACGGCCTGCCAGTCATCGGCCTGAATCCAGCCGTCCTGGGGCTGCCATCTGCTGGTGATGACCAGCAGATGGGCGGGCTGCACGGGGTATTTGTTGAGCAGCAGCACGTGGCCGCTCCCGAGAAGACGAACCTGCAGATCTGTCTCCCAGGGCAGGAAGGGGTTGGGCCTCGGGCCGCCAGGCCTCAGGTGGCGCGGCGGACGGCTGAGCAGGCGCCGCAGATGGAATGGTGCCAGACCGGGAAGCTCCACCATTTCGGTGGCCAGGGGAACGAGAGCTCCATCGGCGCGGGCGTGGGCGCTGATCGCCAGAGCCTCCTGCCAGAACCGCTCAGCCCGCACCGGCCTGGAGGCGGGCCAGGGAGGCTCCCCGGTAGTAACGGCCGAGAATCTCGTTGAAGCGCAGACCTTTCTGGGCGAGATCCTGAGCCCCTGTCTGGCTCATGCTCGCGCCGAGGTGGCCGTGGGCCTCATCAACGATCTGCTGGGTGGCAGCGTAGAGGCTTTCCACGATCCCTCCCTGATAGCTGAGGATCAGGCCTGCGGTGCTGCCGGTGGCCTGGCGGGTGCGGCTGTTGACTGCGCTCAGGCCGGTGTAGTTCTGCCAGCGGGTGGTGTCTCCAAGGTGCCAGTGCGGATCGGCGGGCCTGGCCATGTGAGCCATGGCGTAGGAACGGGCGGCGACAGCCTGGGCCCGCAGAGCCTCCATGTTCCAGTGGGTGGGCATCTCACCGCCGACCACCGAGCTGATGTAGCTCTCCAGAGCCAGATGGTTGACCACACGCAAGCCACCATTGCCGCGCAGCAGCCGGAAACGGCCGTCGAAGGGACGGCCATCGGCGAGCAGGTGGCCGCCGC
>JBIIJS010000263.1:0-3009 GCA_044233605.1 Cyanobium sp. | reverse complement strand
GCCAGCGGCTTCCTGGCCCTGCTGTTCAGCCTCTGGCTGCCTCGCGATCCAGGCGAAGCGCCGCCGCCAGCGCAGGAACCTCCGCAAGGCTGGCCGAGTGTGGATGTGCTGGTGCCCAGCTACGGCGAACCGGCGGTCCTGATCGAACGCTGCCTGCAGGCCTGCCTCGATCTCGACCATCCACACACAAATGTGTGGCTGCTCGATGACAGCGGCCGGCCGGAGTTGGAGCGACTTTGCGAGGAACTGGGGGTGCGCTATCTGGCGCGGCAGGAAAGACGCCACGCCAAGGCCGGCAACCTCAACCATGCCCTGCCCCACGGCACCGGTGAGCTGATCGCTGTATTCGACGCCGATGTGATGCCGCTGCGCAATTTCCTGAAGGTCGCGGCTGCCGCTGTTCGCCGATCCGGCTCTGGGGTTTGTGCAGACGCCGCAGAGCTACAGAAACGCCGATCCGGTGATGCGCAACCTGCGCCTGGAGCGCTGGTTGATGCCCGATGAGGAAAGCTTCTACCGCTGGATCGAACCCTGCCGCGACGCTGTGGGGGCCGTGGTGTGTGCCGGCACCTCGTTCGTGGTGCGGCGCACGGCCTTGGAGCAGGTGGGTGGCTTCGAGACCGGCACCCCCTCGGAAGACCTGGCCACCGGCATCCGCATCACGGCGGCGGGCTGGCGCAACCGCTTCCTGGCCGAGAAGCTCAGCGCCGGGCTGGCACCGTTCACGGCGGCGGCGATGGCACGGCAACGCTGCCGTTGGGCCAGCGGAACGCTGCAGGTGCTGCGCACCGGCGCCAATCCGCTCACGATCCCCGGCCTGAAGCCGCTGCAACGCCTGGCTTATCTGGAGGGCATCGTGCACTGGTGGAATGTGATCCCCCAGCTGGTGCTGACGCTGATGCCTCTCAGTCTCGGGGTGCTGGGCGTGGCGCCGCTGCGGCTCAGCGGTGAGGGGCTGCTGCTGCACGCCCTGCCTTTCTACGGCGCCCAGCTGCTGCTGATCCGCTGGCTCAGCGGCCAGTCGCGAACGGCGCTGCTGCCGGAGCTCTACCGCTGGATTTTCCTGCTGCCGCTTGTCGCCTCGGTGCTGCTCACTCTGATGGGCCGGCCGCAGCGCTTCCGTGTCACCCCCAAGGCGCTGGCCGTCGGGCGGCGCACCACCCCGGCCAAACGGCTGCTGTTGCCGCTGCTGTTCCTGATCAGTCTGCAGCTGGTGAGCCTGGTCAACCTGCTGCGTCCAGCCCTGGGGGCCGTCCTGGCACCACTTTCGGGCGCGACCCTGGCGGTGAACCTCCTGTGGGCGGCGCTGAACCTGCTGATGCTGGCACTGGCCCTGCGCGCCTGCTTCGACCGCCCCGGTCTCTCGGAACTGCCCTGGTTCGCCCTGACCCTGCCCTGCCGGCTGCACCGGGGCGGCAAGGAACAGGAGGCCCAGCTGGAGGCGATCAGCGAGGCGGGCGTGGAGCTGCGCGTCGCTGAGTCAGACGGCGGCTTGCTCCCGGATCCCCTCCAGCCACTGGAGCTGACTCTGCCGGGGCTGCCCCTCCTGCCGCTGCAGCCGCTGGCGCGGCATCGCGGCCGTCTCGGCGCGCACTGGGGGGCCTGCAGCAACGAACAGTGCCAGGCCCTGCGCCGTTTCCTCTACAGCCGCGAGGGGGTCTGGCCGGTGCGCCTGGCGCCGCCGGAGCCCCTGGCCCTGGCGGTGGTGATAGCAAGGCTGCTGCTGGGCTGCCGGCCGGAGGGCTGGTTCCACCGCAGCCTGGTGCCCCAGAACCCGCCGCTGCCGCTGATGTGATGCGGCAGCGGCTCAGGCCAGCAGGGGGCCGCCGGAGTTCCGCCGGATCGCCACCACTGCCGGGCGAGGGGTACGGCCGGGAACGCCCGAGGGCCAGTTGGAGCCAAGCGGCACGGAGCGCACTTGCTGGAACGGCTCACCACGGCGGTCGACCAGGTCGATGGCCTGTACCTCCTGGGCGCCATCCCGACGGGTGCCGTGCTGCTCGCCGGGATGCTGCACCGCCAGAAACAGGGTGGTCGGATCTGCGGCGCCGTCGGGCTGGTCAAAGCAGGGACCGCACAGCTCGCTTTCCGCCGGGCCTGTGCAGAAAGGCAGAGCAGTGCCGCGGGCGGCGCCTTGGGCCGGCAGCACCCAGCAGCTGTTGGCACCGAATACATCCAGAGAAGCGGAGCCGAAGGATCGATCGGTGCACAGCCAGAGGTTGCCTGCGGGATCGAAGGCGAGATTGTCGGGGTTGGCGAAGCCCAGACCGCCCTGCCAGGGCGGCCCACCGCTGGCGACCATGCGCCAGCGAAAGCTGGCCGCAATGCCGGCGGATCCGCCATGCGTGTCTTCCTCCAGGCGCATCACCCAGCCATAGGGCCAGCTCGGCTGTCCTGCTGGCCCGTGGAAGATAGCCGGATCGGCCCGGCCCTCACCGTCACCGCCGCCGGCGGTGAAGGCGATCAGCAGGGCGCCGCCGGTGGGATCGAGATCGGTGTCCTCAGGACGGGCGCAGGCGGTGGCGCCGATCGCGTTGGCGGCGAGGTGGGCGTCGATCAGGATCGCTCCCATCGCTTCCTCACCGGCCCCGGGGTAGAGGTCGGCAAGGCGGGCGTAGCGCTGCCGGTAGGCCGCCACGGCCGCGTCATCGGCCAGGGCCTCCGCTCCGGCGCGGCGGCGATCGGAGTGGGGAAGCGTGGTGGGCTGGCTCAGGCCATGGCGCTCGTAGTGACTGGGGAGCGCTGGATCCAGAGGCGTGGCAGGAGCCAGGGGGAGCCAGCGCCCCCGCCCGACGCCGTCGGCTCCTGGCGGCTCAAAGCGCGCCACCTCGAGCAGCCCGTCGCGCAGCAGATCGGAGCAGGCCGGATCGCGGGGATCGACCACCCGGCCGCGGCTGACGAAGCGATAGAGATGGCCGCCGTGGCGGTCGCAGCCGGAATACACCTGCAGTGGCCGACCCCTCTCCGCCCGCACCGCCACCGCTTCATGGCGGAAGCGCCCGAGCCAGG
>JBIIJS010000262.1:0-3030 GCA_044233605.1 Cyanobium sp. | reverse complement strand
TGCGGAACGTAGGCGACCCACTGGCGCCTCTGGGCCTCCGCCACGGCCAGCCCTGCGATACGAATGACACCGCTGCCGGGAGGCAGCGCACCTGTGAGAGTGCGGAACAGGGTGGACTTGCCGGCACCATTGAGACCCACGAGGCCGCAGATGCTGCCAGCCACGAGCTGCAGGCTCACCGATTCCAGAGCCAGCTCCGCCCCGTAACCCACGCTCAGACCCTGCACCTGCAGGCAGGGTTGCCCGGCCCCATCGGCATGGCTGGCTAGGGCAACGGGAGCGGCGGCGGCGGCATGCATTCCCCCATTCAACGGGCTGGGGTCACCAGGCGGCCAGTCCCCGCAGCAGCAGATCCACGTTGTGACGCATCAGGGCCTGGTAGGTAGGCGCATTGCCACCTGCGGGGGAGAGGGAATCCACGTGGAAGGTGCCAGCGAAACGGGCACCGCTCTCCGCCGCCACCCGTCGCATCGCACCGGCATCCACTGTGCTCTCGCAGAACACTGCCGGCACCTGCCGTTGCCGCACGGTATCGATCAGGCGGCGCATGCGACGTGGCGTCACCTCCTGCTCCCCATTCACCGGCCACAGCCAGGCCTCCCGCAGGCTGTAGTCGCGGGCGAGGTAGGAGAAGGCTCCCTCGCAGCTCACCAGCAGGCGCCTGTCGGCAGGCAGGCGGGCCAGTTCGCGGCGCAGATCGCCGTCGAGCCGCTCCAGCTCCGCCAGGTAGGCAGTGGCGCAGCGCCGGTACTCGGCTGCCCCGGCAGGATCGAGCCGAATGAAGGCATCGCGCAGATTCTCCCCATAGGTGCGGGCGGCCCGGGGAGACATCCAGGCATGGGGGTTGACCCCGGCGCCGGCGGCATCGATCGGAATCGTCTCCACCCCGCGGCTCACTGTGACGCGGGGAATGTCGCCGAGGCTGGCGGCGAAGCGGTCCATCCAGCGCTCAAGACCAAGACCGTTCTCCAGCAGCAGCCGCGCGCCCTGCGCCCGGCGCAGGTCGGCCGGGGTGACTTCATAGCCGTGTACTTCGGCCCCCTCCCGGATGAGCGACTCCACCCGCAGGCGGCCACAGGCCACATTTCTGGCCATGTCGGCGAGCACGGTGAAACTGGCCAGCACCAGCGGCCGGTCGTCGGCAGACGGCCGATCGGCCTCGGCGTTTTGCCGACCGGGAGGCAGGCTGCCGCAGCCGACCAGCACACACAGCACCAGGGCCTGGACCGCACAGACAAGGCGGCGAAGCGGCCTCAAAGGGCGGCTGCCTCCGCGGGCGGCCGTTGCTGCAGCCAGCTGCAGCCCTGCTCCAGGAACGCTGGCCAGTCGAGCCGGGCAGCATCGGCGGCACGGGCAACAAGCACCGGTGCCTGTCGTTTGATCGCCGCCAGATCCGGCTCGCTCACGCCCGCCGAGAGGGCCAGCACATCGGCCATCGCATGGCCTACGACGCGGGTGAGATAGGCGGCACTGAGGGCCTGCAGGGTGCCGCCCACCAACCAGCCGGCGTGGTGCAGTCGCAGCGCGGTGGCCAGGGCCTGGCTGGTCCATTCCACCAGGCCCAGGGCCAGGCTGGCGCGGGCCAGCTCCAGGGCGGCCTGGCGCAGCGACTCGGCATGCCAGGGGCAGTCCCACAGGCGGGCCATCTCCTGCAGCATCAGACCATTGGCCACCGCCAGCACCAGTAGATCGAGGCTGGCCACCGGAGCGGCGATCACACCGGCAGCCACGAGCCACTGGGTGCGTTGCAGCAGCCGTTGCATCTCCTGGCGCCGCAGTGTCTCCAGCTCCGCCTGCCAACCGCAGTGCAGGACTTCCAGCCGGCGACGCACCGTTTGAGACGGTAGGGAAGCGCCCTCGCGGGCGAGCCAGCCTGCGAGGGGGGCCAGACTGCTTGCCAACCCGCCGGGATCACCATCCCAGCGCAGGCGCTGGCAGGCGGAGGCACCTGGCCAGAGACTGAGAATCTCCTGCTCCAGCCGGGCCGCAGCAGGGTCGTCGGCGTCGGCTTCCAGCAGCAGCCAGAGCGGCTGGCCCGCCGGCACCGCCTCCAGCCAGCGCAGGTCGCTGGCCCGCAGCGGCGGGCGCAAGTGAAACAGCAGCAGGTCGCAGCGCTCGAAGGCCTCCCCCCAACACCAGTGCGCACTGAGGGCCGGCAGGGGTCTGCCCCAGTGCAACTGAAGGCTTTGCGGACAGCGCAGCGCTTCGAGGAGCGGACCCTGCAGCGAATCCGGCAAAGCTTGACCACCCGCCAGGGCAAGGTGTAATGCGGAGCGGCGCCGATCGGAGGCCACTGCCTGCAGGGCGGCCTGTCGCTCCGGCTGCAGCGGGCAGGCTTCACCTTGCCGACTGAGACGCTCGAACGCAATCAGGAGCGCCTCGCAGCGCTCCAGCAGAGCATCGAGGCTGCGGGGCAGGCGCGCCCGCGGGGTGCTACGCCGCCGCGAGAGCAGCCAGAGGCCCCCCGCCATGGCACCACCCCCAAGCAGGGCGCCACCATCGAGATGGAACAGACGGGCAAGGCTTTCACTCAGCACCAACCCTCCCCCGAGCATCAGCACGGGGGTACGCCAACTGGATAGGGCGGCCAGCGGTGCCGGCGGCGTTGCAGTCGGAGATTCCGTAGGGAGCAAGGCAGCAACCGACAACCATTCTTGTTTAGCTCAGATCACCGCAACCACACGCGGTTGTGAAGCTGGCGTCGGGCCGCAAGAATGTCTGTCATGGAGGCCGATCTGCTGCAAGAGCTGACACCGCGACAGATGGGCACGCTTCGCGCCCACTGGATCACCCTGCAGCGGCTGCCGGCCTGGAGCGATGAACTGCCGGTGCTGCTGCTCGATCGCTGCTGGCTGCGCCTCACGGTCGTGCCGCTCGTACGGCTGCCGATCGTCCTGCCACCCGACAGCAGCCGCGATGCTCCCGAACTGAGTCGATACCGGCAGCTGCGCCATCAGCGACTCGGCTGCTGGGAAGCCCAGCAGCTCTGCTGGGAGGAATTCGGTGCCGAAGCGTTTCAGCTGGCGCAGC
>JBIIJS010000068.1:0-12246 GCA_044233605.1 Cyanobium sp. | reverse complement strand
ATCCTCGTTCCCTCTCTCTTGAAGGAGAGAGGGCTGTCTGTCACGTCAAAGCGGTGGTGGCCGATCAAGAGGTGCTTGTGACCAGCGCCAACCTCACCGATGCCGCCCAGCTGTCGAACTTCGAGCTGGGCCTGCACCTCAGCAGCCCAGCCCATGCCGATGACGTCTGGGATCATTTCGACCGGCTGATTCAACAGGGCCTCTTGCAAGCCGCAGGTTGAATGCGGTGCTCCGCTCGAGAGCGACTCACGCGATGGAGCCCTGGAGTGCCTCTTCACCCCGCCAGGGCCAGCTCGAAGGCGCTGCGGTCGCTGGGTTCGGGGCGTTCGAACACCTGGCAGAACACCTTCACCACGCGATCGCCGGAATCGATCGTTTCCAGCGGATCCTTGCGCAGGCGGTGGCGCAGGCAGCAGGCCACCACGCGGGCCACGTCGTCGTCGCTCACCTCGCTGCGGCCTTCGAAGGCGGCCAGGGCGCGGGCGGCCCGATTGGTGACGATGTCGCCGCGCAGGCCGTCGACATCAAGCTCGCCGCAGATGGCGCTGATGCGGATGCGCAGGTCGTCGTCGATGCGCACCTGGCCGAGCCGCTGCTGGGCCTCCACCACGCGCGCCTGCAGAGCGTCCTGATGGGTCTGCACCGCGCTGCAGAAACCGTCGGGATCGTCGTCGAACTGGGTGCGCTGATCCACCACCTGCACCCGCAGCTCGGGGTCGCGCACGGTGCGCACCTCCACGCTCATGCCGAAGCGATCGAGCAGCTGGGGCCGCAGCTCGCCTTCTTCGGGGTTGCCGGAGCCGATCAGCACGAAGCGGGCCGGGTGGCGCACGCTCACCCCCTCGCGCTCCACCGTGTTCCAGCCCGAGGCGGCTGAATCGAGCAGCACGTCCACCAGGTGGTCGTCGAGCAGGTTGACCTCATCCACGTAGAGCAGGCCGCGGTTGGCCTTGGCCAGCAGGCCCGGCTCGAAGGCCCGCACCCCTTCGCTGAGGGCCTTCTCGATGTCGATCGTGCCGCAGAGGCGATCTTCCGTGGCCCCCAGCGGCAGGTCGACCATCGGCACCTGGCGGGGCTCCACCGTGAGGGTGTCGCCGGCCTCCAGCTTCAGGCGCACCTCGGCGCTCTGCAGATCCGGGTCGGTGGGCGAGCTGTTGTAGGGGTCGCCCGCCACCACGTCGATCTCGGGCAGCAGGTCGGCCAGGGCACGGATCGTGGTGCTCTTGCCGGTGCCGCGGTCGCCCATGATCATCACGCCGCCGATGCGCGGGTCGATCACGTTGAGCAGCAGGGCGAGCTTCATCTCCTCCTGGCCCACAACCTGAGTGAAGGGGAAGACCCTGCGCTGGCGGGCTTGGCTCACGGGAACGGGCGGGGGGCGTGCTCGGGCGATTGTTTCACAGGCACCCCGGGCGCCTGGGGCGCCAGCGGCAGCAGGCTCAGCACCTGCGGCGGGGTGGCATCGGCGGGGTAGATCAGCCGCACCTGCAGGCTGCGTTGCTCGCCTGGCGCCAGGGTCACCGTGCCCAGCGCCGGCCCCTGCTGGCCGTTGCGCAGCACCAGATGGAAGCCCTGCCGGCCCTGGGGCCGACGTGGGCCGGGGCCCGCAGCCGGCGCATCGAGACCGCTCACCTCCACGGTGCCGCGGAACATCACCGCCCGCGCCGGTTCGCTCAGGAAGCGCAGCCCGCCCTGGGGCTTGTCGGCCTTGAGCGGTGACTCAAAGGCCAGCTGCAGTGCCACCGGCCGGGCGGTGTCGTTGCGCAGCGGAATGGTGAGGTCGTACTCCACGCCGTAGTTGCCGTGGGCGGCCCAGGCGGTGCCGGGGTAGAAGCTGCTGAGCTCGCCGGTCTGCACCTGGCCGGTGCCGAGCGTGCCCCGCTCCAGCGAGGCGATCGGCCAGGAGATCGGCGCCCGCCGCACCGACAGGCTGGTGCTGCCCGGATCGGTGATGCGGGTGCGCCAGAGGCTGCCGTTCTGGATGCCGCTGACGCGTGAGTAGATCATCGGTCCGCTGGCGCCACGCGGGCTGGGCTGGTGCTCCTTGCCGCTCAGGCCGCCCTGCAGCAGGCGACTCCACTCGGCCGCATCCGGCGGCGCATCGCCCTTGCCGAAGGCGGCCAGGGTGGCCAC
Organism: Cyanobium sp.; assembly: GCA_044233605.1. Lineage (GTDB taxonomy): Bacteria > Cyanobacteriota > Cyanobacteriia > PCC-6307 > Cyanobiaceae > Cyanobium. The sequence goes on along the minus strand of JBIIJS010000068.1, from coordinate 10,113 downwards.
GTCCACCGGGCCGGAGGCGTCGAGGTGGAGCTGCAGGTTGCGGCCGTTGAGCAGCGGATCGAGGCCCCGCACCGGCAGCGGCAGCACCGTGAGGGTGGTGAGCCGGCCGGGCGGCAGGGTCCAGGAGGCGGGCAGTCCGGCCGTGCGCTGGCGTTGCAGCAGCTCGGTGGCCACGCGGCTGCCGGGACCCGCCCAGATCCCATCGCCGGCCTGGGGCACAAGGGCCGGCAGGGGCAGGAACGGAGCCGCCGGATCGCGGCCATCCACCGACTGCGACAGGGCGGTGGCGCCCCGCTGCAGGCGCAGAGCCACCGGCTCGTTGCCGCGTGGTGCCGCCACCACCGCCAGCCAGAGGGTGGAATCGAGGCTCTCGGCTTTGCCGGCGTACACGTGGTGGCTGAACAGCACGAACGGCCCCTGCAACGGCGCGTTCAGGTGGGCGGCGGCCACCCCCAGCGGCCGGCCGTTGTAGCCGCGCAGCGGATCGAAGCTCGAGAGCAGGATGCCCGGCTCCTTGATCAGCTCCGGGTTGTTGTCGTTCACGATCGGCACCCGATCGAGGCTGCCCGGCAGGGGCTCGACGATCTGGGGGCGCAGCACCTGCTGGGGCTGGGCGGAGAGGGGGCCGGGGGCCATCAGGGCGAGGGCGGCCAGCAGCGGCGCAGGTCGACGCAGGGGGAACGGATGGCGGATCATGGGCGGCCCAGCAGGCTGCGGCCGGCGGCACCGACCATGGCGCGGATCAGCTCGGCGGAGCGGGGATCGTTGAACGGACCCTTGACCATGAAGGAGGCAACCGCCCGCTGGCCATTGGGTAGGTGGATCAGGGCGGCGTCGGAGTAGGCGATGCCGATGTCGCCGGTTTTGTTGTACACGGTGATGCCCTGGCTGAGCAGTTCGTCGTCGGGGTCGCTGGAATCCTTGCCCAGGCCCTTGAGCAGCCCCAGGGGAATCAGGGTGTTGGTCTTCGAGGTGGCCATCACCTCGCGGAACAGGTCGCGGGCCCGGGGGCTGAGCTTTTCGCCGGTGTCGACCAGAGCGATCGAGCGGGCCAGGTCGCGGGCGCTGGTGGTGTTGGTGCCCTTGAGGTCGGGCAGCCAGTTGTTCACCACCGTGCTGGTGAGGCCCAGCTCCTGGAAGCGGGCGTTGAGCTTCAGCTTGCCGCCCAGCCGCTGGATCAACAGGTTGGTGGCGGTGTTGTCGCTCACCCGGATCATCTCGGTGGCCGCCTCGTGGAAGGGGAAGCGCGTGCCCACCGGCTTGCTGCCCATCCAGCCGGCCCCGTCGCCCACCAGCTCCTTGCTCATGGTGAGCGGTTCGTTCCAGCGCAGCTTGCCGGCATCAAGATCTTCGAGCCCTACCAGCAGGATCGGCGTCTTGATCGAGCTGGCCGCCGGCAGCACCTCATCGGGCTTGAGGGCGGCGTAGCGGCCGTCGTCGAGCACCAGCAGGAAGCCTGAAGCGGTGAGCCCCTTCTGGGCGGCTGCCAGGGCAGCCCAGCGGCTGCTCAGTTCGGTGAGTTCGCGGCGGGGCTCGAAGCGGCCCATGCCCAGCCCGCCGCCGGGCAGCTGGCGTGGGGCCGGATCGATCTTCGGCACCCCGAGGCCGCCGCCCTGGGAGATGCGTGGCGCCAGCAGCTTCAGGCCGCTGCCCACCAGCACCCCCACGCCCACGCCGGTCACCGCCAGGCGCAGCAGCAGCAGCAGGGGCTGCAGCCATGGCCTGCTGCGGGGGCGTGGGGGTCGGCCGGCGGTCACGGGCTCGATGGATGGCAGGGAGCCCGACCCTAGTGGTCCTGCGGCGGCGGACAAGGTCGGCGGCTTGCCCAGCGCAACTGGCACACCATGCCGCGCAGCAAGGCCAGCTCGCCGGGCTGAACCTGCGCCCTTTGCAGCAGCGCCCGCAGCTTGGCCATGCGGGAGCGGGCGGTGTGGGGCAGCAGGAATCCCACCTCCAGCAGCAGCTCCTCGGCATCGCGCAGGGTGGCCTCCAGCTCACCCCGTGGTGCCGGTTCGGCCCCGGCGGGCTCTGCGGCCTGGCCGGGCCCGGAGCTGGTGCGGAGCCGCTGCAGCTCGTGCAGCACCACGGCCACGGCATGGGAGAGGTTGAGCGAGGCATAGGCCGGCCCGGTGGCGATCTGCAGCAGCCGGCCGGCCTGCAGCAGTTCGTCGTTGCTCAGGCCCCGGTCTTCCCGCCCGAACACGATCGCCGCCGGCGTCCGTTCGCTGCCAGCGCCCCGGTGGGCTTCGGGGTTGTGCGCCAACAACCAGCCCAGGGCCTCGCCGGGGCCGTGCAGCGCCAGCGGTTCGCCTTCGCCGCGGCCGCTGGTGGCCACCACGCGGGCGCAGTCGGCCAGAGCCTCGGCCAGGTTGGCGAAGTGGCGGGCCCGCTCCAGCATCGGCAGGCCGTGCACGGCCATGCGGCGCGCCTCGGGTCCGTGCGGATCGCAGCGGGGCGCCACCAGGCGCAGCTCATCGATGGCGAAGTTGGCGCACAGTCGGGCAACGCTGCCCACGTTCAGTTCCCCGGCAGGCTCCACCAGCACCACCACGATGGCGGGGGTCTCAGCCGAGGGCGCTGGCACCGCGGCTCAGGCCAGCTGGTGCAGGAAGGCCAGCAGATCGGCCATGTCCTGCGGGGCGGGCTGGAAGCGTGGCATCGGCGGCGTGCGGCCGCTCACCACCTGCTGAATCAGCTGGCGGTCGTTCTTGCGCCGCTCGACTCCATGCAGGTTGGGTCCCACCAGCCCCTGGGCGGCCAGGCCGTGGCAGCCGGCGCAGTTGAGCCGGAACAGGCGGCCGCCGTTGTCGGCCGAGCCGTTCAGCGCCAGGGTGGCGCGGGTGTAGGGGTCGCGGCGCGCCGAGGGCAGCAGCGCCAACAGCAGCACGATGCAGGCCAGTGCCGCCGCGATCACCAGACCGGCGATCAGTCCGCGCGGACGGCTGGCCGGATCGAGCGTCGCGGTGGCGACGCCATCAACATTCGGTATCGGTCCTGTCACGGTTGGGCGGGGGAGCTCGCGGTCAGTGCGTTCATCATGGAAGAATTGACGTCGCTCCACGACCCGGGCCTCCACCATGATCGAACCCCTGCTCTGCGGCATCGTGCTCGGTCTGATTCCGGTCACCCTGGTGGGCCTGTTCGTCGCCGCCTGGAACCAGTACCGCCGCGGCAGCGCCTTCGGCGGCTGAGCCCGGCTCGAGCAGCAGCAGGCCGGTGCCTCCGTAACGGCGCTGATCGTGCAGGCTCCAGCCCTCGGGCAGGGCAGGTATCTGGCGTGCATCGCACTCCCACAGCATCAGCCCGCCTGCCCTGAGCCACTTTCCCTGCAGCACAGCTGCGGCGATCGGCGCATACAGGCCGGCGGCATAGGGGGGATCCACGTAGATCAGATCAAAGCCAGTCGCCATTCCCTGCTCCGGCACCCTCCCCTGGCCAGCAGGGCTGTTCCGCCCCAGCCAGCCCAGCACCTCCTCCCCGTGCACCGTCACCGGCGGTTGATCGCTGCGGCCCCGTGCCACCGCTTCGAGGTTGGTACGGGCCACGGCGGCGATGCGCCGCTGCCGCTCCACCGCCACCACAGAGGCGGCGCCTCTCTGCAGGGCTTCGCAGGCCATGGCGCCACTGCCGCTGCAGAGATCGAGCCAGCGGCATCCGGTGAGCCGTGCCCCCAGCAGGTTGATCACCGCCAGCCGCACCCGCGAGGAGGTGGGCCGGGCCAGCGAGCCGGGCGGACTCTGCAGCCGCCTGCCGCCGCTGAGGCGCAGGCTCACCGCTGCTCCAGCCAGAGCAGCCAGCGGCGCAGCATCGCCTCCCCCACCGGGCCTGATTTCTCCGGGTGGAACTGGCAGGCGGCGATGGTGCCCTGCCATACGGCCGCGGTGACGGGCGTGTCGGCCCAGTCGACCCGGGCGGTGATGCAGGCCGGATCGCTCGGATCGGCGGCGTAGGAGTGCACGAAATACACCCAGCTTGCGGGTTCTGATGCCGGCAGCAGCGGGCTGGCGGTGGCCGGCAGCAGCGGTGCCCAGCCCATGTGGGGGATGGGGTGGCCTGGGCTCGGTGGCAGGGCCCGCACCCGGCCGGCCAGCAGGCCCAGACCGCTGGCCTGCCCCTCATCGCTGGCCTCGAACAGCAACTGCAGCCCCAGGCAGATGCCGAGCAGGGGCCGCCCAGCGGCGCAGGAGGAGCGGATCGCCTCCTCGAGGCCGCCGGCTCCCAGCCGCGCCATCGCCGGATCGAAGGCGCCCACTCCCGGCAGCACCAGGGCATCGCAGCCCGCCATGGCGTCGGCATCGGCCACGGGCAGCACCTCGGCGCCGAGCCGCTCAAAGCAGCGCTGCACCGAGTGCAGGTTGCCCATGCCGTAGTCGATCAGGCCGATGCGGCTCACGCTGGTGCCGCCTCGGCAATGCCGCAGCTGATCTGCCGTTCGCCCGGATGCTCCAGGGCCGGGATGGAGGGGAAGTCGAGCCCGTTGAGGTGGTACAGAAACTGGTAGAGGCGTCCCATGCGGCGCCGGTCGAAGCGGAAGCGCAGGCAGGGGTACATCAGGCCGTTGTCGTCGACACTCTCGGCCGACTGGATCGAGCCTTCGGCCAGCAGATCGGCGAAGCTGCTGTTGAGCTCCGGCAGCCACTCCCGCGGCACCGGCGCGTTGAGCAGCAGTTCGATGCGCTCATCGCCCAGCAGGGCGCTGTGAAACACCCGGTAGAAGCGGCTGATGTACGCCACCGCATCGGCGGCATTGGAGGCCTCGAACATCAGATCCACATCTTCCGGTGAGATCAGATTGCGCCGCACCAGCTCCTGGTGCACGTTGCGGTTCCACACCCTCCAGAAGTCGTCGCCCTCCGGGGCCAGCAGCACCATCGGGATCGGCTGGCTGCGGCCTGTCTGGATCAGGGTGAGGGATTCGTACAGCTCATCGAGGGTGCCGAAGCCGCCGGGCATCACCACCAGGGCGTCGCTTTCGCGCAGGAAGAAGAGTTTGCGGGTGAAGAAGTAGCGGAAGTAGAGCAGACGCCCCTCGCATTCACTCACGTAGGGATTGGGGTGCTGCTCGAACGGCAGATCGACGTTGAGACCGATGCTGTGCTCACAGCCGGCACCGCTGTTGGCCCCCTCCATCACGCCGCCGCCGGCGCCGGTCATCACCTCAAAGCCGCCCTCCACCCCGAGCCTGGCCACCTGTTCGGCGAGCTTGTAGACGGGGTCTTCCTGGGTGGTGCGGGCCGAGCCGAATACGGTGATCTTGCGCTTGTTGCGCTGGGGCCGAAACACATCGAGGGCTTCGCTGATATCGGCAAGGGCACCGCTCACCAGCCGCCAGGCCTCGTGCTCGCCCTCGTTGCGGGCGATCTGCAGCAGGGAGATCACCGCCCGCTCGATCAGGCGCCGCTGGGGATGTCCCACCAGGGCGCCGGCGAGGACCTGCAGAGGACTCTGGCCGGCCGAGCCGGCCGGAGGGGTGAAGGAGGTGCTCAGAACTGTTCAGCTGGTCAGAGGTATTTGGAGATGGTGCCGGAGAGGGTGGTCTTCGGCACCGCACCCACCACCGTGTCGACCTTTTCACCGCCCTTGAAGATCATCAGGGTGGGGATGCTGCGGATGCCGTACTGGCTGGCCACGTTGGGGTTTTCGTCGGTGTTGAGCTTGAACACCTTGACCCTGCCCTCGAACTCCTTGGCGATCTCATCAACAATCGGCGCCACCATCCGGCAGGGGCCGCACCAGGGGGCCCAGAAGTCGATCAGTACGGGCAGATCACTCTTGAGCACGTCTTGCTCGAACGAGGCGTCGGTGACGGCGGCGGCGCTTGACATCCTTGGCGTGGGGCGGATTTACGGGAATCTAGCAACCCTTCCAGGATGGATCACCGCGCCCGTTGCAAGCGTTGCAGGGCTTGATGGAGTGCCTGGCGCTGCGGATGCGTCGCGGGGTTGCGCATCGGCGCGGCGGGCGTTATCCAGGGCAGGCTGCGCTCCTGGAGAGCAAAGACAGAAAGCCCGGACGCGCCGGGCCGGAAGGGTGTGAGGAGTGTGCGAGCCGTAGCCCCCACAAGGCAACGTTAGCCCTTCTGCCGCCCTCTGGCTGCGGCCGGCTGGCTGCTGCCTGGACCGCTGTTTCCTACTTGCCCATGCCGAGCTGCTGGGCCTTCTGATACACCTTGCCTTCGGTGAGCAGCGAGGGAGCCACCACCACCTCCACCTGCTGCATCTCCCGGAGGGTGCGGGCACCGAGGGTGCCCATCGAGGTGCGGATGCAGCCCAGCAGGTTCTGGGTGCCGTCGTCGAGGCCGGCGGGGCCGCGCAGGATCTTCTCCAGGCTGCCGGTGGTGCCCACCTTGATGCGCGTGCCGCGGGGCAGCACCGGGCTGGGGGTGGCCATGCCCCAGTGGAAACCCCGGCCAGGCGCTTCGGCAGCGCGGGCGATCGGCGAGCCGATCATCACCGCGTCGGCGCCGCAGGCCAGGCACTTGCAGATGTCGCCGCCGGTGACGATGCCGCCGTCGGCGATCACCGGCACGGTGCGGCCACTCTCGGCGAAGTAGTCGTCGCGGGCGGCGGCGCAGTCGGCCACCGAGGTGGCCTGGGGGATGCCGATGCCGAGCACGCCGCGGCTCGTGCAGGCGGCACCCGGGCCGATGCCCACCATCACGCCGGCGGCGCCGGCCCGCATCAGCTTGAGGGCCACCTCATAGGTGACGCAGTTGCCGATCACCACCGGCACGCCGAAATCGCGGCAGAGGGCTTCGAGATCGAGGCTCGCCTGGCCTTCCGGGCCGATGTGCTCGGTGCTCACCACCGTGGCCTGCACGAAGAAGAGGTCGGCGCCGGCCTCGGCGATCGCCGTGCCGAACTTCAGGGCCGCCACAGGCGTGGCGCTCACCGCGGCGATGCCGCCGCCGTCCTTGATTTCACCGATGCGCTGGCGGATCAGGTCTTCGCGTACGGGCTGGGCGTAGAGCTCCTGCATCAGCGGCACGAACTCCTCCCGGCCCACTGCCGCGATGCGATCGAGCACCGGGTTGGGGTCGTCGTAGCGGCACTGCACGCCCTCGAGGTTGAGCACCCCCAGGGCCCCCTGGCGGCTCAGCTCAATCGCCATGCCCACATCCACCACGCCGTCCATGGCGCTGGCGATGATCGGGATGTCCCGCTCGATGCCGCCGAGGCTCCAGCTGCTGTCGGTGACGGCCGGGTCGACGGTGCGGCCACCGGGCACCAGGGCAATCTCGTCGATGCCGTAGGCGCGGCGGACGACGCGGTTGCGACCGAGCTGGAAGTTCACCGATGACCTGGCACTGTCGCGTCAAACTATCAACCGGTCTGCCTGGCGGCGTTGGCCGTGTCTGCCGCTCAGTCGCGCCCGGTGAACGCCTGCCAGCGCTGTTTCCAGTCGGCCAGCACCCGCTCGCGTTCACTGGTGCGAATCAGTTTCGTGGCACTGAACCAGAGCGCGTAGATCAGGCCGGTGAGTTCCAGCAGGCCGGAGATCACGGGGATGCCGTCGATCGTGCCCACCACCCGGCCATAGAGCCGCAGCACCAGCAGCAGGGCCAGCAGCAGGGCCGCGCCCCGCAGCGGACCGCGCAGCTTCTGCCAGCGCTCGGCCAGCTCCAGCCCCTCCAGCCAGGCGCTGATCTTGCCGATCAGCAGGTCGAATTCGCCGCCTTCAGCGCTGCCTTCAGCGCCGGCTTCGGACCCACCCATGGCGCCGGCTTCGGGCAGGGGCGCCACTTCCAGGGTGGTTGCGATGCTGGGTTCGGTCTCGGGCGCCACCGGCTCTTCGGCTGGGGCTTCGGCGGCAGGGGCCATGGCCTCTTGCACAGGCTCGGCGGCGGGAACCGCGGCGACTTCGGCGGGAACCGCGGCGACTTCGGCCGGGGCCGCGGCGGGCTGCTCGGGCTGGCCCTCGGGAGCGACAGGGGTGAAGGGGGTCTCGGCCATGGCGGCGGGGGGGTATGGCGGGAGCTTACGCAGGATTGATCGGTTTTTCCTGCCCTTCCTCCCGAGCCACGGTTGCCTCAGGGGTCGAGGGGAATCAGCGAGGGCCGGCTGCCCAGGGGCAGCAGCGGCGGGCGCAGCGGGAAGCTGCCTTCCAGCAGCCGCTCCACCAGCTCCCGGCCGATCGCCTCGGCCAGGCGCGGGCTGTGGGCCGGTGCCGCCCGGATGCGGCGCCCCTCCAGCTCGATCTCACCGCTTCTGAGCTGGGCGTAGGAGACGCCGCCGAAGCCGGGCTTGAGGCGGCGCGGAATCGACACATCCAGCAGCGGTGCCTCCAGCTCCCCGTCGCCGGCGGCCGCCTGCCGGGCGATGCTGCCGTCGAGCAGGGCGATCGGCGCGGCGATCGGCACCAGCAGGGCGCTGCCGTGGCCCTCGAAGAAGCAGGGGCGCAGCCAGTGGGCCTGCAGCTCGTGCAGATCCACGCTCACGGCCGCCACGGCGCCGGGGCTGCGGGCCTGGCCGCCGGTGCCGCGGCGGGGGGCGGGCTGGTGGCCGCTGCCGCTGCCCACCACCCAGCCGATCGCTCCGGCCACCAGCACCGGCGAGCCTGGGCCGAGCTGGGCCAGGCCGGGCATGGTGAGCCCGATGCTGCCGGCGCCGCCTGCCGTGTAGAGGGCGTTGGCGAAGGGGCCCAGCAGGGTGCCGTAGGGGCTGGGCAGCAGTCCTTCGGCACTGCTCACGGCCACCAGGCCGTTTTCCACAATCGCCCGGTGCAGCAGCAGCCGGCCGCCGCCGATGCGCTCCAGGTCGAGACGGGTGTGCAGCTCGCGGCGGGGTTGCAGGCGGGTGCGCTCGCCGCCGCTGCTGAAGTCGACGCTCAGGCCCGCCAGCAGTTCGGCCAGCACCTGGGCGCCGCCGCGGCGGTTGCCTTCCGCCAGGCCGCCACCGATCGGCAGCACCAGGTCGGCGCCGCCGCCGCCGGCCTGGGCGGCGATGCCCCCCAGGGAAGGATCCCGCAGGCGGATCGGCGGGTCGGAGGGGCCCAGGTGCAGATGCAGGCTGCCCTGGTCGCTGAAGCCGGCGTCGGCGGACACCACCACATCGGTATGGGCGTAGGCCTCGGCCAGCCCCGCCTCGGCCACCAGGGCGCGCCAGTCGGCGGCGAGCCGCACCCGCAGCCTGCCGTCGCGCTGGCGGGCTGCCAGCTCGGCCGCGTCGCGGCGGGGCAGCTCGGCGGAGCGGGGTGCCGGTTGGCTCACGGCGGATCGGGGGCGGGGTGCTTTCGATAGACTGGCCCCTGCACCCTCCGGACCTGCATGGCGGATCCAACCGCACCGGATCCCACGGGACCCAGTGAATCCGACGGACGGATCATCCAGACCGACCTCCGCAACGAAATGTCGCGCTCCTACCTGGAGTACGCGATGAGCGTGATCGTGGGCCGGGCCCTGCCCGACGCCCGCGACGGTCTCAAGCCGGTGCACCGGCGCATCCTCTATGCGATGTACGAGCTGGGCCTCACCAGCGACCGGCCGTACCGCAAGTGCGCCCGCGTGGTGGGCGAGGTGCTCGGCAAGTACCACCCGCACGGCGATACAGCGGTGTACGACGCGCTGGTGCGCATGGCGCAGGATTTTTCCATGCGCATGCCGCTGGTGGATGGCCACGGCAACTTCGGCTCGGTCGACAACGATCCGCCGGCGGCGATGCGCTACACCGAATCGCGTCTGCAGGCTCTCACCACCGACGCCCTGCTCGAGGACATCGAGAGCGAAACGGTCGACTTCGTCGACAACTTCGACGGCTCCCAGCAGGAGCCCACCGTGATGCCGGCACGGATTCCGCAGCTGCTGCTCAACGGCTCCACCGGCATCGCCGTGGGGATGGCCACCAACATCCCGCCCCACAATCTCACCGAGCTGATCGATGGTCTGCTGGCCCTGATCGCCGATCCCGATCTCGACGAACGGGCCCTGATGGCGATCATCCCCGGGCCCGATTTCCCCACCGGCGGCCAGATCCTCGGCCGCCGCGGCATCCGCGAAACGTATACCACCGGCCGCGGTTCGGTGCCGATGCGCGGCGTGGCCAACATCGAAACGATCGAGGCCAAGGGCCGGCCCGACCGCGATGCGGTGATCATCACCGAGCTCCCTTATCAAAC
>JBIIJS010000067.1:0-12267 GCA_044233605.1 Cyanobium sp. | reverse complement strand
CCTTGCCGAAGGCACCGCCGATCACTACGGCCACAGCCAGATCAACCACATTGCCCTGGTTGATGAAATCCTTGAAATCACCGAGGAAAGAACGGGCTCCGTTGCGCTTCATCGAGGAATTGCGCAGGCAGGCAAATTTCAACCAATCCTAGGAAGGCCGCACCGTCATGCAAGCCATGGCAACAAACAGACCACCCGATTGCACAGAATTAATGAACATTTTGCCAAGAAAGATCAGGAACGCTCGCTAGTGGCTCCACCGCCAGCCGCCCGGCAACTCAATAACCATCGCCTGCGCACTGAAGCGCTCAAGCTCGAACTGATCAGCCTGCGGGTCTGAGCTCAACACCACCAGCCGCAGCCGCTCGCCGTGCAGACCGCACTTGGTGGCGGTGGTGCTGCCGATCGGCTCCCACTGGCGGTTGAGCACGCGGAAGCGGGCGCTGATCTCGCCGCATGGGCGCTGCCGGCACCACACCTCGGCGCGACCAGTGGACTCAGACCGGCGGCTCCGGCGGCAGCGCTTGCACCACCCGCTGCGGAAGCGGGATCTCGATGCCGTGCTCCCGGAACGCATGCCAGAGGGCCCGCCGCACCCCGCCGGCGATGGTGGCGTTGTCCATCGGGTTGGCGATCCAATAAAACACCACATATTCGATCGCCGATTCGGCGAAGTTCCAGACGAAGGCGTAGGGCTCCGGTTCGGTCAACACCCGCGGCTGGCTGGCGACGGTGGCGAGGATCAGCTGGATCACCGCTTCGGGCTCGTGGCGGTAGGCCGCCGCGATCACCACCCGGGCGCAGCGCAGCGAGTCGCTCCCGGAGTAGGTGGTGGTGGTGGCGGTGAAGAAGTTCTGGTTGGGCACCAGCAGCTCGGCGTTGTCGCTGTCGCGCCAGAGGGTGGCGGCCCGCAGCCCGAGCTTGCGCACCTCGCATGGATCCCCCTCGTAGACCAGCACATCGCCGGGGCGCACCGATCCCTCGAACAGCAGCCAGATGCCGCTCACGAAGTTGGAGAACACCTCCTTCACCCCGAAACCGAGACCCACCGACAGGCCGCCAGCGATGGCGGCGACGGCGGTGGAATTGAGGCCCAGCTGGTTGGCCAGCCAGAGCAGGCCCACGCCGATCAGGGCGTAGCGCAGCAGCAGCTCGAACGCCTTGCGGTTGCCGGGCCCCATGCCTGCCAGCCGCCCCATGGCCCCGCCGATCAGAACCACCGGCAGCTCGGAGAGCACCACCAGGAAGTAGGGCAGCAGCACCAGCAGCACCAGGTTGCCCATGCTGAAGCTCTGGCCGAACATCCGCAGCAGCGGGATCGCGCTGATCATGCTCAGCCCCTCGATCCGATCCACCACCGCCGCCAGACAGAGCAGCAGGTACAGGGGCAGCACGGCCCGCTGCCAGTAGCCCTCCACCTCCGCCGGCGGCTGGGAGCGGCGCAGCAGCAGCCGCAGCGCCGTCAGGCCGGCCCAGATCAGCAGCAGGGTGCCGGTCAGCTGGATCAGCCCGACCGGGCGGCCGGCGGCGGCCACCGCCAAGGCCAAGAGCTGCAGCGCCACAATCGGTGCCGCCAGCAGCGCCAGGCGCCGCCCGCTGGCGCGGGACAGGCGCAGGCGCACCAGAGCGGAGCGGTAGAGCAACAGCACCGCCCCCACCAGCACCAGCTGCAGCAGCACCGAGCCCCGCGAGAGCAGGCCCAGCCAGCCGGCGAGCATCAGTAGAACGCTGTTCATCGAGGGGCTCTCACTCCTGCAGGTTGGCGGGCACGGGGCGCTCCGGCGGGGCGCTGCCGGCGGAGGCGGGCGCCTGACCCCGCTGTCGCGCCAGCGCCTCGATCTCCCGCAGCACCTCCTCGGGGGGCGCCTCGCCGTAGACGTTCTGCTTGATCAGCCGCGTCAGCGGCAGGCGCTGCAGCCGCACCCCCACGGCCTGGCGGAAGCTGGGCACGATGGCGAAGGGCTCGCTGGCCTTGATCGCCGCCAGCTGGGCGGAGCGCTTGACCGGCACGATCACGTTGGCATTGACGGGAAGAATGCCGACGCTGCTGGTCATCACCATGTTCTGGCTGTAGTCGTTGAGCAGGAACTGGGCGAAGCCCTCGGCCGCCTCCCGCTGGGCCGGCGCCGAGTCCCGCCCGAAGCTGAGCGTCTGCATCCGCGCCACCGCCCGGGCGGGCTTCGCCGCGCTCTCGCCCGGCAGTACCGCCAGGGCCAGGTCGTCGCCGAGGGCCTTGCGCAGGGTCGGAATCACCGCCGAATTGCAGCTGATCCAGTCGAGCTCGCGCTTCATCAGAAGCTCCGCCAGGTCCTCGTTGGTGTCCGAGAACTGAATGTTGGGGTTGACGTTGGCGCGGTACAGCCAGCCCAGCCAGGCCAGCACCCGCTGCCGGTCGGCGGGACCGAGAGAGCGGCCCGCGGTGGTCTGCGGCGGGCTGTCGAACAACCGCAGCAGCGCGTCCTGGGCGCCGCCGGCGCTGCCGGTCCAGCTCAGCTGATCGAGCACCAGGGAGAGGCCGATGCGGCGGCCCTCCTCCGACTGCCGCAGCAGGTCCGCCAGGCTGGTGGGCGCCTGGGGCATGCGCCGCCTGTTGTAGCAGGCCAGGTTGGGCTGCAGCAGAAAGGGGATGGCGGCGTAGCGATCGCCGCGCCGGAACTCCTCGAGATGGCGGATGCGCAGCGGCGCCAGCTCGCGGGTGGTGAGGCCGCTCGGCTGGCTCAGCCGTTCGCGGCTCATCTCCAGGGCCTGCGGCACGCGGGCGATGATCAGATCCGGTCCGGCGCCCATCGCCGAGCGCTTGCGCATCATGGCCAGCACCTCCTCGTCCGGCACGTAGCGAACGTGCACGGTGACCTGCGGGTTGGCGCGGCTGAAGTCGGCGACCTCGCTGTCGACCACCTGGCGCAGGCTCTGGCGGTTGAAGCGCTCCGAGATCCGCCCGGAGGAGATCAGCACCTGCAGGTTGACCTGCGGCTGCAGCGATGAACCGCTGCAGCCGCCGGCGGCGAATGCCAGCGCCAGGATCGCCAGGGCTGCGGCTCGGGTCCCTCTTGACGCCACCCCCATCAGAACACCATCGCCTGGGCGCTGAACTGCTTGAGCTGGAAGCGGGCCGCCTCCGGATCGGGGCTCACCACCACCAGCCGCAGCCGCTCGCCCTGCAGCCCCGTGCGGTTGGAATTGATGGTGCCAAGGGCCTTGCCCTGCCGATTGAGCACCTCGAACGTGGCGCGGATCTCGCCGCACGGCCGCTGCCGGCACCACACCTCGAACACCTCGGCCCGGCCGCCGCCGTACAGCCGCGGCGGGTTGCAGTCGTCGCTGCACCAGCGGGTCATCACCCCTTCAGCGCTCTGCTTCCAGCCCAGCGCCAGCACCCGCTCCTCCTCCTGGGCTTTGAGCTGCTCCGGGCTGGGCTTGATCCCGGCCCGGGTCGTCCAGCCCCAGTAGAAGCCGCCGCCCAGCACCACCAGGCCGGTGGTGAGCAGGGGCAACAGGCCCTCCAGCGGATTGCGGCGCGGCGGGCGCGACGCCTCGGCCGGGCCGGTGGCCTCCGGGGAGGGCTGGGAATGCATTTGCTTCATAGCGCTCACAGCCTCTGGGCCGGTCGCTGCTCGCGGGCCGCCTTCCACACCCGCCAGCGCACCTCCAGATCCTTCGGCGCGTACACCACGATCGGCAGGCTGGCGTTGTAGGGCACCACGAACGGCTTGCCGCCCATCGGCACGAAGGCGCGGATCTTCGGCGCCCCGGGCGGGCAGGCCATACGCGTGCTGGCCACCGGACCCACGTCGCTGACGCGGTACACCTTGTAGCCCCAGCCCTTGAGCGTCTCCGAGGCGATGCGGCCCTTGAAGAACTGGCGGTTGCAGTCGACCTCCATCTCGCGGCCGACGATCAGCTCGACGCGCCAGTCAGCCGGGCTGGGGGAGAGCGAGGGATCGGGATTGGGGGGCAGCACGCCCGGCAGCTGGACCACCCAGCGGTTCTGGCCGGCAGGCGGAGCGGGATAGGGCTTGAGGTTGAGGAGAGGGACAGCGGCAACCGATGCCGCCGTGATCAGGCCACCCGCCGCAGCCAGAGCGGCAGCGGCACCGCAGGAAACCAGCGCGCGGCCGGTGCGACCCGGAAGCGGCCGGAAGGGAGGGAGGGGCATCGGGCGGCGCGGCGCGGTTGTCTCTGTATGTTGCCGATCCGCGCCTGCTTCCACAATGGAGCGATGGCCTCCTCCGCCGCGATGTCCCGGCCCCTGACGATCACCCTGCTCTCCGGGGGCCTCGACTCGGCCACCGCCGCGGCCCTGGCCCGCGAAGCGGGCGACCGGGTGATCGGCCTCTCCTTCGACTACGGCCAGCGGCACCGCCGCGAACTGGAGGCCGCCGCCGTCGTGGCCGAGGCCCTTGGGCTGGAGGAGCATCGCCGCATCAGCGTCAACCTGGCTGACTGGGGGGGCTCTGCCCTCACCGACCCAGCGATTGCGGTGCCCGACGGAGGCCTGCAGGAGGGGGTGATCCCCAGCACCTACGTGCCGGGCCGCAACACGGTGTTCATCGCCCTCGCCCTCAGCCTGGCCGAGGCCCGCGGCGCGCAGCGCGTGGCGCTGGGGGTCAACGCGGTGGATTACTCCGGCTACCCCGACTGCCGGCCCGATTACCTTGATGCCTTCCAGAACCTCGCCGACCTCGCCAGCCGCGCTGGCCGGGAAGGGTGTGGCGCTCGCCTCTGGGCACCACTGGTGCATCTCAGCAAGGCAGACATCGTGCGAGAGGCCCTGCGGCTCGGCGTGCCGATCGCCTCCACCTGGAGCTGCTACGGGGGTGGCTCTGAGCCCTGCGGCGTCTGCGACAGCTGCCGCATCCGTGATGCGGCTCTGCTGGAGGCGGGGCAACCCTGCCTCGCCAGCGCCACCGGCCTGAAGAAACTGGAGCACAAAGGGAGTCTCCACGCCCACCCGGCATCCTCAGGCCCCTGACCCGCCCCAAGCGCCGCCGTGATGCCCCCCTCCGCCCCGCCGCGCCAGCCCGGTCCGCTGCGCCGAGAGCTGCTCTGGCAGGAACCCTGGCCGCTCTGCCTGGCCCTGGCGGAGCGGCTGGGGAGCGACGGCCTGGTGCTGCTTGAGGGCGACGGCACGGCTCTCGGCAGCCGGGCAGTGCTGGGGGTGGATCCGTGCGAGCGGATCGTCTGCCGCGGCCTGCCGGGAGAGCCGGGCGCCCGCGACCCGTTCGAAGCCCTGGCCACAGCGGTGGCGCCAGCGGCGCAGGCCACCGGCGGTGCCGCCTGGCTGGGCTGGCTGGCCTATGGCGCCGCCGCCTGGACGGAGCCGGCACCGCACTGGCAGGCCAGCGACATGGCCACCCTTTGGTGCGCCCGCTTCGATCCCCTGCTCCATTTCGACCGCCGGCGCAGGGTCTGCTGGCTGGAGGGCCACGACCCGTTGCGGCTGGACACCATGGCGCGGCTGGTGGATGCCCTGGAGCCGATCACCGGCACGCCTGACGGCCCGGCCGATCCCCCCTGGGGTGGGCTGGCGGTCGAGCGATGGCGCTGGCACACGTCACCGGAGCGCTATGCCACCCAGGTGAAACAACTGCGGCGGTGGATCGCCACCGGCGACCTCTTCCAGGCCAACCTCAGCGCCTGCTGCGAGACGCTGCTGGGCGAACCGGCCGACCCTCTGGCCTTGTATGCGCGGCTGCGACGCCACTGCCCCGCCCCGTTCGCCGGCCTGGCGATCGCTGGCGGCGCCGGGTGCGGAGAAGCGGTGCTGTCGGCCTCACCGGAACGGTTTCTGCGGATGGAGGCCGATGGCCGCGTCGAAACGCGGCCGATCAAGGGCACGCGGCCGCGCCACCGCGACGCCGACGCCGACGCTGAAGCGGCGGCCGACCTGGTGAGCGATCCAAAGGACCGGGCCGAGAACGTGATGGTCGTCGACCTGCTGCGCAACGACCTGGGCCGGGTGTGCGAGCCAGGCTCGATCGATGTGCCGCAACTGGTGGGGCTGGAGAGCTATGCCCAGGTGCACCACCTCACCTCTGTGGTGACCGGCAGGCTGGCACCGGGCCGGTCGGTGGTGGATCTGCTGCGAGCCTGCTGGCCTGGCGGCTCGATCAGCGGTGCCCCCAAGCTGCGGGCCTGCCGACGCCTCGATGAGCTCGAACCGGTACCGCGCGGGCCGTACTGCGGCTCCCTGTTCCACCTCGGCGCCGACGGCAGCTTCGACAGCAGCATCCTGATCCGCACCCTGATGCTCAGAGACCGTCGTCTGCGCCTGCACGCCGGCGGCGGCATCGTCGCCGACTCCGACCCTGAGGGCGAGGCGGTGGAGATGGACTGGAAGATCCGTCCGCTGCTGGAGGCCCTGGCATGAACTCTCCTGGAAAGCACGGGCCAAGCGAGGGGTCGCCGATCGCCTGGATCGGCGACCCCTGGGCCGGCACGGGCCGATGGGGTCTGCCCGGGGAGCTGGCGGTTCCCCTCGACGATCGCGGCCTGCTGCTTGCCGACGGTCTGTTCGAAACGCTGCGGGTGGAGGGGGGCAGGGCTCTGCTGCTGACGGAGCACCTGCAGCGCTGGCGACGCACGGGCAACCTGCTCGGCCTGGCCGGTCCGCCGCCGCTGCCGCGACTGGAAAGCCTCATTAGCCAGGCGGTGGCCCGCAGCGGCGCCGAGGCAGGCGCCCTGCGTCTCAACATGAGCCGCGGAGGCGGCGGCCGCGGCCTCGATCCTCCGACCCCGGCGATGGTCGCCAGCGATGCCCATGCCCGCGGGGGCCGCTTCTGGCTCACTTACACCCCTGGCCCGGCGCAGTTCACGCCGGTGCAACTGGTGCTCAGCCGCCTGGAGAGCCGAAACCCCACAAGCCTGCTGAGCCGCTGCAAGACGTTCGCCTACGGCAGCGCGATCCAGGCCCGCCGTGAAGCCCACAGGCGCGGCGCCGACGACGCCCTGCTGCTGGGCACCAGCGGGGAGCTGTGCTGCGGCACCGCATCCAGCCTGCTCGTGCGCCGCAGAGATGGCTGGCTGACGCCACCGCTGAGCAGCGGCGCCCTGCCCGGAGTGATGCGAGGCCGCGCCCTGGCCCTCGGCCTGGCGCAAGAGCGGTCGCTGAGCGCCGCCGAACTGACGGCAGCGCCGGCAGCCCTGCTGATCA
This sequence comes from Cyanobium sp., assembly GCA_044233605.1. Lineage (GTDB taxonomy): Bacteria > Cyanobacteriota > Cyanobacteriia > PCC-6307 > Cyanobiaceae > Cyanobium. The sequence continues at coordinate 5,114 of JBIIJS010000067.1, read as the reverse complement.
ACAGCCTGGGCTGCCGGCCGATCCGCCGCTTCGAGGACACCGATCTGCCGGGCCTGAGCCCGGCACAGGCGGAGGCGTTCTGGCGCGCACTGAACGCGCCTGATCGGCAGGATCAGATGCAGCCCTGCACCGAGATGCGGTAGGTGAAGCCGGTGGCGGCCAGATCGGAGCTGCTGCCGATCTTGAAGTTCACCTGGCTCACGCTCTTGCCCGGCACCGCCTGCACCATCCAGTGGCGGCCGGTGCCCATCTGGGGGGCGAAGTTCTCGTTGATCACCTGCAGGTTTGAGCCGTCGCTGAACTTGAGGAAACCCTGGATCGGGTATGTGGCACTCACCGAGGAGTTGGCGGTGAAGAAAAGCTTATAGAAGCTGTAGGGCTGGGTAACGAAGAAGTCGGTGTTCCAGTTGGTCTTGCCGAGCAGCTTGCCGGGGCCGATTGTCTTGGTGACGATGTTGGTGGTGCCATCACCACCCACCGGCGAAAGGAAGGTGCAGGTCTGGGCGAAGACCGGAGACGCCGATGCCAGAGCAGCCAGCCCGATGCCGAGGAGCAGGGGAGCGGCGGAACGGCGGGAGGGAATCATCATCAACACAGCAGAATTCGCAACGAAAGGGAACAGGAGCAACGGCGGGGACGCTGACGGGATGCGACAACCATGCCCCTGGGGACCGAGCCTCCCACACCTAGCAACCAAGCAGGTGCAAAGGCCTCAGACAGCGAGAAAGCGGGCAATCATCTCCTGGCTGAGGTCGGCGGTGGAACCGCTGGCCACCACGCCGCCCTTCTGCATGGCGTAGTACCAGTCGGCCTGGCGCACGAAGCTGGCGTGATGCTCCACCAGCAGTACGCCGATGCCGGTGTCGCGCAGGATGCGCGCCACGGCGCGCTGGATGTCGAGCACCACCGAGGGCTGGATGCCTTCGGTGGGTTCATCAAGCAGCAGCAGGCGGGGACGGCCGAGCAGGGCACGGGCGATCGCCAGCTGCTGCTGCTGGCCGCCGGAGAGGTCGCCGCCGCGGCGGGACAGGAACTTCTCCAGGATCGGGAACAGTTCGAACACCAGCAGATCAATATGGCGTTCGCGCGCCATGCCGCCGGGGCGTGCCTCCAGGCCGAGCAGCAGGTTCTCGCGCACCGTGAGCTGGGGGATGATTTCGCGGCCCTGGGGCACATAACCGATGCCGGCGCGGGCGCGGCGGTAGGGCGGCAGGGCGGAGACCTCCTCCCCATCAAGATGCACCGAGCCGCTGCGCTGACGCAGCAGACCGATGATCGTCTTCAGCAGGGTGGTCTTGCCGACGCCGTTGAGGCCGATCAAACAGGCCATCTGGCCCGGGGCGATCGAGAGATCGACGTTGCGCAGGATATGGCTCTCTCCGTAGTAGACGTTGAGGTCGCGGATGGCGAGCAGGTGGCCGTCGCTCCCCTCAGGCGGATGGGGAGTGGACAGCGGGCGTCTGGTGATGGTGGTCATGGCGTCTGCGTCTGGCCGGGGGTGCCGTGGGGGGGGTCGTCCTCGACGCCCAGATACACCTCGATCACGCGCGGGTCGTTCTGCACCGCGTCCATGCTGCCCTCGCAGAGCACATGGCCCTCGTGCAGCACCGTGACCGGGCAGTTGAGTTCATGGATGAAGTCCATGTCGTGCTCAATCACCAGCACGGTGTGATCGCCGGCCAGGCTGCGCAGCAGCGCGCCGGTGCGATCGGTCTCCTCCTCCGACAGGCCGGCCACGGGCTCGTCGACCAGGAGCAGGTCGGGATCCTGGGCCAGCAGCATGGCGATCTCCAACCACTGCTTCTGGCCATGGGAGAGGCTGCCGGCCAGCTCGGAGGCCTGGGCCTCCAGACCCACCACAGCCAGCAGCTGCTGCACCCGCTCGCGCTGCTCGGAGCTGAGGCTGCCGAACAGCAGGGTGAAGGGGGAGTGGCTGCCCTTGACCGCAAGCTCGAGATTGCGGCGCGGCGTGAGGTTCTGATAGACCCGCGGCGTCTGGAACTTGCGACCGATTCCGAGGCGCGCGATGCGGTGCTCGGTGCTGCCGACCAGAGAGCGGCCACGAAACAGCACATCGCCCCTGGTGGGCCTCACCTTGCCGGTGATCACATCCAGAAAGGTGGTCTTGCCGGCCCCGTTGGGGCCGATCACCGCCCGCAGTTCACCGGGAGCAAGGCGGAGGTTGAGATCGTTGAGGGCCCAGAAGCCATCGAAGCTGACGCTCACCCCCTGTAACTCGAGCAGGGCACTCATGGCTCACCTCCAGGACCGAGTCGCCCCTCGATCTGGCGCTTCTCCGCCTGTACCGCCGGATCGAGATCCAGGGCGGGGTAGGTAGGAGCCAGCGGCGGCCAACCGAGCATGGCCTGGATGTGACGCGGACCGCCCTGGCGCCACCAGCCGACCACCCCGTCCGGCAGGGCAGTGACCACAAGCAGGAAAAGACCGCCCTGAACAAACAGCCAGGTTTCCGGCAGCTGCTCACTGACCAGGCTTTTGGCGTAGTTGATCAGCACCGCGCCAAGCACGGCCCCGATCAGAGTGCCGCGGCCGCCGACGGCCACCCAGATCACCATCTCGATCGAGAAGGGCACAGCCATGAACTGAGGCGAAACGATGCCGGATTGGACCGTATAAAGAGCGCCGCTGATGCCGGCCAGCGCACCCGCCACAGTGAACACCAGCGTCTTGAAGGCGGTGGGGTTGTAGCCGGTGAAGCGCAGGCGGGGCTCGTCATCGCGGACCGCGATCAGGGCATCGCCGAAACGGCCGCTGGTGAGCCAGCGACAGAGCAGGAACGCACCGACCACCAACACCACGGTGAGCCAGAACAGCAGACGCTGCATTGGATCGGATCCAACGAGCTCACCGAAGATTCGGGCCGTATCGGTCTTGAGGCCGTTGGTGCCGTTGATCAGCTTCTGCTGGCCGTTGAAGAAGTTGAAGAACACCAGCAGGGCAGCCTGGGTGAGGATCGAGAAATACACGCCCTTGATGCGGTTGCGGAACACCAGGAAGCCCAGCACCCCAGCCACCAGGGCAGGTATCACCCAGATGGCGAAGAAGGTGAACAGCGGTGAGGCGAACGGCTGCCAGAAGTCGGGAAGGATCTTCACCCCATACAGGCTGAAGAACTCGGGCAACTGGCCGGGCTCCAGCGAATTGAGCGAAAGATGCATACCCAGGGCATAGCCGCCCAGGGCAAAAAAAATGCCCTGCCCCAGGCTGAGCAGGCCGGTGAAGCCCCAGATCAGATCCACACCGAGCGCGGCGATGCCGAGGGCGAGGAAGCGGCCCAACAGGTTGAGCCGGAATGGCGGCAACACGAAGGGCAGGATCAGGGAGGCGGCCACGATCAGGATCCAGGGCCACCATCGCCTCAGGAAGGAGATCATCGTCAGGCCTCCACCATGCGGCCCTTCTGCGGGAACAGACCCGCCGGCCGCACCTGCAGGAACACCACGATCAGGATGAACACCAGCACCTTCGCCATCGAAGTAGTGGCGAAAAAGGTGATCGTTTCATTCAGGAAGGCAGGCATCTGCGGCCAGAGCAGCAGCAGCGATCCCGATCCAATGATGTAGCTGAGGATACCGATGCCAAGGGCCGCCACCACGGTGCCGAGCAGCTTGCCCACCCCTCCGAGCACTACCACCATGAAGCAATCCACGATGTAATTGCCACCCAGATTCGGGCCAACCGAGCCAAGCAATGTAACGGCCACGCCAGCCACGCCGGCCAGACCGGAGCCCACCAGGAAGGTGAGCGCATCAACGGTTTCGGTAGGGATCCCCAGGCAGCTGCTCATCGAGCGGTTCTGGGTGACGGCACGAATGCGAATGCCCCAGACACTCCTCTGCAAAAACCAGTTGACGGCCACCAAGGCGAGGGCCACCAGGGTAATGATGAACAGACGACCGGTGGGCATCGTGACGCCGCCCAGCTCGATCGAACCGCGCAGCCACTGGGGAGCGGTGACGTCGATGTTGCGGGCGCTGAACCAGGGCTGATCGAGTGCGCGCACCGAACCTAGAGCCGACGCCAGGGCCACCCCCAGGCCTCCAGCCAGCACCCAGGTGCCCACCCCCAGCAGCGGCGTCCAGGAGCGGAGCCACCAGCTGCGGGGCGTGAAGCGCGGCGCCATCAGGCCCAGCACAACGGCCAGCAGCAGACCGAGGAAGAAGGCGGTGGAGACCGAGCGCACGAACTGCTGCAGGATCAGACTGACCCCCCAGGTGGCGAGCAGGGTTTCCAGCGGCCGGCCGTAGAGGCGGCGGATCACGGTCTTCTCCAGCAGCAGGCCGGCCAGGCCGCTGACGAGAAAGGCCACTGGAATCGCCAGCAGCAGGTAGATCGGGAACAAGCCCTGAAGTGGGCCGGTCTTGAGAAGGTTCTGCACCACGAAGGTGGTGTAGGCGCCGAGCATCATCAACTCACCGTGGGCCATGTTGATGACTCCCATCAGGCCGAAGACAACGGCCAGGCCGAGGGCGGCCAGCATCAGCACCGAGCCGATCGCCAGGCCGTTGAAGAGTGTGTCAAAGAGAGCGGTCATTGGGCGCCGCGAAAGGCAGGAAAACAAGCGAAATGTGAAGGGGGAGGAAGACGAAACGTCCTACCTCCCCCGGGGCGCCTGAGCGGGCAGGCGGAGCTGCTCACATCTTGAACTTGCCGGAGTCGGGGCGATCCTGCGTGTGGTCGCAGGTGTAGCCCTTGGTTTCAGGCACGAACTGGTTCCAGGCGATCGGCTTGAGCACCCCCTTGTTCTCAATGATCTTGAACATGCCGTCCTTCTGCACCTCACCGATCATCACCAGCTCGGTGGTGTGGTGGTTGGGCTGCACCTCGATCGCACCCTGAGGAGCATCGAAGGTGACGCCGATCAGAGCCTTACGCACATCTTTATTGTCGACGGAGTTGGCTTTTTCCGCACCCTTAGCCCAGAGGTAGACCATGTTGTAGGCAGATTCCGCCGGGTCGTTGGTAACGCGGTTGTCGCCATACTTGGCCTTGAAATCTGCGGTGAACTTCTTAGAGGCCGGAGTATCGAGGCTTTGGAAGAAATTCCAGGCCGCATAAGTGCCTTCCAGGTATTCAGGTCCAATCGCAGCAAC
>JBIIJS010000066.1:0-12286 GCA_044233605.1 Cyanobium sp. | reverse complement strand
GCGCTCTACAACCCCCGCTCCCTGGGCCGCGACTGGCAGCTGGCAAGGGCGCGCGCGCTGCTGCTGGAGGGAAGACCGGCCGATACCCCGGTGCTGCTGGCACGCCAACTGGGCCGCGACGGAGAGCGGCTCAGCCTGCACGAGCTGGGCTGCCTGCCGGTCGATCAGGTCGACATGCTGACGCTGGTGCTGGTGGGCAACAGCAGCAGCCGCTGCCAGGATAGCCGCATGCTCACACCCCGCGGTTACCCGGGGGCCGAGCTGGGCTGAATCGGGATGACAGGATTCGAACCTGCGGCCCCTTCGTCCCGAACGAAGTGCGCTACCAAGCTGCGCTACATCCCGCTGGATGGAGCTTACGCGATAGCGGTCGCCCCGGGCAGGCTCGCCTGGCCCCTGCCAGCACTCTTCCTACAGTGAGCTTCTCCGCCGCCGGGGAGCCCCGTGACCCTGAGTGAATCCAAGCCCGACTGGCTGCGCGTCAAGGCGCCCCAGCGGGAGAGGATCGGCGCGGTGGCCGACCTGCTGCAGGATCTGCGGCTCAACACCGTCTGTCAGGAGGCCAGCTGCCCCAACATCGGCGAGTGCTTCGCCGGCGGCACCGCCACCTTTCTGATCATGGGCCCAGGCTGCACCAGGGCCTGCCCCTACTGCGACATCGACTTCGACAAAAGCGTGCGGGCGCTCGATCCGAGTGAGCCGGAGCGGCTGGGCGAGGCGGTGGCACGGCTGGGTCTGAGCCACGTGGTGATCACCTCGGTGAACCGCGACGACCTCGCTGACGGCGGCGCCAGTCAGTTCGTGGCCTGCATCGAGCAGGTGCGACGCCGCTCTCCCACCACCACGATCGAACTGCTGATTCCGGATTTCTGCGGCAACTGGGAAGCCCTGGCCGCTGTGATGGCCGGGGGTCCCGAGGTGCTCAACCACAACATCGAAACCGTGCCGCGCCTCTACGGCCGCGTGCGGCCCCAGGGGATCTACGCACGCTCCTTGGAGCTGCTGCAGCGGGTGCGCGACGGCTGGCCACGCACTTACACCAAATCCGGCCTGATGGTCGGCCTGGGCGAGACCGACGAGGAGGTGCTGGTGGTGCTGGCCGACCTGCGCCGGCATGCCGTCGACATCGTCACCATCGGCCAGTACCTCTCACCAGGCCCGAAGCACCTGACGGTGCAGCGCTTCGTGACGCCCGAAACGTTCGAGTGGTTCCGCCGGCAGGGGGAGGGGGAACTGGGATTCCTGCAGGTGGTCAGCAGCCCGCTCACCCGCAGCAGTTACCACGCCGGCGAGGTGCGGCGGCTCATGCGCGACCATCCGCGCTGAGCAACCGGCCGAAACTTCAGGCCGCCACCGGCTCCCGCTCGGCCAAGCCCACCAGGGCCTTCTCGCTGGCCGGTACCAGCACCTTGAAGCGCCCCTTCCAGGCGGACCAGTCAGCAAGGATGGCAGCGGCACGGGCACTACCTGTGTGCTGCAGGTGCTGCTCCAGCAAGGGCCGCAGCTGGGCCTCCATCTCGGGGGTGGTGAGGTCACAGAGCGCCACCGTGTCTGGGTTGAGGCGATCGGCCAGGCCTTCCTCCTCATCGAGGAGGAAGGCCACCCCTCCGGTCATGCCGGCAGCCACGTTGCGGCCGGTGCCGCCGAGCACCACCACCACGCCGCCGGTCATGTATTCGCAGCAGTGGTCGCCGGCACCCTCCACCACCGCCTTCGCTCCGCTGTTGCGCACGGCGAAGCGCTCCCCTGCCCGGCCGAGGGCGAACAGCTCACCGCCGGTGGCGCCATAGAGGCAGGTGTTGCCGAGGATCACCTTGGCGCCCGGATCGCTGGCGCTGGCAGGCGGCACCACAGTGATCCGGCCGCCATTGATGCCCTTGCCTACGTAGTCGTTCGCCTCGCCCACCAGGTGCACGTTCATGCCTTGCAGCAGGAAGGCGCCGAAGCTCTGGCCGGCGGCACCCTCGAAGCGGAGATCAAGCTGGCCATTGAAGCCTTTGTTGCCGTGGTGGGCGGCGATTTCGCCGGCAAGGCGGGCACCAACACTGCGGTCTGTGTTCACGATCGACAACGTGCGTGCCAGGCTGCCGTGGCCTTCGATCGCGGCCATCACCTCGGCATCGGCCAGGAGCTGATCTTCCAGGATCGGGCCGTTGCCGTGGGCATGGGGCTCATGCCGCAACCAGCTGCGATCGGCGGCCGCCTCGATCGGCTCCAGCAGGGAGGAGAGATCGAGCGAGCGGGTCTTGGTGAGCGTCACGGCCCGGGGCTGCAGAAATTCACTGCGGCCCACCAGATCCTCCAGCCGCGCCACGCCCAGCACGCTCAGCAGCTGGCGCACCTCCTCGGCCACGAACAGGAAGAAGTTCACCACGTGCTCAGGCAGGCCGGTGAAGCGCCGGCGCAGCTCCTCCTTCTGGGTGGCCACCCCCACCGGGCAATTGTTGGTATGGCAGACGCGGGCCATGATGCAACCCTCGGCAATCATCGCCACCGAGCCGAAGCCGTACTCCTCGGCGCCGAGCAGGGCGGCGATCACCACGTCCCAGCCGGTCTTGAGGCCGCCGTCGGCGCGCAAGAGCACCCGATCGCGCAGGCCATTCTCCAGCAGGCTGCGGTGCACCTCGCTGAGACCGAGCTCCCAGGGGCTGCCTGCGTGCTTGATCGAACTGAGCGGCGAGGCGCCGGTGCCGCCATCGTGGCCGGAGATCTGGATCACATCGGCATTGGCCTTGGCCACGCCAGCGGCGATCGTGCCGATGCCGATCTCCGCCACCAGCTTCACGCTCACCCTGGCCGCAGGATTGACCTGGTGCAGGTCATGGATCAGCTGGGCCAGATCCTCAATCGAATAGATGTCGTGGTGCGGCGGCGGTGAGATCAGCGGCACGCCGGGCTTGCTGTTGCGCAACCAGGCGATGTAGGGATCCACCTTCGGACCGGGCAGCTGGCCGCCCTCACCGGGCTTGGCCCCCTGGGCCACCTTGATCTCCAGCTGCCGGCCGCTGCGCAGATATTCAGGCGTGACTCCGAAGCGGCCCGAGGCGATCTGCTTGATCGCCGAGCAGGCGGTGTCGCCGTTACGCAGGCCCCGGATCGTGGGCAGGGTGGCCGAGCGTCCTTCAGCGTCCACGTCGTCGAGCACGGGGAAGCGGGCCGGATCCTCACCACCCTCACCGCTGTTGCTCTTGCCGCCGATGCGGTTCATAGCTACCGCCAACACCTCGTGGGCCTCGCGCGAGAGGGCACCCAGGCTCATGCCGCCGGTGCAGAAGCGCGCGCAGATGCTCGCCACGCTCTCCACCTGATCAAGGGGCAGCGGCGTGGCTGCAGGCTTCAGCTCCAGCAGGTCGCGCAGGGCCGTGACCGGCCGGTTTTCCAGCAGGGTGCGGTAGGTAGTGAAGTGGTCATAACCGGGTCCCGCCGCCACGGCGGCGTGCAGAGCCTTGGCCATCTCCGGACTGTTCATGTGGTATTCACCACCGGTGCGGTACTGCACGAAACCCATGAACTCCAGCTTGGAGCGATTCAGCTCCGGGTATGCCTTGGCATGGAAGCTGAGGGTTTCGCTGGCCAGGTCGGTGAGGCTCAGGCCGGCCACCCGGCTGGTGGTGCCGGTGAAGGCCAGATCGATCAGATCAGCACCGATGCCGATCGCCTCGAAGATCTGGGCGCCGTGATAACTGGCCAGTAGCGAAATGCCGATCTTGGAGAGGATCTTGCGCAGGCCGTCCTCGAGGGCCTTACGCACGTTGGACTGGGCCTGGTCGGGGCTGAGGGGGGGCAGCTTGCCGCGCTCGATCAGCTTCTGCGTCTTGGGATGGGCCAGCCAGTGGCGGGTGGTTTCCCAGGTGAGCCATGGGCAGACGGCGCTGGCGCCGTAGCCGATCAGACAGGCCAGGTGGTGGGTGCTCCAGCACTGGGCAGTCTCGACGACGATCGAGGCCTGCAGCCGCAGACCGAGCCGCAGCAGGTGGTGGTGCACCGCTCCAACCGCCAGCAGGGGTGGGATGTAGGTGATGCCGGCGCTGATGCCACTGGGCTTCCCATCGCTGCTGATTCGGTCGGAGAGCACCAGGATCTGGCTGCCGGCGCGCACGGCCGCTTCCGCCTCGAAGCCGAGGCGATGCAGGGCCTTCTCCAGACCGGCGGGTCCGTCGGTGACGGGCAGCAGGGTGGAGAGGGTGGTGGTGGGCAGGCCCTGGTCATTGAGGGCAGACAGATCGGCCTCGTTGAGGACCGGCGTGGCCAGGTGCAGCACGGCTGCCCCGGCCGGATCGGGCCGCAGGGCTGAGCCGCGCCGGCCCAGGTGCATCTCCAGGCTCATGACCAGCTTCTCGCGCAACGGGTCGATCGGCGGGTTGGTGACCTGAGCGAAGCGCTGCTTGAAGTAGTCGTAGAGGAGATGGGGCTTGCCGGAGAGCACCGCCAGGGGGATGTCGTCGCCCATGCAGTAGGTAGGCTCCTTCCCTGCACCGGCCATGTCCTCGATCACCAGGTCGAGGTCTTCGGCGGTGAAGCCGAAGGCGGTCTGCTGCTGCAGCAGATCGAGATCGCCGAGCTGGCGCTGCTGCTGCCACACCCCGGCCCCGAGGCTGCGGCGATGCTCCGCCAGCCAGGCGGCATAGGGGAATCGTTCGGCGCTTTCCTGCTTCACCTCCCAGTTGCGGAGCAGGCGGCCGTTCTCCAGATCCACAGCCAGCATCTGGCCGGGGCCGAGGCGCCCCTTCTCGATGATCATGCTCTCCTCGAGCTCGACCACACCGGTTTCCGAGCCCATCACCACGGTGCCGTCACTGGTGAGGCAGTAACGGGCGGGCCGCAGGCCGTTGCGGTCAAGGGTGGCGCCCACCATGCGGCCATCACTGAACACCAGCAGGGCCGGGCCGTCCCAGGGCTCCTGCAGGCAGGCGCTGTACTCGTAGAACGCCTGGATCGCCGGCCGTTCGCTGAGTTCGGGCTGGTCGCGGAAGGCCTCGGGCACCAGGGTGAGCAGGCTGTCGGTGATCGGCCGACCGCTGCGCACCATCAGCTCCAGGGTGGCGTCGAGGTTGGCCGAATCGCTGAAAGCCGCATTCACAAGGGGACGCAGATCAGCAGCCGCCTCCCCCCATACAGCCTCGAGATTGGCCTCGGCGGCACTCGCCCAGTTGATGTTTCCCAACAGCGTGTTGATCTCACCGTTGTGCCCCAGCAGCCGCATCGGCTGGGCCAGGGGCCAGCGGGGCAGGGTGTTGGTGCTGAAGCGGCGGTGGTAGACGGCGAACGGAACCTCGAAGCGCTCGTCGCGGAGGTCGGCGTAGAAGCGGTGGAGCACCTCTGAGCGCACCATTCCCTTGTAGACAACGGTGCGGCCGCTGATCGAAGCGAAATAGAGATCGGTGTAGCCGTTGCCCCAGATCTCCCTGGCACGGTCGACGGCGCGGCGGCGCAGGCGGAACAGCAGCGACTCGACCGCATCGAAATCGGCGGCCGCAGACGTGGAAGCATCCGGGGCCTGCAACAGCCACTGCTCAATCACCGGAGCGGTCTGCCGCGCCAGCGGGCCAAGCACCGTTGCCTCCACCGGCACCGTGCGCCAGCCGAGGCTGCGCAGGCCGATGCGCTCGGCCTCGGTCTCGCAGAGGGCGCGGCACTGCTGACGCTGGCCGGCGTCGGCCGGCAGAAACACCATGGCCAGGCCCCGAACCGTGCCAGACGATGCCGCCGCTTCGGGCCAGACGGCCTCCAGCAGGCCCCATGGAATGGCGGTGAGGATGCCGGCACCGTCGCCGGAATCGCCGTCGCCGCCGCAGCCTCCGCGATGCTCCATGCAAGCCAGGCCGCGCAGGGCCTGGCGCAGCATCCAATGGCTGGGCCGGCCGTCGAGGCGGGCCAGGAATCCCACGCCGCAGGCATCCTTCTCACCCGCCACCGCCGCCGGTGCGGGGCTGTCGCAGTGGGGCCAGGCGGGAGGCGGAAGGTAGGGCATGGGCCGGGACGCTCTGTCTTGCTGATGGTGCTGGCGAATCCACCACGCGGCAGCCACATCCGGCACCAGCGGGTCGAACCTTCGATCCTAGGCAGCAGCTGTCAGGGCAGGAAGGGCGGGGCTAATTTTCAGGGTCCCGGTGATCCCAACGATGGCGATGGACCCCTGGTCTGCCCTCACCACGGCCCTCACCTCGGCACTGGTGGCCGCCACGCCCCTGGGGCCTGCGCCGGCCGGCCCGCTGACGCCGCCACCGCCGGCCCCGAGCGCAGCCCCGGCCCGCGCGCCACTCCCGCAGGCCGTCCCCACAGCGGTACGGCGCGGCGGCACTCTGGTGGTGAACGGACGGCCCCAGCGGGCGGCCTGGGAATGGATCGACGGACCCGACGGCGGGCCGGCCCAGCTGTGGCTTCCGCTCGAGGTGCTGCAGAACCAGCTCGGCTTCAGCAGCCGCAGCCGCAGCGGCGGCGAACTGGATCTGGAATGGTTCGGCCGCAATCTGCTGGTGCCAGCGGCGGCCCAGCGCGCCCTGGCCGATGAGGTGGCGGTGGATGTGGCCCCGGTACTGCGGGCCAGCGGGGTGGCACTAACGGCGCGGGGCGACAGCCTGGAGCTGCGGCTGCCGCCGCCGCGGCTGCAGCAGGTGCGTCGCTCCGAGCAACCCGGCAGCCGCAGGGTGGTGCTCGATCTGGAAGGTCCGGCCCTGGTGCGCGCCGCCGACGGCGGCGGGCTGGTGCTGGGAATCGCCACCACCGGCGAGCAGCTGCCGCAGCTGGAGCAGCTTGGGCTGCGGGGCCGCCAGAACGCCGGCGAACTGACGCTGGTGAGCGCAAACCCGCCGCAGAGGGTGTTCACCCTGGGCGGACCGGCCCGGATCGTGATCGACCTGCCGCTGGCCGCCGGCACCGCTGGCACAACCGCCCCCCGGGAGGCGGAGCAGCCGGTGATCGATCCACGCCTGCAGGCCCTGCTCGGACCCCAGCTGCTTTGGGAGCGCCGCACCCTGCCACTGGGCAGCGGCAGGGTGCTGATCAACGCGGTGCGTCTCGATCCACGCACCAGTCCGCTCGGCCTGCGCCCGCTCAGCCGGGCGGCGGGGATGGAAGGCCTCAGCTCCCTCGGCCAACTGGCCCGGGAGAGGGATGCCCTGGTGGCGATCAACGGCGGCTACTTCAACCGCATCCGGCGCCTCCCCCTCGGGGCCCTGCGGGAGGATGGGCGCTGGCGCTCGGGTCCGATCCTGGGCCGCGGCGCCATCGGCTGGGAGCCCCGCAGCCTGCCCCGATTCGGCCGCCTCGGCCTGAGCGAGAGCGTTGTTGACGCCAACGGCAGAGAGTGGCCGCTGCTGGCCGTCAACAGCGGCTGGGTACAGCGCGGCCTGAGCCGCTACACCCCCGACTGGGGCCCCTGGTACCGGGCGCTCAGCAACGGTGAGACGGGGCTGCTGCTGCGCGACGGCGTGGTGAGCCAGCGGCTCGATCCGGCCCGCCTGAGCGCCGGGGTGTCGCTGCGGCCTGGCGACACCCTGCTGGTGGCGCGGGCCGGCGCAAGCCTGCCCGCAGCGGAAGGCGGAACCCTGAGTCTGCGCAGCGTGCCCAGCGATCCGCTCGGCCAGGCCAGCAACGTGATGGGGGGCGGTCCGCTGCTGCTTCAGGACGGCCGCATCGTTCTCGATGGTGCCCTTGAAGGCTTCAGCGCCGCGTTCATGGCTCAGGGGGCACCACGCACCGTGATCGGCAGCGACGGCGTGCGCCTCTGGCTGATCACTCTGGAGGGGGTCGACGCCGCCGGTCCAACCCTGGCTCAGACAGCCAACCTGCTGCGCGGTCTGGGGGTGCGCGATGCCCTCAACCTCGATGGAGGCAGCTCCACAGCTCTGGTGATGGGGGGCGTCCAGACCGTGAAGGGCCGGGGTGTGGCCGGCTCGGTACACAACGGCCTGGGCTTGGTGCCCGAACGCACGGAGGCTGGGGCCAGCGATCGGGCCGGAAGCTGACAAACTGGTCCGTACCAGTTTTCCAGCTCCGCATCGTGCCCCGCGGCCACAGCCTGCGCATCACCGCCGCCGCCGCCGCCGAGCTCTGCCGCCAGGCGGCGGTGGCCGGCACGCCGGGCCTCATGCACATCGATCTGCTGGAGGGGGGCTGCGAGCAGTGGTCGATCCGGCTGCGGCCCGGCCACCTGGCCGGCACACCAGTGGCCCGGGCCGACGGCATCACCCTCTACGCACCGGCCGGGCAGGTGGGTCTGCTCACAGGCCTGCACCTCGATTACAAGGGCGATCTCAGTGGCGGCGGCTTTTTGGTGCACCCCACCGCTGAGGTGCGCAGCTGCGCCTGCGGCACTGCCTTCAGCCGCAGCCCTGGACGCGGGACCATGACGAAGTAAGGTGTCGGATTGTCGAATTCGGTCGGACGTCCGACCAGATCTCTCCGGCCCTCGATGCCCACCATCCAGCAGCTGATCCGCACCGAGCGGCAGCGTCTCACCCGCAAGACCAAATCGCCCGCCCTGCGCTCCTGTCCGGAGCGTCGCGGCGTCTGCACGCGCGTCTACACCTCCACACCGAAGAAGCCCAACTCGGCCCTGCGCAAGGTTGCCCGGGTCCGGCTCACCTCCGGATTCGAGGTCACCGCCTACATCCCCGGCATCGGCCACAACCTGCAGGAGCACTCTGTCGTGCTGATCCGCGGCGGCCGTGTCAAGGATCTGCCGGGAGTTCGCTATCACATCATCCGCGGCACCCTCGACACCGCAGGTGTCAAGGACCGGCGCCAGGCTCGCTCCAAGTACGGCGCCAAAACCCCGAAAGCCTGAGATAAGCACCGTTTCTCCCGCCTTTTCCATCCCCCTCCATGTCCCGCCGCAACGCCGCTGAGAAGCGTCCGGTTCTCCCGGATCCCCAGTTCAACAGCCGTCTGGCCTCGATGATCGTGGCCCGGCTGATGAAGCACGGCAAAAAGTCCACCGCCCAGCGCATCCTCTCGGACGCGTTCACCATGATCAACGAGCGCACCGGCGGCGATCCGCTGGAGTTGTTCGAAACCGCGGTCCGCAACGCCACCCCACTGGTGGAGGTACGCGCCCGCCGCGTCGGCGGTGCCACCTATCAGGTGCCGATGGAGGTGCGCCAGGAGCGCGGCACGGCCATGGCCCTGCGCTGGCTGGTCAACTTCTCTCGGGCTCGCAACGGCCGCAGCATGGCCCAGAAGCTCGCGGGTGAGCTGATGGATGCCGCCAATGAGGCTGGCAGCGCTGTGCGCAAGCGGGAGGAGACCCACAAGATGGCCGAAGCCAACAAGGCCTTCGCCCACTACCGCTACTAATCCTCACCGGAGTCGGATCGACGGGCCGATCCGACTCCTGCAGATCCGGCCTCTGACCGCTCTGTAAAATTACGCTCGTTTTTTGTCGACCCCACCTCGGAGACGTACCCCGTGGCTCGCGCCTACCCCCTGGAACGCACCAGAAATATCGGTATCGCCGCTCATATCGATGCAGGCAAAACCACTACCACTGAACGCATCCTGTTCTATTCGGGTGTGGTGCACAAAATGGGCGAGGTGCACGATGGCGCCGCCGTCACCGACTGGATGGAACAGGAGCGCGAGCGCGGCATCACGATCACGGCGGCGGCGATCTCCACCAGTTGGAAGGATCACCGCATCAACATCATTGATACCCCTGGTCACGTCGATTTCACCATTGAGGTGGAGCGCTCGATGCGGGTTCTCGACGGCGTCGTGGCGGTATTCTGCGCCGTTGGTGGCGTACAGCCCCAGTCGGAAACTGTGTGGCGTCAGGCTGATCGCTACAACGTACCGCGCATTGTGTTCGTCAATAAGATGGACCGAACTGGCGCAAATTTCCTGAAGGTTTATGAGCAGATCAAGGATCGCCTCAAGGCCAATGCCGCCCCGATCCAGCTGCCGATCGGCGCTGAAGGTGAGCTGAAGGGCATCATCGACCTGGTGCGCAACAAGGCCTTCATCTACACCAATGACCTCGGCACCGACATCCTCGTAGAGGAGGTGCCTGCCGAGATGGCCGATGAGGTGGCGCAGTGGCGCAACGCCCTGATGGAGAGCGTCGCTGAAACCGACGAAACCCTGCTCGATGCCTTCCTGGAAAACGGTGAGCTCAGCGAAGAGCAGCTGATGAGCGGCATCCGCAACGGCGTCACCCACCACGGGCTGGTGCCGATGCTGTGCGGCTCGGCCTTCAAAAACAAAGGTGTGCAGCTGGTGCTCGACGCCGTCGTCGATTATCTGCCAGCCCCTGTGGATGTGCCGCCGATCCAGGGCATCCTGCCCGACGGCAGCGAATCGGTGCGCCCCGCCGAAGACAGCGCCCCCTTCAGTGCACTGGCGTTCAAGGTAATGGCCGATCCCTACGGCAAGCTCACCTTCGTCCGCGTGTACAGCGGGGTGCTGCAGAAGGGCAGCTACGTGCTCAACTCCACCAAAGACAAGAAGGAGCGCATCTCACGTCTGATCCTGCTCAAGGCCGACGAGCGCGAGGAAGTTGATGAGCTGCGTGCCGGTGATCTCGGTGCCGTTCTGGGCCTGAAGGACACCACCACGGGTGACACCCTCTGCGTGGAGAACGACCCGATCATTCTTGAATCCCTGTTCATCCCCGAACCGGTGATCTCCGTGGCGGTGGAGCCCAAGACCAAGGGCGACATGGAGAAGCTCTCCAAGGCCCTGCAGTCGCTCTCCGAGGAAGACCCCACCTTCCGGGTGAGCACCGATCCGGAGACCAACCAGACGGTGATCGCCGGCATGGGCGAGCTGCATCTGGAGATCCTGGTCGACCGGATGCTGCGCGAGTTCAAGGTGGAGGCCAACATCGGCGCTCCCCAGGTTTCCTATCGGGAAACCATCCGCAGCAAAGCCAAAGGTGAGGGTAAATTCGCCCGCCAGACCGGAGGCAAGGGCCAGTACGGCCATGTGGTGATTGAGATGGAACCCGGCGAGCCGGGTACCGGGTTCGAATTCGTCAACAAGATCGTCGGCGGCATCGTTCCCAAGGAGTACATCGGACCGGCGGAAGCCGGCATGAAGGAAACCTGTCAGTCCGGGGTGATTGCAGGCTTCCCCATGATTGATGTCAAGGTCACCATGGTCGACGGTTCCTATCACGACGTCGACTCTTCAGAGATGGCGTTCAAGATCGCCGGCTCCCTGGCCTTCAAAGATGGCGTCAAGAAGTGCAATCCAGTACTGCTTGAGCCGATGATGAAGGTGGAAGTCGAGATCCCCGAGGACTTCCTCGGCTCGATCATCGGCGACCTCTCCTCTCGCCGCGGCCAGATTGAGGGCCAGTCCGTCGATGACGGTCAATCCAAAGTCCAGGCCAAGGTGCCGCTGGCCGAAATGTTCGGCTACGCCACCCAGCTCCGATCCATGACCCAGGGTCGGGGTATCTTCTCGATGGAGTTCAGCCACTACGAGGAAGTTCCTCGCAATGTAGCCGAAGCCATCATCTCCAAGAATCAGGGCAATTCCTGATCCTCTTTCACCCCCTCAACCACCCCCCGATTCTTCACTTCCATGGCACGCGAGAAGTTCGAAAGGAACAAGCCCCACGTCAACATCGGCACCATCGGTCACGTTGATCACGGCAAGACCACCCTCACCGCCGCCATCACCAACGTGCTGGCGTCCCAAGGCATGGCCAAGGCTCAGGCCTACGACGAGATCGACGGCGCTCCGGAAGAGAAGGAGCGGGGCATCACCATCAACACTGCGCACGTCGAATACGAAACCGACAAGCGCCACTACGCCCATGTGGACTGCCCCGGCCACGCGGACTACGTTAAAAACATGATCACCGGTGCCGCCCAGATGGACGGAGCCATCCTGGTTGTGGCCGCCACCGACGGACCGATGGCTCAGACCAAGGAGCACATCCTGCTGGCCAAGCAGGTTGGTGTGCCGGCGCTGGTCGTGTTCCTCAACAAGAAGGACATGGTCGACGACGAGGAGATCCTCGAGTTGGTTGAGCTTGAGATGCGTGAGCTGCTGAGCAGCTACGACTTCCCCGGCGACGACATTCCCATCGTGCCCGGCTCGGCCCTGAAAGCGCTGGAATACATCCAGGGTGGCAAGAAGGCCGTGCGCGGCGAAGATGAGTGGGTCGATAAGATTCTCGACTTGATGGACGCCGTCGACGAATCGATTCCGGAGCCCGAGCGCGAAATCGACAAGCCCTTCCTGATGGCCGTCGAAGACGTATTTTCGATCACCGGTCGCGGCACCGTGGCCACCGGCCGGATTGAGCGCGGCAAGGTGAAGGTGGGAGAGGAGGTCG
>JBIIJS010000261.1:0-3063 GCA_044233605.1 Cyanobium sp. | reverse complement strand
GGTTGTAGGCGTCTGCTCCAGCCCCGTCGGCTCCTCGGGTGGATCCAGATCGC
Organism: Cyanobium sp.; assembly: GCA_044233605.1. GTDB lineage: Bacteria > Cyanobacteriota > Cyanobacteriia > PCC-6307 > Cyanobiaceae > Cyanobium. The sequence continues at coordinate 3,010 of JBIIJS010000261.1, read as the reverse complement.
TGCGCTCTGCGACGTCAGCGTTCTTATGGCTGGCGTGGTGAGGCATCGCAACAGCGGGCCTGGCGCAGCGCCTCCCGCAGGCTCAACAGCACCGACTGCCGCTGCGACGCCGCCACCGCTTCAGCTGATGCCCCCTCCTTCTGCGCCTGAACAAAGGCCAGCGCCGCCTGCTGCTGCTGCCGCCCCTGCTCCGGCCCCGGCTCGATCGTGTGGAGCAGCGCCGCGCCGTAGCGCAGCCATTCGGCCGGATCGTGGCTCTCCAGCTGGTGGGCGTCGATCACCGCCTGCCAGTCGCCTCGCTCGAATGCCTGCTGGCTCATCGCTCCGGCCGCTCCACTGCAGGCCAGTGTGGCTGGTGGGGTTGCCGCAGCAGACCCAGCACCGCCTCCACATCCACCTCCAGATCCGGGTAATTGGGGCCGTTGTCGGTGGCCACCGCCGTGCCCACATGCACCGCGTGATCCAGCCCCAGGTGGCCTGAGATCAACGCAAACGTGAGGCTGCCATTGCCCTCGGCCATCAGCTCCAGCGCCGCCTGCGGCGCCTCCCGGGCAAACAGCAGGTGGGTGAAGCCGGCCCCATGGGGCCCCACCAGCCACCGATGGCGCCCCACCAGCTCCGCCTGGGCCCGCACACCCAGCCCCTCCATCCGATCCGCCACCTGCAGCCGCGGCGTGTGCCGCTGCAGGGCGCCGATCAGCGCCTCCTCGTTGAGCACCCGCCGCCGCTGCCGCCGCAGGTAGAGCACCGAATCGGCCGGGGCCCGCTCCGGCCGCGCATCCACAAGCTCCCGCACCCAGCCGATCGCCAGGCCGCTGCAGCGCAGCAGCGGGTGGATCTGCACCGAGCGGCGCAGGTAAAACAACCGCTCCACCGCCAGCTCCAGCCCCGGCTCCAGCGGCACGATCGGGTGGCCCCAGCGCTCGCTCACCCGCTCGAGCAGCTCCCGCTGGAACGGCTGGCTGGGCGGATCCACCAGCAGCGGGATGCGCCGCCGGCACTCCTGCGCCAGGGCGATCTTGGGCAGCACATCGCACACGAAGTGGCAGAAGTTGCTGGCCTCCAGGTCGTCGCACAGCAGAAACGCCTCGGCCAGCTGCTCCCGCCGTCGCGGCTCCGCCGGCGCCAGCACCCCCTCACCGGCCAGCACCCCGCCGCTGAGCGGCCAGTAGGCGCTGCTGGCATCGGCCGCCAGCGCCGGCCCCTGCCGCACCAGGTGGTAGCCCTGCCACTCGCGCACCTCCGCCTGGTGCAGCAGCGCCACCTCCAGGCTCAGCGGGCTGGCCGCCAGCCCCGGCAAGCCGCCCTGCAGGGGAAAGTGCAAGCGCTCCGGCTGGTCGCAGCGCACCGCGTAGGCCACATCCAGAGGCGTATCCAGACGAAGAGCCGTGGGGGCGCCTTCGGTGGTGCAGACCGGCAGCGGGGCCGCCGCCGCCGCCACCGCCTCCTCAGCGGCGGCCGCAGCGCTGTCGCCCCAGATCGCCCCGCTGGCGCCGAGGCGGCTGTTGTGACGCAGCAGGGCCCCCAGCAGCGCCGCGCGTGACATCCGAGCTCAGGCCCCCAACCAGCGGCCACCAAGGGCCGCCACGCCGTAGCGCTGGTGGGCCGCCCGCAGCAGCGGCAGCCGGTAGGCGCCGCAGTCGGCCAGCAGCAGGGCGAACGGCCGCTGCCGGTAGAGCCCGTCCACCACCTCCAGCAGCACCGCCAGGCTCTCGCCGAAGCCCCCCGCCGGCCGGGCCGGCCAGCGGCTGGCCGGCGTATCCACCACCCGCAGCCCGAAGGGCTCGCCGCGGAAGCACAGCCCCTGGCGGTGGGCCGCCTGCACCGCCGCCGCCCGCTCACCCACGTACAGCACCTCCAGGCCGCCCAGCTCGGCCAGCAGCCGCTCCGGCGCCGGCGGCGCCCCGAGCGGCGGCAGCGGCTGGCCCTGCGCCAGCACCAGCTCCTGGGCCACCGCCAGCCACAGCCCCAGGCAACCGGCGTCGTCGGTCCAGATCTCGGCCTGCAGCAGTGCCCCGGCCGCCGCCTCGCCCCAGCCGCGCAGCTCCTCCAGCGGGGCGTGGGCCCGGGCGTAGTACCCCTCCTCCACATGCAGGCGCCGCAACGCCTCCAGCGGCGGCGGGCACTGCATCCAGGGCAGCTCCTGGCGCTGTTGCCAGAAGGCCTGGTTGTGATGCTCGCGGCGCAGCTCCGCCAGGGCCGCCTCCAGCCCGGCCGGGCCGGCCAGCAGCGGCCCCAGCACCGCCAGTTCCGTGGCACCCAGCTCCAGCAGCAGGCTGTGCTGCCAGTCGAGCGGCGGCAGCGGCTCCAGCCGGTCGGCCAGCCGCCGCTGCCAGCTGGCCGCCAGGTAGGCCAGCCGCTCGAAGGCCGCCGCCGGCAACCGCCGTCCCTGGCGCCATTGCGCCTCCAGCAGCGCCGGCAGGGCCGTGGCCGCCGGCAGGGCCCGGCTGCCGCGGGGCAGGTGCCACACGAAATCGTCGAGGGCGGCCTCGATCGCCTCCGGCTCCGCCTCCAGCAGCGGCGCCAGATCCAGCGCCAGCGGGCCGGCGCTGGCCCCCGGCTCCAGCAGGGCCATCCCGGCCAGACCCGGTTCGGCGGGGGCCGCCGGCTGGGTGGGCGCTGCGGCAGGAGGCGGGGCGGGGGCCGGAGCCGGGGTCAGCGGCGCCAGCTGGGGATCCAGCAGCTCCAGGCCCAGCCGCAGCCGCGTGAGTGCCGCCGCCAGGGCCGGTTGGCGCTCGGCGGGCACCGGCAGCAGCTCCACCAGCTCCGCCAGCTCCGCCAGCTCCCGCGGCTGCGGCGCCGGCTCGGTCGCCAGCACCCGCCGCGCCTGCTCCTCCAGCTGCTGGCGCGCCAGCAGCATCACCCACTCCGGCGCCGGCTGCAGCAGCCCCTCCAGCCGCGCCAGCAGCCGCACCGCCCGCGGCCGCGTGGCGGGCGGGGCCGCCGGCCCGGCCTGCTCGAGCAGCTCGATCGAAAGGGTGGCGCCGTCCTGCACCAGGTGCTGCTCGTG
>JBIIJS010000260.1:0-3107 GCA_044233605.1 Cyanobium sp. | reverse complement strand
GATGCCGACCACCGGCCAGGCAGCCAGGAAGAAGTGCAGGCTGCGGCTGTTGTTAAACGAGGCGTATTGGAAGATCAGGCGACCGAAGTAGCCGTGGGCGGCCACGATGTTGTAGGTCTCTTCCTCTTGGCCAAACTTGTAGCCGTAGTTCTGGCTCTCGCTCTCGGTGGTCTCACGCACCAGGCTGCTGGTCACCAGCGAACCGTGCATGGCGGAGAACAGGCTGCCGCCGAACACACCGGCCACACCCAGCATGTGGAAGGGGTGCATCAGGATGTTGTGCTCAGCCTGGAACACCAGCATGTAGTTGAAGGTGCCGCTGATGCCGAGGGGCATGGCATCCGAGAAGGAGCCCTGACCGAAGGGGTAGACGAGGAACACGGCGCTGGCAGCGGCCACAGGGGCGCTGTAGGCAACGCAGATCCAGGGGCGCATGCCGAGGCGGTAGGAGAGTTCCCACTCGCGGCCCATGTAGGCGTAGATGCCGATCAGGAAGTGGAAGACCACCAGCTGGAAGGGACCGCCGTTGTACAGCCACTCATCGAGGCTGGCGGCTTCCCAGATGGGGTAGAAGTGAAGGCCGATGGCGTTGCTGGAAGGCACAACAGCACCGGAGATGATGTTGTTGCCATACATGAGGCTGCCGGCAACGGGCTCACGGATGCCGTCGATGTCGACGGGGGGAGCAGCGATGAAGGCAACGATGAAGCAGATGGTGGCGGCCAGCAGGCAGGGGATCATCAGCACACCGAACCAGCCCACATAGAGGCGGTTGTTGGTGGAGGTGACCCAGTCGCAGAACTGGTTCCACGCCGAGGCGCCGGAGCGCTGTTGGATAGTGGCGGTCATGAGTACGTGAGAAGGAGCTCAGGCTGGAGGCAAAGGGCCAGGGCCGAAGCGGGGATGGAAGGGCAGAGCTGAAATCAGCTCGCTCCTGCAACTGTATCGAAACCTGACGGTGGACCGTGACTGTTGCCCGAACTGTGGCAAGCAGAGTTGCTGATCTCTGCCATCAGCGGCGCTGATCGTTCAGGCCGGCACCGTGCGCAGCACCCGCAGCCAGCCCAGCAGCAGCAGGGCCGCGAATGCCAGCACCATGCCGTTCTGCTGTCCCGCCAGGCTGGCCAGGTAGGCCACGGCGATCGCCAGCACGGCGATCAGACAGCTGCCGCCCACGAGCCAGCGTCGCCGCGTGGAGTTGCCGGGCAATTCGCCCCTCAGGCTCGCCAGGGCCACCAGCCCATAGATCAGCAGGAACCCCAGCACCGCAAAACCGCCGAACAGTCCGAAGATTGCGCTGGGGCTCAGTTCTTTCTGCAGCAAGAGGGCTCCGGCGGCGATCACTGGCAGCGTCACCGTGACCAGGGCAGCGGACGGTGTGCCATGGCGTGGGTCGACCCGGCTCAGGAGCCGCGGCAGCACCCGTTGCTCGGCCAGGGAGTAGCTGGCACGGGCGAGGGCATTGACGCTTCCCAGGGAGCTGCCGAACAGGCAGATCAGTGCGCCCGCCTGAATCCATCGACCCGCTCCGGGTTTGCCCAGCCGTTCCGCCAGATCGCTGAGCGGATCCAGGCCGAGACGCTCCGACGCGGGCAGCCAGCTGAGGCCCTCGGGCAGGAACACCGCCCAGAACACGAACAACCCGCCGGCAACCAGCAGGGCGGTGCGAATTCCCTGCGGCACCGCCCGTTCGGGCCGCAGCGCTTCGCCGCCGAGGCTGGCGGCGCTCTCGAAACCGGCGAAGCTCAGCACCGCCAGCATCAGCGCCGAGCCCACTTCGGAGGGCGTGTCGCCGACCGGATCGATCGCCCGCAGGTCGGGGGGGCCCCAGCCCTGCACGATCACCAGCACGGTGATCGAAAGCACGATCAGCACCGAGAGCGCTTCCGTGACCAGCATCGTGCGGGCCGACAGCTTCACATCGCGGCGCGCCAGCTCCACGCAGGCAATTCCGCCGAGCAGATAGCCCGCCAGTTGAGGGGCGGGTAGCTGCAGATGGTCCAGCAGTCGGTCGAGGTAGAAGCCGAAGAACACCAGGCAGGCCAGCATCGAGGCGCCGTAGCTGAGCATCAGCACCCAGGTGGCCGCCGCGCCGGTGCGCCGGCCCAGACCCGCCGCCACATACCCGGCGATCCCCGCCGCGCTGCCCGGCAGCCGCCTGAACAGCACAAGGGTTTCGCCCACCAGCAGCACCACTGCCAGGGCGAGCACGTAGCTGATCCAGGTAGCCCGTCCGGCGCTGCGCATCGCCTGGGGGATGTTGATCACGGCGGTCAGCGTCAGGCCCACGGTGCCCACCGCCTGGGCCATCACCCCCACCGGGCCGAGGCTGCGGCGCAGCTCGCCGGGCGCTTCGGGGGTCTGTGATGGAGAGGGGCTGGCCTGGGTCATGCCGGTGTCCGCTGGCCGGTTTTGCGGAGCAATATCGGACACAGACACCCTGGCAGACCGGAATGCCAGCGATCTCCATCCATGGCACGATGCGGCCCCGATCGCCCCTGGGCCGATGCCACTGATCAACGTGCGCACCTCGCTGTCCGCCGTGGACGACGCCAATGCCCTGCTGCAGGAGCTCTCCGCTGCGCTCGCCGAGCAGACCGGCAAGCCGGAGGCCTACGTGATGACCCTGCTCGAGACCGGCGTGCCGATGACCTTCGCCGGCAGCGGCGATCCCTGCGCCTACGTGGAGATCCGCTCGATCGGGGCGCTGAAACCGCCGGCGATGGCCGCCGCCTTCTGCCAGCTGATCAGCGAGCGCACCGGCATCCCCGCCGATCGCATCTACATCGGTTTTGACGATGTGAAGGCCAGCCACTGGGGCTGGAACGGCCGCACCTTCGGATGACGCACAGGCGCGGCACTGAACCGGCAGGGGAAGAATTCATGCCCGAATTGCTTGTTAATGCCCCAATTGTTTCAACGCAGGTGGCTTGATCGAGGGTCGATTGCTGAAGCTGCCCCAGTGTAGATGCGTCGGGGAATGTTGGCATTCATAATCTGGACCGATTTCCGGTTTCGAGCAGATGAAGCGACAGCCCATTCGTTACCCTCTGCTTTGCTTTGTGCTGTTGCTTTTCGCTGCCGCCAATCCGGGTTCCCGGCCGGCG
>JBIIJS010000259.1:0-3129 GCA_044233605.1 Cyanobium sp. | reverse complement strand
CAGATCGCCCGCGACCTGGAGCACGATCCCCTGCCCGCTGACGGCCTCGGCCATTCCCTCGCCGGTGATGGCGGCTGGCTTGCGGCACGCAGCCCGGAAGAGGCGGCTCGCGGTGCCGATGCGGTGCTGATCCTCACCGAATGGCAGGAATACCGCAGTCTCCCCTGGCCGCGGATCGCGGCCGTGATGCGGCGCCCCGCCTGGTTGTTCGATGCCCGCGGCATCGCCGATGCCGCGGATGCCCGCGCCGCCGGTCTTACGGTCTGGTGCGTTGGAGAAGGCAATTGACACGTCGCAACCTGATCACCGGCGGCGCCGGCTTCGTGGGTTCCCATCTGGTCGACCGGCTGATGGAGGCGGGCGAAGAGGTGATCTGCCTCGACAACTACTTCACCGGCCGCAAGCAGAACATCAGCCAGTGGCTCGGCCATCCTCACTTCGAGCTGATCCGCCACGACGTCACCGAGCCGATCCGGCTTGAGGTCGACCGCATCTGGCACCTGGCCTGCCCCGCCTCGCCGGTGCACTACCAGCACAATCCGATCAAGACGGCCAAGACAAGCTTCCTGGGCACCTACAACATGCTCGGTCTGGCCCGGCGGGTGGGGGCCCGCTTGCTGCTGGCCAGCACCAGCGAGGTGTACGGCGATCCAGAGGTGCACCCCCAGCCCGAGAGCTACCGGGGCTGCGTGAACACGATCGGCATCCGCAGTTGCTACGACGAGGGCAAGCGCATCGCCGAAACCCTCTGCTTCGATTACCAGCGCATGCACGGCACCGAGATCCGGGTGATGCGCATCTTCAACACCTATGGCCCGCGCATGCTGCCCGATGACGGCCGGGTGGTGAGCAACTTCATCGTGCAGGCCCTGCGCGGCGAACCGCTCACCCTCTACGGCGATGGCAGCCAGACCCGCTCGTTCTGCTACGTGGATGATCTGGTGGAGGGGATGATCCGGCTGATGAACGGCAGCCACTGCGGGCCGATGAACATCGGCAATCCCGGTGAGTTCACCATCCGCCAGCTGGCAGAGCTGGTACGCGCTCGCATCAACCCCAGCCTGGAATTCACCCTGCGGCCCCTGCCCCAGGACGATCCGCTGCAGCGCCAGCCGGTGATCGACCTGGCCCGCCGCGAGCTGGGATGGGAGCCGTCGGTGAGCCTGGAGCAGGGCCTGGAGCCCACGATCGCCCACTTCCGCGAGCGCCTGGCGGAGAGCTGAAGGCGACACCGCCGGCGGGCACACTGGGAGATCTGTGTGCCCGTCTACGGTGGAACCGCTCCAGAGCTTGCGCGGCATGGTCGATCTGCTGCCCGAGCAGACGCGCCGCTGGCAGGCGATTGAAGCGACGGCCCGCGATCATTTCCGCCGCGCCGGCGTGGAGGAGATCCGCACACCGGTACTGGAGCCCACCGACCTGTTCGCCCGCGGCATCGGAGAGGCCACCGACGTGGTGGGCAAAGAGATGTACAGCTTCCTCGACCGGGGCGAGCGTAGCTGCACGCTGCGGCCGGAGGGCACGGCATCGGTGGTGCGTGCGTCGATCCAGCACGGCCTGCTGGGCCAGGGGGCACAACGGCTCTGGTACGGCGGAGCGATGTTCCGCTACGAGCGGCCCCAGGCGGGGCGGCAGCGCCAGTTCCACCAGATCGGCCTGGAATTCCTCGGCCTGGCCGATCCGCGCAGCGACGCCGAAGCGATCGCGATCGCCTGGGACCTGCTCGCGGATCTGGGGGTGGGCGGCCTCTGCCTGGAGATCAACTGCCTCGGCGACCACGACGACCGCCTGCGCTATCGCACCGCCCTGGTGCAATTTCTCGAGGGGCGCCGCTCACGGCTCGACCCCGATTCCCAGCAACGGCTGGCCAGCAATCCACTGCGCATCCTCGACGCCAAGGACGCCGGCACCCAGGCGGTGCTCGATGAGGCACCGAGCCTGCTTGATGCCCTGAGCAGCTCCAGCCGGGCGCGCTTCGATCAGGTGCTGGCCTGCCTGGAGGTACTGGCGATCCCGTTTCAGCTCAACCCGCGGCTGGTGCGCGGACTCGACTACTACGGCCACACCGCCTTCGAAATCACGAGCAGACAGCTGGGCGCCCAGGCCACGGTGTGCGGCGGCGGCCGCTACGACGGCTTGGTGCAACAGCTGGGGGGAATGGCCACGCCGGCCTTTGGCTGGGCCCTGGGTATGGAGCGGCTGGTGCTGCTGGTGGAGGCGTCGGACAGCAACCGGAGGGCGGTCGCTGCGCCGGATCTCTATGTGGTGAGTCGCGGCGAGGCGGCTGAAACGCTGGCACTGCGCTGGGCACGCCAGTGGCGCAGCCAGGGCCTGGCGGTGGAGCTCGACCTGAGCGGCGCCGCCTTCGGCAAGCAGTTCAAGAGGGCCGACCGCAGCGGTGCCCGCTGGGCGGCGGTGATCGGCGACAGCGAAGCCGCCGAGGGCGTGGCGGTGCTGAAGGATCTGCGGGCGGAGGCGGCGGCGGATCAGCGGCTGGAGCCGCAGGCACTGGGGGAGGTGCTTCAGCAATGAAATGGCCCGGGGCGCTGAGTCGCCTGGCGCAGGGCCTGGGGTGCTCACCCATAAAAAAGCGGACCCTGAAGGGTCCGCCTCCTGGAGGGGTTGCCTCAGAGCCGATCAGGCTGAACCCACGCCCACGTAGGCGCCGTAGAAGAACAGACCCACCACAAAGATCACAGCGATGCCACCGGCGGTGGCCACCAGCCAGAGGGGGAGCACGCCTTCGGTCCAGCGGCTCTTCCAGGGCACGGCCGGTCGGCCGTCGGGGAGGCGATCGGGGATCCGGCCGTCAGGCAGGGAGGATTTCTTGCCGCTCATCGCGAGACCTCTGGGGTGGGGATCAGTTGAAGAAGTAGCTGGAGAAGAGCACGCCAGTGACGAACACCAGCAGCAGCCCCAGATAGAGGCTGGTGCGGTTGAGCTCGACGGGCAGGTTATTGGGGTTGGGGTTGCGTTGCAGGCCCATGGTGGGAGGAGGTCAGCGGCGTACGAACTGCATGGCGGCCAGGGCACCCAGGAAGAACACCGTGGGAATGCCGAGGGCATGAACCGAAAGCCAGCGCACCGTGAAGATCGGATAGTTGCGCGGCGTGGTGGGGGCGGGAGTTT
>JBIIJS010000258.1:0-3132 GCA_044233605.1 Cyanobium sp. | reverse complement strand
GGGATCGATGCTCAAAGGTTCGCCAGCTGAGCTTTCCATCTGTCTCGGTCCGGATCAGGTCCTTGGGTGCTATGGGGAGAAGAAGCTGGCAGCCTGTTGTCGCGGATCCGATTGTGATCGATATAGCGAGGTGTGCGAGGTGAATGATTTTCATCTGTGCTCTGCCAATCATTTTTCTGCTGAGTGATAAGAAGATGGTGTCGGCTTCCGAGGCTAGACTGATCGTCAAAGAGACCAGCCTTTGCTGGCTTTATGAGGCAGGCTTGATTCGGAAGGATTGATCGACCATGCTCGTCTGCAAGCAGGGCAACTGGTGACTTTCTTTTCTCTGAGGTTTCCCAGAAGCGGACAGGCGCGGAATTGAGGGCGCTGCTCAGCTTTCACCCCACCACCTCCACATCCTCAAGCTGCCCGGCGATCATGCGGGCGCGGCGTTGCAGCCAGCTGATCAGTTGCTGGATCGCCGGGCGTTCGGCCAGGTCGCGGCGCACCACCAGCGCTTCGCCGCTGAACAGCTGCAGATCCCAGTGCAGCCGCACCGTGCCCGGTTGCAGCGCCTCGCTCAGGCTCTGGCCGTAGGTGAGGGTGAGGCCGTCGGCGCAGCGGCCCTCCCAGTTGTCGGGGTCGTAGCGGCGCATCTCCACCGGGTCTTGCCACAGCCCCTGGCCCCGCAGGATCGCTTCGGTGCGGGGAAACCAGCCGCTCGGCAGGGCCAGGCTGGGGAACTGCTCCAGGTCGCCCTGGCCCAGCCCGGTTTCGCCCGCCAGGGGATGGTGGGGGCTGGCCAGCAGCTGCACCGGCTCCCGCAGCAGGTCGATCACCAGCCACTGCGGATGGCCTGGATCCGGCAGATCGGGCTGGTAACTGCCCACCCAGGCATCCAGCACCCGATCCTCCAGCAGCTGCAGCGGTTTGCGCAGGCCGCCCAGGTCGCCCTTGCCGGCGATCCAGCCGGCGGGCGGCTCCCGCAGAAACCACGGCCCCGAGCAATAGGTGCCATCGATGCGCAGCGGCGCCGCTCCCTTGAGCCGCGCCAGCTGCAGCCCATGGCGCAGGGTCTGCAGCAGCTCCCGGTCGCCCAGCACCTCACGCTCTGCTCCATAGCGGATCAGGCGCAGATTCAGCTGCTGCAGAGCCAGGTGGATCTGGCGCGACACCGTGCTCTGGTTCACATGCTGCAGCCGGGCCACGTCGGCGCCGTGGCCCAGCCAGAGGTACAGATCGAGGGTGGCGAGCGGTTCCAGGCCCAGCATGGGGCCGAACCTATCAACCCTTTCTGTTCGGTGACGACCCCTCTTCAAGGCTTGGTACAAGCGCCAGCGCCGCCACCAACCCCAGCAGCAGGATCAGCAGCGCCGGCACCAACGCCGCCCCCACCCGCTCATCGCTGGCGTACTGAAACACCCGCACCGACAGCGTGTCGAAATCGAACGGCCGCAGCGCGAAGGTGAGCGGCAGCTCCTTCACCACATCCACGAACACCAGCAGCCCCCCCACCAGCAGCGGCCCGCGCAGCAGCGGCAGGTGCACCCGCCGCAGCACCGCCAGCCAGCTGCAGCCCAGCCCCGTGGCGGCCTCATCGAGGCTGGGCGGCAGCCGCTCGAAGGCGGCATCGAGATCCTGCTTGGCCACCGCCAGGAAGCGATCGGTGTAGCCCCACACCAGCAGCGGCAGGGGGCTGATGCCCAGCGGCCCGCCGAGCAGCAGCAGCGCCAGGGCCAGCACCGCCCCGGGCACCGCATAGCCCATGCCGGCCAGAAAGGTGAGCTGCCGCACCAGCGGCTGCGGGATCCAGCGGCGCGCCACCGCCAGCAGCAGGGCCGTGCCCACCGTGAGCAGCGCCGCCAGCAGGCCCAGGCCGAGGCTGCGCAGGCTCAGCGTGGTCAGTTCACCCACCGATTCACCGCGCAGCTGGTCGAAGCTCAGCCCCGCCCACAGCAGCGGCAGCCCCAGGGTGGCGAGCGGCGGCAGCAGGGTGAGCAGCTGCGCCAGCAGCTGGCGCCAGCCCCGCAGCTCCCAGATCGGTCCGCTCTCTCCACCCGGGCCCATGCTCCAGCGGCGCGAACGGTGCCGCAACCGCCGCTCGGCCGCCACCAGCAGGCTCACCAGCGCCAGCGTCACCAGCGCCAGCCCCGCGGCGGAGCGCGGATCGGCCTGGATCTGCCAGCGCTGCAGCACCGCCACCGAGAGGGTGGGCACCCCCAGCAGCTCCACCGCACCCAGCTCGTTCAGCACCTCCATGCCACTGAGGGCGATGCCCGCCCCGATCGCCGGCATCGCCATCGGCAGGGCCACGCGGCGGAAGCTGCCCCACGGCCCCACCCCCAGGCTGCGGGCTGCCTCCAGCTGGCGCCGCCCGCTCATCGAGAAGCTCTCGGTGGAGAGCAGAAACACATAGCTGTAGGTGCTCAACGTGAGCACCACGGCCGCCCACAGCGGCCCGTGGATGCGCTGGCCCAGCCGGCTGCCCAGGTCGATCAGCGTGGCCGCCATCAGGTAGGCCGGCGTGGCCAGCGGCAGCAGCTGGGCGATGCGCAGCCAGCGGCGCCCCCGAAACCGGCAGCACGCCGTGAGCCAGCCATTGGCGCTGCCCAGCACCGCACCCGCCGCACCCACCACCACCAGCAGCAGCAGGGTGTTACCGATCGCCATCCGCCCGTCGGCGTCGAGCTGCAGCACGCCCGCACCGCCCACGGCGGCGAACAGCAGCAGCGCCAGCACCGGCAGCAGCGCCAGGCCGCAGATCAGCAGCACCACGGCCAGCAGGCCGCCGCGGCCCAGCGGCAGCCGCGCCGCCGCCGGCGGCAATGGAGCCAGTGGCGCGACGCTCACTTCCAGCCGCCGGCCTGCATCAGCTGCACCGCCGCCTTGTTGCGGCTGCCCATCTGTTCGGCCGAGATGCCCTCACTCTGGAACGGGCCCCAGAGATTGAGGGTGCGGTTGCCGCCGTAGCCCTTCAGCGGGTATTCGTTGTTGGCTTCGGCGTAGCCCTTGCCGCCGCTCGGTGAGGCCAGGAATTCGATCAGTTGCGTGGCGGCGGCCACGTTGCGCGAGGAGGCGGTCACGCCCGCACCGCTGATGTTCACGTGGGTGGGCCGGGGGAACACCACCTTGAGGTTGCGGGCTGCGGCC
>JBIIJS010000257.1:0-3151 GCA_044233605.1 Cyanobium sp. | reverse complement strand
GGCAACCGCCAGAAAAAGGGCGGCAGGCAGTTCAGCCAGGAGCTCTCCGAGCAGGCGAGCAATCCTGAGACGGCCCGCCGGGTGTGGGACTACTCGATGCAGCTCGTCGGCCTCGCCTGAGCGCTGCTACCTGTTGCGCGTACCTGCTGAAACGCAACGGATCCGGGCAAGCGATCCGTAGCGCTGCTAACAATCCAGCAGTCGCAAGATCCGTTCCCGATGTCCCGCATTCTGCGCTGGGGGCTCGCACTGCTGCTGATCGCAGGCCTTCTGATCGGCGCATTCCTGTTCCTCCCCTTCCGCTCCTGGTTGCCGGGAGGCACCGTGGGCGATGTCTCCAAGAGCGAGGTGGTCAACGGCACCGCCTTCAACCGCCTGTTTCCGAAACCGCAGGCGGGGGAGACGATTGTCTTCACCCAGGAGAAGCGGGGCTTCAGTGAGGCCCGCCTCAAGCAGGGGCAGGAAACCCGCGCCCTGCTGGCGATCTCCGACACCACCACCGCCCCGGAAGCCCGCACCAAGTTCGTGCAGGCGCCGGAGCAGCTGCAGGGCTGGCCGCTGGTGGAGCAGGGCTCCCAGGCCAGCGCCCTGCTGGTGGCCGAGCGCTTCCAGGTGAAGGTGATCGGCCAGGGCTCGGGCATGGATCCAGGACAGCGCCATGAACTGCTCGGCGCTTTCGACCTCGCCGGGCTCGCCTCGCTCAGCCCTGAGCGCATCGCGCCGAAGTCCCTGCCGCCGGGCCAGCAGGAACCTCTACGCATTCCCGTTTCCGGCCGCAGGGAGAAACAGGCCGCCGACCTCAGCAACCCGGTTCTGGAGCCCGCCGCATGAGCACGATTCTCGAACGCCTCGACCGCCTGCCGAAGCGCAACCTCACTGTGTTGGCTCTCAAGGGGATCAGCATCCTGGTGCCCGGAGGCTGGCGCAATCTCACCAGCGCCGATGAGCTGATCGCCGATGTGATGGGCAGCAGTGATCCGGAGCTGATCGCCCAGGTGCGCAACCGCGCCGACACGCTCAGCAAAGCCCGCCATGAGGGTTACAGCAGGGCAATGAGCCTCTACGACGCCGTCAACCGCTCGCAGAAGGCCGCCGGAGGCCTGCGAGTGCTCGCCAACGTGGCCGGCGCCCTGCCGCTGGTGAAGCAGATGGCGAAGCTCACTCCTGCCAGCGAGACCCTGCAGGCCGCCGACCTGAGCCTGAAGGTGGCGGCCGAGATGCTCGCCTTCACCCAGGTGAACGGGCTACCGGGCGACAGCTTCGGCGACTTCGCCGCCTCGCTCCAGGAATACTCCGGTGAGGCCAGTGTTCGGATGGCCGCGATGGTCTGCTTCGACGCCCTGCTGCCGCTCGGCGACGATGCTCTGCGGAAGCTCGACGACCTGCTGGGCAAGGTGGGGCATAACGAACTGCGCGAGCTGCCCGCCTATGCCGGCATAACGAGCTGCGCGAGCTGCCCGCCTATGCCGGCATGGCCTCGATGATTCCCGGCCGCGGCGAACAGTCCCACCTGAGCTTCCTGCGCCAGGGGGTCGACAGCTGGCTGGGCTGGGCGGGGGGCTTTGCCGGAGGTCTCGGCCTCACCGGCCAGAAGGCGGTGCGGGCCCTGGAGAGCACCCTTGGCCCCTGGCAGGGCGGCTTCGACCAGCTCGCCACCTTCCTCGACGCTTTCACCGACACCTACCAGCACACCGGCGTCCAGGCGATCGCCCGGCGGCTGGTGGAACGGGCCGCCGCCGAGATCTAGGAGAGGCCGATGCGCTGGGAAGACGGGCGTCGCAGCAACAACGTTGAGGACCGCCGCGGCATGGGCGGCCCGGCGGCGATGGTGGGAGGAGGCATCGGTCTGGTGGGGGTGATCCTCGCCGTGGTGGTGGCCCTGATGGGCGGCGATCCGATGATCATTCTCGAGCAGATGGGGGGCTCGGGCGCCCTCCAGTCGGGCCCGGTGGTGGTGAACCAACGCCAGGCACCGACCCCGGGGCAGGACAGGCTCGCCGACTTCGTCTCGGTGGTGCTGGCCGACACCGAAGACACCTGGAGCCAGGAGTTCAACCGGCGGGGACAACGCTACACAGCACCGAGGCTGGTGATTTACGACGGCGTGGTGGCCTCGGCCTGCGGCCGCGCCCAGGGGGCGATGGGGCCTTTCTACTGTCCCAGCGACCAGAAGGTGTACATCGACCTCGATTTCTACCGCACGCTGCGGCAGCGGATGGGCGCGCCGGGCGACTTCGCCCAGGCCTATGTGATCGCCCACGAAGTGGGCCACCATGTGCAGAACCTGCTGGGCATCAACCAACAGGTGCAACGCCTGCAGAGCCGCTCCAGCCAGCGGGATGCCAACCAGCTCTCAGTGCGCCAAGAGCTCCAGGCCGACTGTCTGGCGGGGGTCTGGGCCCACCACACCGCCACCCAGCGCAACACCCTGGAGCCAGGCGACATCGAGGAGGCCCTCAACGCCGCCAGCCGCATCGGCGACGACACCCTGCAACGACAGAGCAGCGGCCGGATCCGGCCCGACAGCTTCACCCACGGCAGCTCCGACCAGCGCCAGCGCTGGTTCGCCCGCGGCCTGCAGAGCGGCTCGATGGATGTGTGCGACACCTTCTCCGGCGCCGTCTGAACGCTGACAGCCGAAGCCTGTCCACCGCCGGGAATGCTCACTGACACCCCCTTCCCCCCTTCGATGCCCCACGTTGCACCAGCAGGGCGAGCCACGATCCTGCTGACGGCCATGGCTCTCCTGCTGGGGGCCTGCACGGGCTGGTCGGGGTCGCGTTGTGGCGACAGCTCCCAACTCCGCAACAACCTCAGCCCGGTGGAGCTCGCCCTCGAGGCCGCCGAATGCGCCCGACGCGGCGATCTGCACGCCGCCGGCCTGCGCTACGGGCTTGCCATGGCCTTCAGCACCTTCGACAACGAACGGGCCGGCGATGGTGATCCGCCGGGCTGGAAGGGCACCCGTCCAATGCTGCCGCAGCTCCTGCTGCGCTCCAGACTCACGCCCGAGGAAATCGCGGCCCTGCTCAACGACTTCAAGGCCGCCACCGTACCCGGGAAACGCCACAGCGAATTCTGCGACCTGCTGCGCCGGGTGGGCCCGCCGATCTATCCGCTCGACTACGCCGTCAATGAACGGATGGAGGTT
>JBIIJS010000065.1:0-12637 GCA_044233605.1 Cyanobium sp. | reverse complement strand
GTCGGCAGCTTCGCCGCTGGGGCGCAGGGCTGCGGTTCCTGTTGCAAACGCCGGGCCGGCAGCGGCGCCAACGGTGGAGGCGAGGGCGGGGGGATAGAGATCGCCCAGCAAACGCTCCCGGCTGCCGTCGGAATGCAGCTGGCCGAAATGGATGACGCCCTCGGGGTCGCGGTAGCGCAGGATCCTCATGGCGCCGCACTGACGTGAGGGGTAAACGGGAGCCCTGACGGCAAGGACAAGCAATTCATGCAAACAACAGAGAAGACGTGAAACTGCCGAATGAAGGGAGATCTCCTAGAACACCGGTGATGTTGATGAGGGTGTCGCTGCTGGTACTCAGGGCAGCGGTGGCGTCGTTAATTAGCACGTAAGTGCCAGCAATCGCCGGATTGGTGGCAACAACAAGCGCAGCACGATTGGCAGCGAGAGGCTGCGGGCCATCAAGTGCGCCATTGGCATCAGCGAAGACAGAGGCACTGAGCTGGGCCAGGGTGCTGGAGGTGCTGTCGTCCTGGGCCCGGGTGGCCAGAGGAAGAGGCAGGGAAGCTCCATCAGCGGTAAGGGGCTTGATCTTGTCGGCGCCAATCGTGAAATCAGTGATGCGATCTGGGGCAAGCAACGTGGATTGGGTGAAGCGAAAGTGAAAGAGATCGGCTCCAGCCAGGCCGGTGAGAACATCGCCGCCGGCAAGGCCATCAATGTTGTCAGCGAACGCACTACCAATCATGATGTCGCCGGCAGCAGTGCCCACAAAGTCGTCGTTGAGGATGGTGCCCGACACGGCGACGGTGGTGCCGATCCGGTAAAGGCTGTTAGGAGCCAGCTTGAGAGAAACGGTCTCGTTGGGCTCCATGACGGTGTCGTCAATGGGCTGGATCGCGATCGTCGCCGTCTGCGATCCAGCGGCAATGGTGACACGCTTGATCGCACCGGCAGGCTTGAGGGCCGCGTAATCCAAACCCTGGCTGGCCGTGCCGCCCACTGTGAATTGCACAAGCTGCGATTCCGCAGTGGAGCCGGTGCGGGAGAAGGTGAAGAAAATGCTGGCTGCTCCATCCTCCTCCACCGCGGCGGGGGAGCGGCTCAGGGTGATCACAGGCAGACCCGTGGGCTGCAACGGCGACTCAAAGGCACCGATGTCAACAACACCCCAGCGTTCTCGCGCAAAGCCCGGGCCACGGGCATCGAATGGGATGAACTCCAGCGTATCGCCATCCCGATCGAGATCTTCGTCGTCTGCTGCCAACAATTGATCATTACCTGCATTGATGGCAGGGCTGCGGGAGAGCAGGGCATGGGTTTTGACAAAGCCACCATTGTCGGCAAGCGGCGCCAGGCCAGGATTGGCCGAAACGCGATCTGTACCGGTACCAGCTGTGCCGACAACCCCCTGAAGACTGCCAATCAAATTGTTGTTGTCTCCGTCAAACTCACCGCGCAGGTCAGGAGGACCGCCGTCGGTGTTGATGTTGCCAGCAACGATGGTATTCTTGAGCACAACAACTCCACCATTGTTCTCAATACCACCCGCATCAAAGCGGGAATCAGAAAAGTTATTGGTGATCGTACAGCTAGTCAGTGCCAGGGAGCTTTCGCTGCAATCGATGCCCATTCCCTGATTACCACTGATCGTGGTGTTGACCAGGCCTGCGCTTGACCGAAAGAGATCGATGCCGAATTTACTGTTGTCGCTGATGGTGGAATTGATCAGGAGCAAGGTCGCAGAATTATAGATTCCACCGCCCTGGTTGGCCGAAACACTCGAGTTGCGAAGCATCAGATCGCCAAAGTTGTAAACGCCAGCGGCTTTCAATGAACCGGTTGAGCGGTTGGCGGAAATGCGGACCCTGTCGAAGACGGCCGTGCCGTAATTGGCGATTGCGCCCCCTTCGTCAGTGGTTGAGTTCGATGTGAAGTCTGCATCCTCCACCAGCAGCTCGCCGCGTCGATCCACCCGGATCGCGCCGCCATCACTGGAGGTGTTACCTCCTGAGAGAATCAGGTTTTGCAGGTAGAGCTTGCCATTCTCCAACACATGAAAAATGCGATCTCCGATCGATAGATTGGAGGCATTGATGATGGCTCTGGCATCGCCAGTGGCAACCACCGCAAGGGAGCCGGTACGGGCCTTGATATCCAGATCGCCGCGCATCCCATTGTCTTCATGGAAGCCGCTGGAGCGCAAGTTGTACACCAGGGCGCCGGGTAGCCTAATCTGATAATCGGTGGCGGGATTTCGATTGGCGATCAGGATGGCATCGCGCAGCGACAGCCCAGAGCCCAGCGCGGCGCTGCCATCTCGCTCGTCGAGTACGGTCGTTACAATGAGGATGACTGGCTCAGCCTTTTCCACCAACAGCGGCTGACCATCGATCAACAAGGTTGTCTTGTCGTCCTCGGTAGCTATACGGCTAATCTCGGTCTTGCTGAGGGTATGCCCAAGGACCATGTGCGCGAAGCGCTCTCCCTCATCTCCTGGGGTATCGCTGCTGTGATGACGCGCATCCACGGAGTGGCCGACTTCCTCCAGAAGCACCCTGACCAGGCTTGCTTGTGAAGCGGTGGCAAGAAAGGACGAGGACAAATAGATGGTGTCGGTGCCGCCGGCGTAGGCAGCGTTCGCCCCCGCCAGCAGCTCAGAGCTGAGCACCCGCAGCCCCGGCCAGGGCCGCAGATCGCCGGCAAGCCAATGCAGCCTCAGATCAACGGCAGCTGCCGATTTGTAGGAAGATCCAAACAGGGTGCTCCAATGGTCCACGAACGCTTGCGAAGCAGCAAAGCGGCGGAGCAGGTCGGCGGCGGAGCGAACCGCAAGGGAGAGCGAACGGGGCATAAGCAGATTTTGGTTACCCAGAAATTTATTCAGGTGAGCATGGCTTGTCGGTCGCAGACTCGGCTGGATGTCTCCGCGCCACGATCACCCAGTGGCGCGGATCGCAGGCCTGGCGGCGCACTTCCGTGAAGCCGGCCTCCGCCAGCACAGCACGGGTGGCGAAGGCCGGCAGCTCGTGGCACACGTACTGCAGTGTGATCAGTTCAAAACTCGCCGCCGCCAGGCCGGTGGCCTCGACGGCGGCGTGGTGCCAGGCAGCGATGCGCCCGCGGGGGTCGCGCACCCGGGCCAGACACGCAGCGCCATCGAGGCGGTGGCCGGCAGCTACTGGCGCGGCGCCGGCTAGGCAATGCCGTTGCGCTCGGTGGTGCGGATAATCACCCGCCGCGCCTGCCAGAAGAGCAGGCTGCGCAACGCGCCGATGGCCAGCACGGTGGCGATCAGGCGGCCGAGGGGATGGCTGCTGTCGACGATCGCAGTCATCCGAAGGTAAGCGTCCCACCGTTGACGGGAAAGGGGATGGTGCCAACGGCACCGAGCAGGCCCACGCGCTCAAACCCGATAAACAGAAGCGAAGCTCCCACCGCGGACACCTCCATGGCTCCCTGCGCTGGAAAATTCGAAGGAGTGAACTCATAGCTGCCTGCCGGCAGCCTCACGGTGTCAGTTCCAGCGCCACCCGAGATGATCTGATCATCACCGAAGCCAAGGAAGACATCATTACCTCCTCCCATTTCAATACTACCCACCTTGCCGAGTGAGCCTGCAATGCCGTTCTCTGCAACATTGATGCGGTCGTTACCATCGCCCATATCAATCTCGCCAGTATTGATCAAATCAGGCGAAAAATCAAATGGCGGCTTTGGAATAATAGTAAACCCGCGGCCAGACCCCCTGGCAATGACCTTGTCATCACCACCCGCAAGATTGATTTGTCCAGTATTGAAAATGCCATTGATTGGGCCCCAAAAACCGTATGCGCCATTCCCCCTCAGGATCTCGCCGAACATCGAACCGCGGATTGTACCGATATTCCAAATGCCAGAACTGGAGGATCCATCTCCAACGATCCTATTCACCCCCGCCGCCGAAGACTCAAAATCAATCCATCCGTAATTCGTGATCCCAATAACGCCTGAACCCTGAAGGAGGCCTCCGCTTTTTATGATACCACGGTTAAGTATCCCAATACCTTTGTTGTTCAGACCAAAAGATTTGCCGATGATATTGCTGTTGTAACCTAAATTATTATATCCCGAGATGGTTCCCGCATTAAAAAGGCCTACGTTGTCTACCTTGTCATCTGCAAAGATAGCCTTTACATTGTTCATGACGCCGTGGTTGGCGACCCCTCTGGTGACGTCGTCATAGATGCCGCTGATGGTTGCTCTGATGGTCAGGCTGGCTGCGTCGATCACGCCATGGTTCTCAATTCCGCTGCCCACCGACGGCCACCCTGGCAATCCCGATCCCTGTCTTACAAGGGAGACAGCCACATCCAGCGCCAGATTGCCAGGACCGTGAATGAGCCCATTGTTGAGGAGGCCCGTGGCCGGAGCTGACACGAGCCGCAGCCGATTATCACCAGTGACCTGCAGGGATTGCCTGTCAAGGATAAAAGATTTGCGCCTGAAACTCTTTGCGAATGGCTGGCTCCAATTAAGGCCCAACAAATTTCTAGGCATTTTAGCTTAGATTAAGACATCAAATTTAGTTGCCCAATGGGCTAGCCCGTCGCCTTTGTCATAATTCAGCCACAACCACATTGGTTTCGACAACAATGGTGATGTGGCTCCCCTCAGCCGCCCATCGCCAGCAATGCCCGCAGCTGCGGCTCCAGCGCCGCAAAGGCCCGGCCGCGATGGCCCACGCGCGCCTTGGTGGCCTTGTCCATCTCGGCAAAGGTGAGGTCCAGCTCCGGCACCAGGAACACCGGGTCGTAGCCGAAACCGCCTGGGCCCCGAGGAGCCTCGATGATCCACCCCTGGCAGCGACCCTCCACCTCCAGGCGCACCACCCCCTCCGGATCGGCCACCACCAGGGCCGCCACGAAGGCGGCGCGGCGATTCGACGGCATCCCGGCGGCCGTCCTTTCCGCTGCGGCCGCCGCCAGCTCCACCAGCAGCCTGGCGATCCGCGCCGCATCGGTGGGGGCGTAGCGGGCCGAATGCACCCCCGGCGCCCCGCCGAGGGCCTCCACCGCCAGGCCCGAGTCGTCGGCCAGGGCCCAGCAACCGGTGGCGCGGGCCACCGCCTCCGCCTTGAGGCGAGCGTTCGCCGCGAAGGTCGCCCCCGTTTCCTCCACCTCCAGGCCCTCGGGCTGGGAACGCACCTCCAGCGGAAACTCCGCCAGCAGGGCAGCAAACTCGCGCAGCTTGCCGGCGTTGCCACTGGCGATCACCAGGGGCGTTGGCTGGGCGACAGGAACAGGGGAGTTCACAGGATCGGGGCGAAGCGTGTCAGGCGGCGGAAGGTGAGATTCAGGCGCGATGCCCGCACCCCTCGCCGGGCAGGCAACTGATGCTGCCAGTGCCGCTGGGTGGGGGGATCCATCAGCAGCAGATCGCCATCCCCCAGAACCAGAGCGACCGTCTCGCGCCGCCCGTCCTCCCCCCGCCGCTGGGAGCGCAGCTGAAAGCAGCGCGAGGCACCGAGGCTCAGCGAGGCGATCGGCGCCTCGGGGTCGAGCTCCGGTTCGTCGTCGGCGTGCCAGCCCATGCGGTCGTGGCCATCGCGGTAGAGGTTGAGCAGCACGGCGTGGAAGCGGCAGCCGGCGGCCTCCTCCACCCGCTCGCGCAGGCCGCTCACCAGAGGCGTCCAGGCTTCGGGATGCAGCAGCAGACCGCTGTAGCGGTAAGAGGCCCCCGCATCGCCCATCCAGCAGGTGAGCCGGGGCACCAGGTGGCTCCGGCCCCAGACGCTGACCGTCTCCTGCCGCCAGGGCACCTCGCTGCGCAGCCGCGGCAGCAGCGCCGGGGCCTCCGCCAGCCAGCCGGGCCAGTGGCGCAGACGCAGCCCGAACGGGCTGGCACTCACACCGATTCCGCCAGCTGCCGCGCCCACTCGAGCACCTGGGCCACCCGCTCGGCGCTGGGCGCCTCGCAGTAGAGGCGCAGCAGCGGCTCGGTGCCGGAGAAGCGCAGCATCAGCCAGTGGCTCGGGCCGAGCCGCAGCTTGACGCCGTCGGTGGTGATCACCTCCTGCACCATCGCGCCGGCCACCTCGGCGGGGGGCGCCTCGGCCAGGCGGCGCTCCAGCCGCTGCCGCGCCGCCATGTCGGCCAGGCGCAGGTCGAGGCGGTCGTAGCTGGCGGCGCCGCCGC
The DNA here is from genome assembly GCA_044233605.1 of Cyanobium sp. Lineage (GTDB taxonomy): Bacteria > Cyanobacteriota > Cyanobacteriia > PCC-6307 > Cyanobiaceae > Cyanobium. The sequence continues at coordinate 6,482 of JBIIJS010000065.1, read as the reverse complement.
AGCGGGCCTGCAGGGCATCGAGCCGCTGGCCCAGCGGCACCCCCCCCTCCACCAGCGCTTCGATCAGCAGCAGGGCGGCGAAGGGCGCATCGCGCTCGGGCAGGTGCATGCCGAAGCCCACCCCACCCGACTCCTCGCCGCCCACCAGCACCCCGCCGGCCAGCATCTCGGCGGCGATGTACTTGAAGCCCACCGGCTTCTCGAGCACGGTGCAGCCCAGATCCTGAGCCACCAGGGCCATCAGGTCGGAGCCGCTCACGGTCTTGATCACCGTGCCGGCCAGGCCCCGGGCCCGGGCCAGGTGGTCGATGAACAGGGGCATCAGCAGCTGGGTGCTGCAGAAGCGGCCCTGCTCATCGATGGCGGCGATGCGGTCGCCGTCGCCATCGAACACGATCCCCATCGCCGGCCGGCCCGCCGCCGTGGATGCCTTCACCGCGGCAATCAGTTCCTGCAGGTAGGGGGCCAGCGGCTCGGGCGGGTTGCCGCCGAACAGGGGATCGCGGTTGGCGCGGATCTCGCGGAGCCCACCGCTGGCCACCGCCGCCTCGCCCAGCAACGCCGGCAGCACGCCCGCCGCCGAGCCGTGCATCGGATCGACGATCACCTGCAGGCCCAGCCGCTCCAGGCCGGTGGCCAGGGCGCCGGTGTCGACCCTCTCCCGCAGGCCGGCCACGTAGGCGCCGAGAGCGTCGAAGCGCTCCGTGGGGCCCTCGATCGGCACCGTGATGCCGCCGGCCGCCAGGCGGCGCTCCACCCGCTGGGTGAAGTCGCCCTCCACCGAGCCGCCGAACGGCCCCTTGATCTTCAGGCCCAGCCACTCCGGCGGATTGTGGCTGGCGGTGATCACCAGCGCACCCAGGGCGCCACGCTCCACCACCGCCCAGCTGGAGGCGGGGGTGGGCGTGGGACTGTCGGCCAGCACGGGCACCAGCTCGGCGCCGCGCACCGCCGCGGCGATCGCCACGGCCAGCTCCGGCGCCAGGAAGCGGCGGTCGTAGCCGAGCACCACCTCGCGGCTGTCGAGACCGGCGGGGGCGCTGCTGGCCAGCTCGCGGGCGGCGGCGGCGGCCACCGGCAGCAGCCGTTCCACCGTGATGTCCACCCCGAGGATGCCGCGCCAGCCGTCGGTACCGAAGGCGATCGGACTGGCCTGCAGGGGCAGGGGGGCGGAGGCCATGGGGGCGCGCGGCTGATAAGGGGTTCTTCCGTGTAGCAGGCTGACTCCGCAAAGGCAGGGGAAGGGGTGCCGGCCTGCGGGCAGGCCACTGCCCGACGATCACTGCCGGCGGCGCGGCGTCTCTACGTTGCGGAGATGCCGCCCGATCCATTCCCCCCACCGGCCGCCACGCCGCCGCTCACCGACCGGCTGCTGCGCAGCTGGCTGCGCTGCCGCCGCCGCGCCTGGCTGGATCGCCACGGACCTGGCGAGCAGCGCCTGTGGAGTGCCCACCGCGCCCTTGCCCTCGACGACCAGCTGCGCAGCTTCCAGAGCCTGTTGCCGCGTCGCCCCGGCCGGGGCGACGCGGCCTGCGCCGCCGGCGAAGCCGGCGTGGTGGGCCTGCGCCTGCGGGGGCACACAGAGGATGCCACCCCGCTCGAGGCCCATCCGCCGTTGCTGGAGCGGGTGGAGGGTGCGAGCCGCTGGGGGGAGCATCGCTACCGGCCGGTGCTGGCCCGCCAGGGCCGCCGTCTCACCCGCGAACACCGCCTGATGTTGGCGCTGTGGGGGCGGCTGTTGGCACGGCACCAGCAGAGCGAGGTGGCCACGGGGCTGGTGCTGGCCGGCAGCGAGCCTCGATTGGAGCGCGAAACCCTGACGCTGGGCGAGAAGCTGCAGCGCCAGGTCGATGACAGCCTCAGCCGCCTGGCCGCCGACCTGGAGCGCAGCGAGCCGCCGCCGCTGGTGAGCGACCGCAAGAAATGCACCCTCTGCAGCTGGCGCGCACTGTGCGACCGAGAGGCAGCGATGGAAGGGCATCTGAGCGAGGTGAGCGGCATCGGCGGCAAGCGTCGCGAGCTGCTGATCGCCCTGGGCATCAGCAGCCTGCCGGAACTGGCGGCGGCAGATCCCGATTGGCTGGCCGAAGCGCTGGCTGCCGACGGCGAGCAGCACCGCGAGGTGGCGAACCAGCTGGTGGAGCAGGCCCGGGTACAGGCGGCCGGAGCGCAGCGGCGGCGCGGCGACGCCCCGGCGACACCCCTGCCCGAGCTGGAGAGCGCGCCTGGAGTACTCGTCTATGACATCGAGTCGGATCCGGATGCCCGCGACGACTTCCTGCACGGCCTGCTGAAGCTGCGGCGCAACCCTGACGGGAGCTGGCCCAGCCGGGAGCAGGCGGCCGCCGCGGCCGGCCCGAACTACCAGCCGCTGCTGGCCCTTCAGGAGCACGGCGAGGCGCGCCTGTGGCAACGGCTGGAGCGCCTGCTGCAGCGCTACCCCGACTGGCCGGTGCTGCACTACGGCGAAACCGAGGCGATTTCCTTGCTGCGCCTGGCAGAGCGCCAGGGGGTGAACGAAGCGGATCGCGCCCGGCTGCGGGCGCGGCTGGTGGATGTGCACCAGCGCCTGCGGCGCCAGTGGCTGCTGCCGGTCAACAGCTACGGGCTCAAGGCGGTGGCGGGGTGGATCGGCTTCCACTGGAACCCGAAGGGCGTGGATGGCGCTCGCTGCCTGCTCTGGTGGCGCCAGTGGCGCACCTGGCGGCCCGAGTCGGGCACCAGCCCGCGCCTCAGCAGCCAGCGGTTGCGCCGCATCTTCCGCTACAACCTCGACGACGCCCTCGCCACCTGGGCCGTGGCCCGCTGGCTACTGGATCAGCCGCCCGGCTGAGCCGCGCCCGGCGGCTGCTCGGTCTCATCGGGAACGGAGAGCGACAGCCGGCGCCCATCGGCCAGCTGCAGCTGCTGCTGGTCGAGGGCGGCACGCCGCACCAGCGCCAGGCCGATCCAGCCACCCTGCGGCAGCGCCAGCACCGAGGTGATCGCCCCGGCCCGCTGGCCATCGGCATCCACCAGGCCATCACCGGCCGCCGGAACCGCCCCCGGTGCCGCGCCGCCCTCCTCCGCCAGATGCCAGCGGCGCAACTGCTGCTTGACGCCGTCGTAGGTGGCCAGTTTGGCCAGGGTCTCCTGGCCCACGTAACAACCCTTGCTGAGGCTCACTCGCGCCGCCAGGCCCAGCTCGAACGGGTTCACCTGATCGTTGAGCTCCGCCGGCGCCGCCGGCTCGCCCCGCTGAATGCGCCAGCGCTCCAGCTGCGGCGGCGGCAGCTCCTGGAGATCCGCCAGCTCCGCCGGCGGCGCCGCCCCCTCGCGCAGCAGCACCGCCCCGCCGTCGAGCCGCCAGCCGGCCTCGCCGTCGAGCGGCTGCCAGCTGCCACCCGCCGCCGGCAGCGCCCCGCCTACGGGCTGCAGCAGGAGCCCGGGCTGGAGCTCGCCGAGCCGCACGTCGTCGGCAGGGAAGAGCACCCGATCAAGGGTCTGGCGCACCGCCGCGGCATCGCCGGCGCTGATCGCCAGCCAGGCGCCCTGCTCGTCGATCAGCACCTCAGCCAGGGCGAGCATCCGTGCCGTGGGCGTGAGGCAGCAGGTGCGGCGCCAGCTGCCGGGCGGCAGCAGCTGCAGATCCTGGCTGGTCTGGCCGTGCAGGAAGCGGCGAGTGTCGGGTCCATCGAGCCGCAACAGCGCCACGGGCCTGCGAATGCCGGTTGCCGGGGCGGGACGCCAATCCCAGGGAGCGCTGGCAGCGGCGGGGCTGGCGGCTGCCACCTCCTCGAGCGGAAACAGGCTCACCAGCTCCAGACCGGCGGCGGCCATCGCCTCCGCGCCGCCCTCCTGGCGATCGACGATCGCAACCACCCGCTCCACCAGGTAGCCGGCCTCGCGCAGCCGGTTCACCGCCAGCAGCGCCGAACCACCGGTGGTGACCACATCCTCCAGCACCGTGACGCGGCTGCCGGCAGGGGGCAGGGGCCCCTCGAGAGCAGCACCGGTGCCATGCCCCTTGGCCTGCTTGCGCACGATCAGGGCGTCGAGCGGGCGATCCTGCTGGGCTGCGGCCATGGCGACGGCACTCACCAGTGGATCGGCGCCGAGGGTGAGCCCCGCAACGGCAACGGCATCGCTCTCGACGTGCTCGAGCATCAGGCCGCCCAGCAGGGCAAGACCCGTGCCGCTGAGGCTCACCGGCTTGCAGTTGACGTAATGATCGCTCTGCCGGCCGGAGGCCAGGGTGAAGCTGCCGCGGCGGTAGGCGCGCTCAGCCAGAAGCGAGAGCAGGATCGCTCGGCAATCCCCGGCGGTGGTGGGCAGTGGCGGCATCGGCGGCAGTGAAGGAGGGTGTGAATCGGTCACAACGCCGCTAGTCTGAATGCAAGAACCTTGGTGCAGCCCATGTCTGTCAGCAGGCCGCCCTTCCCCTCAGCCTCTCGCTCTGCGCTGACCCCCGCCCTCGCCGCTGCAACACTTGTGCTCGGCACTGCCATCGCGGCGGCGCCCGCCAGGGCCATCGATGAGCCCGGCCCGGTGGTCTGCACCACCACCCTCGAAGCCCCCACGGGCATGCAGATCAGCACGGGCGGCCCTGTGGAGGTCACCCGCTGCGGCGTGGTGCGCACCACCCCCGAGCTGGTCACCGATCGTTTCTACTCCTGGCGTGCGCCCTACGCACGCGGAGTCAGCGTGGTGAATCAGATCACCGATCTATTCGGTATCGCCATGGGCGGCGGCCGCGAAGGCAACCGGGTGATGGGCCTGGGCTTCCCCGATCAGGCGATCACCTGGGACGGCACCGCCGTGGAAAACACCGCATCCTGGCTGCTGCAGCGCCAGTCGCCGGATCTGCCGCTGCGCACCGCCGACCTGCCCTCGAACTTCGGCGGCAGCATGGCCGATCCGGCCCGCAGTGCCAGCTGCCCCTCGCCGGATCGGGTGGGCTGCGTCGCCCCCGCCGCCAGCTCCCAGGGCAGCGGACCCACCAGCTACTACCAACCCGTGCGCGGTCTGTGGTAAGCCTTCAGCGTCGGTCTGCACCGGCGCCGGGGGGTCTAGCCATCTGGTGAAGGCAGCGAACTCATAATTCGCCGTAGGTGGGTTCGATCCCCACGACCCCCATTCCTTGCAAGCCGGGCAGGAGGCCTTCAGCAATCGAGGCAGCCGCGGCGTTCGGCGTCGCTGATGTCGCCGCGTTCGCGCTGCCACTGCCGGCGGCGCAGGCGCTCGTAGGCGACGCAAAACTCCTCGCCCAGGGCCGCACGCAGGGGGCCATCGGCAGCGAAGGCATCGAGGGCTTCGCCCAGGTCGGCGGGCAGGCGCCAGCATTGATCGAGGCCCAGGGGCTGGGCGTAGTTGTCATTGTCGCGGCGGGGGCCGGGCTGGAGGCTGCGCTCGATGCCGTCGAGGCCAGCCGCCAGGATCGCTGCCTGCAGCAGGTAGGGGTGGGCGGAGCCGTCGGGCAGGCGCAGCTCGAGGCGCTGGTCGTCGGGGATGCGCACCATGTGGGTGCGGTTGTTGCCGGTGTAGCTGATGCCGCCGGGACTCCAGGTGGCACCGGAGGTGGTGGGTGGCGCCGCCAGGCGTCGGTAGCTGTTCACCGTGGGATTGGTGATCGCGCACAGAGCTGGGGCATGGGTGATCAGCCCGCCCAGAAACTGATAGGCCAGCGGCGACAGACCCAGCTCCCCGGCGGGATCGTGGAACAGGTTGCGGCCGGCATCGGCCGTGCCGGCAGCTCCCCACAGCGACAGATGGGTGTGGCAGCCGTTGCCGGTGAGGGCCGCGAACGGCTTGGCCATGAAGCTGGCCCGCAGGCCCTGCTGTTCGGCCATCGCCTTCACCATCACCTTGAAGAAGGCGTGGCGATCGGCGGTGGTGAGCGCATCGGCGAAGGTCCAGTTGATCTCGAACTGGCCGTTGGCGTCTTCATGATCGGCCTGGTAGGGGCGCCAGCCCAGCTGCTCCATCGCCGTGAGCAGCGGCCCGATCAGAGCGAAGCGGCGCATCAGGGCAAGCTGGTCGTAGCAAGGCTTCTCCTGGTGGTCGGCCGGATCGGCGATCGCCGCTCCATCCGGGCTGAGCAGGAAGAATTCCGCCTCCACGCCACTGCACAGCGTGGTGCCCATCGCCGCGGCCCGCTCCAGTTGGCGGCGCAGCAGCCGGCGCGGGCACTGGGCCATCGGTGAGCCGTTGAGGGTGAGCTCCGCGGCCATCCAGCCCACGCCGCCCTGCCAGGGCAGGGGAGTGAGGCTGGCGGGATCGGGGATGGCCATCACATCGCCATCGGCGGGCGAAAGGTCGAGCCAGGCAGCGAAGCCGGCAAACCCTGCCCCATCCGTGGCCATCGCCGCCATGGCGTCGGCGGGCACGAGCTTGGCCCGCTGGATGCCGAACAGGTCTGTGAAGGAGATCAGCACGAAAGGCAGATCCAGCTCCTGCAGGCGCTGCTTCAGCTGGGAGCCGGTGGGGTCGGTCATGGTGCGGGG
>JBIIJS010000256.1:0-3205 GCA_044233605.1 Cyanobium sp. | reverse complement strand
CTTGATCCCGGCGATGTGCGCCGCCAGTTTGAGGTCAATGCCGTCGCCCCCCTGCGGCTCGCCCGCGCCCTGATCGCCTCGATGCCGGAGGGGGCGAAGCTGGCGTTGATCACCAGCCGCATGGGTTCGATCGCCGATAACGGTTCGGGCGGCTACTACGGCTACCGCATGTCGAAGGCGGCGCTCAACATGGCTGGCCGCTCGCTGGCCATCGACCTGCGACCGCGCGGCATCGCCGTGGCCATCCTCCACCCCGGCCTGGTGAGCACCCGCATGGTGGGCTTCACGCCGCAGGGCATCAGCCCGGAGCACGCTGCCCAGGGGATGCTCGAGCGCATCGACGCCCTCAGCCTCAAGAGCTCCGGCAGCTTCTGGCACGCCAACGGCGAGATGCTGCCCTGGTAGAAGCACGGTCAGGCCGGTGCGCTTTCCTCGAACAATGCCCGCCAGCGCCGCTCCCACTCCGCCGCCTCCGCGGTGCCCTCCGGCGGGAACTGCGCCAGGAAGTCCTTGTCGGTGCTGGGCTGGTATGGCCCCTGCTTGATCTCGAACATCACCGTGTCGTCGCGCAGGGCCACCAGGGTGTGTACCTGTCCCTCGGCCAGCTCGATGCCGCGCAGCGGACCATCCGCCTCCAGCCGGTGGCACTCCAGCACGGTGCCGTCGCCATCGAGCAGCAGCAGGCCGATGGCCCCCTGCAGCACCACGAAGCATTCGAAGCCGGTGCCGGGCTCGGCGCGCAGGTGCCGGTGCGGGCGCACGTAGGTGCCGGGCTGGAGCACGTTGAGGAAGCGCTGCACCGCCTCTTCATGCCGGTGCAGGTTGCTGGTGCGGCGCAGCCGGGGTGAGTGGCGCGCGTCCTCGGCTACGGCGGCGAAGCGCTGCGTGTCGATCGTGGTGAGGCGCGGGAAGCGCAGCTGGGGCTGCGCCAGCCGGTAGCCGAGCCGCCGCAGGCGGCGGTTGCTGATCCGACGGTCGGCCGGCGGCGGTTGCGGCTGTGTGGCGGCATCCCAGCGCACCGGCTCGAGGCCGCGGGCCGCGCACACCTCCGCCAGCAGCTCTGCCACCGGCCAGGGCCGGTCGTCGACCAGATTCACCACCCCATCCCAGCCCTGCCGCACCGCCGCATCGATGGCGCCCACCACGTCGTCGCGGTGGATCCAGTTGCTGTGGTGGGTGCCGTTGCCGGGTCGGCTGGTGCCGGCCAGGTGGGCGATGCGATCGGCCGCCTGGCGGCCGGGCCCGTGGATCGCCCCCAGGCGCAACACGCATACCCGCCGCCGTTCGTCGCGGCAGGCCTCCAGCAGCCGCTCGCTCTGCCGCAGGATCCGCCCGTGTCCATCGGCCGGATCAACGGGGGTGTCTTCGTGGACCCAGGCTCCGCCGGCGTCGCCGTACACCGAACTGCTGCCGGTGTACACGATCTGATCCAGGTGGCTCAGCTGCGGTAGCAGCTGCTGCAGAGCCGCGAACGGGTCGCAGTAGACCGCCGCGTAGGCCGCCTCATCCACCTGGCTGCTGCCGCTGGGCGCCTGGCAGAACACCGCCGCCTCGGCCCCCTCCAGCGCGGCGGCGAGGGCGGTGGGATCGCCGGCCCGGCAGACCACCACCCGATCCGCCAGGGCCTGCAGCGCCGCCACGCGGCCGGGGCTGGTGGTGGTGAGCGTGAGCTGCAGGGCCGGATCCTGCCGCCAGTAACGCGCCAGGGCCTGGCCGATGTAGCCACTGCCCACGATGGTGATCCGCATCGCCGATTCAGCGCCCGCGGCGCGAGGCTAGGCGCACCCAGCACGAGCCCCCGGGGGGTGCAGGCCATGACCGGTGCCGATCGCCAGTGGCAGCTGAACCGCCGCAACTTCGAGGGCTGCTGGCAGGGCACCAGTCACTGGTATCTGCGGAGCGAGGCGGAGAGCGGGGGGGCTGGGGCAGGCGGCGCGCTGGATCTGGCATGGCCCTCACGCGTGATCGACAACACCCGCTACGCGATCAGCTTCAGCGACCCCGACACCGGCGTCTGGGATGGCAGCGGCATGCTGTTCGCCCCCGGAGGGAAGCGGCGCCTGGAGCTGTCGCGCGCCACCTACAACCGCGGCGGCAGCTGCTGGCAGTTTCCCGGCGCCGGCGGCCAGTCGAGCCTGCGGGTTGAGGCGGAGGCGCCGCGCTTCGGCCACGAGATCAACCTGTTCCACGGCCGCTCCCGCTCGATGCTGGTGCTGCTCTGGAACCCTCCGGGCGGTGGCGGGGGCGCCGCCGATCGGGCTGGAGACAGTGGCGACTGGCAGCTCGCCTCGGTGGGAGCGGTGGCCTTCCGCTGCGGCCTGAGTGAACCGCTGGAGCCGCCCCGCCCGCCCCTGGCTGCCGCCGAGCTGCTGGCCGCCGTGGAGGGCTGGCCGGGGCAGGAGGAAACCCTGCGGCCTGGTGAGAGGCCCATCGGCGATCCGCCGCCCTGTGCCTGCGCTCCCTTCCGCGCTGCCTGCTTCCAGGAGGCCGGGCTCTGTGCCGCCCTCGCCGACCGGCTGCTGTTCGCGGCGCCGGAGCGGCTGCCCGCCGGGGCCTTCCGCATCGAGGCGGGCTGCCTGCTGACGCCGCAGCGCTTCCACACGATCAGCCTGGCGTTCGATCGGCAGCAGCGGCTCAGCTCTGTGACGTTGCGGCGCTTCAGCCCTGACGGCGGCATAGCCACAGCCGGCTGAACAGCGACTGCAGCAGCAGCAGGGGCGGCTCCATGCCGGCCTCCGCCAGGACCGCCTCCAGCAGCGATTGCTCCAGGGAGAACACCAGCTTGTTGCGGCTGGCCATCAGCTGTTCGATCAGCTGATCGCCACCATGCCGCGGCGGTGGATCTCGCGGGCGTGGTCGGTCCAGGCGCCCTGGCCCCAGTAGCGGAAGCAGCTGGTTTCCAGCAGCAGCAGGTGCAGCAGGGCCTCCTGGTATTCCGGGCTGCGGGTCACGGCCGGGTCGGCTTCCACCAGCGGGTCGAAGCGCTGATGGAAGCGGGCGCTGAGCTCGTTCATCGGGCCGAGCACGTTGGCGTAGCCCTCCACCCAGCTGAGGTTGTTGGTCCAGGAGGCGCCTTCCATCGAGAAGGACGGATCGGCGGCCCGCAGCTCCTCGATCGCCGCCGCCACCACCTCCGGCTCGGACGTGTCGCCCACCTCCTGCCAGAGCCGGTGCTGCTGCACCGCCTGGATTTCGGGCAGATCGG
>JBIIJS010000064.1:0-12866 GCA_044233605.1 Cyanobium sp. | reverse complement strand
TCGCTTCGGTGATCGCCAGGGCCATCTCCGCCTGGATGGCGCGGGCCTCCTCCAGCTCCGACTCGGCCCGGCTGCGGGCCGTCACATCGATCACCGCCACCAGCAGCTGCTCGCCATGGGCGGCTACCTGGAGCTGCACCTCACGCCGCTCTCCTGCGGCGTCGACCACGCGGCACTGCAGGCTGGCCCCCGCTTCCGTGAGGGCCTGATCGGCCAGCTGCTGCCACTGGTCGAGCACCCGCTGGCGGTATACCTCGAGTGGATAGGCGTGACGGAGCCAGTCGGAGAAATGGGGAATCCGCTCAACGGTGAATCCGAAGCTGCGCACGAAGGCATCATTCGCCTCCAGCACCCGCGGGTCGCTGTCGCGGCTGAGGCGGAGAAACGGCACCGGCAGATGGGCCAGCGGCACCTCGGCAGCGTCTGCACCGGAAGGGAGTGGCTGGTATGGCGTGGTCAGACGCGGCAACGGAAAACTTCCGCGAACAGTTTGAAGCAAATGGAGCTTTCCCATGGTTCAGCGCCCGGGGAGGGGACGATCCGTCAGCATGGAAAGAGAAGTTTCTCCATACAGGAATGAGAGTTCCCGGGCCCCGTCTGCGGCGACGCACCCTCCTGAGCGGCGGCATCAGCCTGGCCACGGCCCTGCTCACCGCCCAGGCCTGTCTGCCCGCCTTCGGCCCCGGCAGCACGGCCCTGGCCCAGGCCACCGGCGGGGCGCGGGTGCTTCGCATCGGTGCGATCCCCGATCAGAAGCCCGAGAAGCTCAACCGCCTCTACGGCGACGTGGCCCGTGAGCTGGGCCGCCAGCTGGGGGTGCAGGTGCGTTATGTGCCGGTGGTCGACTACACGGCGGCGGTAAGCGCTTTCCGCACCGGCGACCTTGATCTGGTCTGGTTCGGTGGGCTCACCGGGGTGCAGGCGCGCCTGCAGCAACCCGGTGCCCGGGCGCTGGCCCAGCGCGACATTGATGCCGCCTTCCGTTCGGTGTTCATCGCCAGCAGCCGTAGCGGCATCAAGCCGATCGCCTCCCAGAAGGGGCTGACGGCGCTGAAGGGCCGGCGTTTCACCTTCGGTTCGGAGAGCTCCACCTCAGGTCGGCTGATGCCCCAGTACTTCCTCGGGCAGGCGGGCGTGAAGCTCTCCGATTTCGCCGGTGGCGCCCCCGGATTCAGCGGCAGCCACGACGCCACCATCGCCCTTGTACAGAGCGGCGCCTACGAGGCAGGTGCCGTGAATCAGCAGGTGTGGACCGCCAACCTGATCGAAGGCAAGGTGAATCGCTCCAGGGTGATCGCCATCTGGACCACCCCCCCCTACCCCGACTACCAGTGGGTGGCGCGCGGCGACCTCGACCGCCGTTTCGGCCCAGGCTTCACCAACAAGGTGCAGGAGGCGATCCTGGCCTGGCGGCCCGGCAATCCGTTGCAGAAACCGATTCTGGAGCTGTTCGGAGCCACACGCTTCGTCCGCGTCAATCCAGCCGCCTACAGCCGCATCGAGCAGGTAGGGCGTCAGATCGGCAAGATCCGCTGATGCTGGCCCAGGCCGTGCCGGTGCCGCCGCAGCCTCCGGTGCTGGAACTGCGTTCGATCCGGGTCGACGGCCGGGGGAGGCCGCGCCTGGACGGATTGGATCTGCGCCTGATGGCCGGTGAACGGGTGGCGCTGCTCGGCCCCAGCGGGGCGGGCAAGAGCACGCTGATCGCTGTCGCGAACGGCCTGCTGCGACCCCAGACGGGCGAGGTGCTGTGGCATGGGGAGCCGCCGCAGCGCGCCGATCGGGCACGGCGGCGCCAGCAGGCCCGCATCGGCACCCTCTGGCAGGACCTGCGCCTGATCGAGGAGCTGAGCGTGCAGCAGAACCTCAACTCCGGCCGCCTGGCGGTGTGGGGCTGGCCGAAGGCGGTGCTCAACCTGCTGCTGCCGCTGGAGAGCGAGGCCTGCCGGCGGGCGCTGCAGACGATGGATCTCGATCCAGCCCTGCTGGAGCAGCCGGTGGCCTGCCTATCAGGCGGGCAGCGGCAGCGCGTGGCGATGGCGCGGCTGCTGCGCCAGGAGCCCACCCTGCTGCTGGCCGATGAGCCGCTGGCCAGCCTCGACCCACGGCTCGCCGCGGAGCTGCTCGCCTTGCTGCTGGCCCAGGCCGAGGCGCCACGGGCCTTGCTGATGAGCCTGCATCGACCTGACCTGCTGGCCGGTTTCGCGCGGGCGATCGGCCTGCGCGACGGCCGGCTGCTGTTCGACCTGCCGGCGTCCACCGTCGATCCAACCCTGCTGGAGGAGCTCTACCGCGGAGAGCTGCGATGAAGCCGGCGGCCCCCCTGTGGATGCTGTTGCCGGCGCTGGCCCTGGTGCCGGTGCTGCTCGCCCTGCCGGCGCTGCTGCACAGCGGCGGCTGGGACCTGATCGCTCGCTTCGGCCTCGCTGCCCTCACGCCCTCCCTGGATCCGATCGTGCTGCGTTCGGTGGCGGGCGGCCTGGCTGTGACCGTGGGCATGGCGCTGCTGGGCTGGCTGATCAGCCTCCTGGTGGGAGTGCCTCTGGGCCTGGCCAGTTCACGCACGCTCTGGAGCACGCTCATGGGCCACCCCTGGCCGGCGGAGGCGATCCGCCGGCTGCTGGCGATCCCACGCTCGATCCACGAGCTGATCTGGGGGTTGCTGTTGCTGCAGCTGGTGGGGCTGCAGCCGGCGGTGGCTGTACTGGCGATCGGCCTGCCGTTCGCCGCGCTGGTGGCGCGGGTGGTGGCCGACCAGCTCGACGCCCTGCCGGTCGGTTCGCTCCAAGCGCTGCGGGCCGGCGGGGCCGCAGCGCCTGTCGCCCTGCTCACCGCCCTGGGACCACCGCTGCTGCCGGCCGTGCTCAGCTACGGCGGCTACCGGCTGGAGTGCGCTCTGCGCAGTGCCACCCTGCTGGGAGTGTTCGGGCTGGGGGGGCTGGGCACCGAGCTGAAACTCAGCCTGCAATCGCTCGAATTCCACGAACTGTGGAGCGGTCTCTGGGCCCTGCTGGCCGTGATGCTCCTGCTGGAAGCGGGGCTGGGCAGGCTGAGGCGACGCTGGCTGATGCCGCCGCGGCTGAGGCTCGGCCGGGCCTCTGTGGGCCGACGTGGCCGCGAAATGCTGCTCGTACTGGTGGCCCTGCTGCCGCTGGCCCTGCTGCTGGGCCGTGCCCTGGAGGTCAACCCGGCGGCCCTGCTGCGCTGGCAGCCCCTGGGTGGGGAGCCCCTGAGTGGGTTAAGCAGTGCCGACTGGGCCTCCGCCCTGGCCCTGCCCTGGCCAGCCCTGGTGAGCGGCACTGTCACCCTCACCCTGCTCAGCTCCGCCCTGGCGGTGGGGCTGGCGCCGCTGCTGCTCCTGCTGGTGGCCCCCTGGCGCGGTGGACGCTGGCCACTGCGGCTGGTCTGGGCCCTGGGCCGGCTGTGGCCTCCACCGCTGACAGCCCTGCTGCTCCTGTTCCTGCTGCAGCCCGGGCCGATCACCGCCGCCCTGGCGCTGGCGTTCCACAACCTCGGCATCCTGGGCCGGCTGTTGCTGGAGGGACTGGAGGATGGCTCGCCGCGGCTGGAGGAGGGACTGCGATCGGCCGGCGTCAGCCGCGCCACCGCCCTGCTCTACGGGCGTTTTCCGGCGGTGGCCCATGCCTACCTGGCCTACGGCGCCTACCGGGCTGATGTGATGCTGCGCGAGACGGTGGTGGTGGGCATGGTGGGTGCCACTGGGCTGGGCAGCCAGCTGATGGAGAGCCTCAGCGGCTTCGCATGGGAGCAGCTGCTTGCCCTGGTGGGGGCCTATGCCGTGCTCACCCTTCTGGGGGAGGATCTCAGCGACCGGCTGCGGCTGCGGCTGCTGAGCGGGTCTCCGGGCGGGGCTCGCGATCGCGGCGGCGATGCGACCGATCAGGAACGCTGAGCGGTGAACGTTTTCCCCCGAAGCGATCGATTTTCCCCAGATCACACCGCAGTTTTCCCCAGGCTTCGCAGTTAAGACCCTGTTTTTTATTACCGTCTGGGCCGCCCAGCGGGGAAAGCGACTTTCCCCTTGACAGGTCGCAGGCGGGCATCCATTCCTGCAGCCACACCCACCAGCAGGGGGCGGAAAAGGCCGCTCCGGCTGGATTCGCAGCGCTGGACCCAGCGCGACAGCCCCAACGGAGCCGCCGTTTGACGCGGGTGCTGCGCCATGGCCTGATGGGTCTCCTGTCGTGGGTCCCCCTGCGGATCCCCTGGATTCCATGGCACCAGCACTGCCCCTTCTCCCAGGCTGCCCCCATCGCCCTGTGCAGCCTCCGGCCTGTGCGCAAAGGGATCGAGCAGCGGCCCATCAGATCCTGGTGCTACGGCCCGATTGCTTTGAGGATGGGCAGCTGGTGATCGAGGCGGTGCGGGCCGGGCGCAGCGTGGTGCTGAACGCCTCCGAACTCGATCCCTGCTTAGGCCAGCGGCTGGTGGATTTCACCTGCGGCGGCATCACCGCCATGGATGGCCAATCGCACCGACTCGGCGAGGCTGTGTTCCTGTTCGCACCCCTGATGGCGAGAATCGAGGCGGGCGCGCCCGCCGTCTGAACGGACCTCAGGCGGCGCAGAGCTCTTCGCTCACCTGCCAGAGGCGGCGGCGTTGGCCGGCGTCGAGGGCGGCGGGCGCGGGCCGGACCTCCGTGGGCCAGCCGCGCATGCCACCGAGCTGGTTGGGTCCGTAGTGGCCAGCGGGCCGGGCATCGGGGGAGGTGGCGGCGAACAGCTGCGGCAGGGCGCCCATGGCGGCGCTCTGGAACAGCGGCCCCATCAGCCGGTAGGCGAGCGGCTCGAGCCAGGAGCCGCTGGCGGCCACAGAGGCGGGCTGCAGGTTGGTGCGGGCCACGCCGGGATGGGCCGCCAGCGACCAAATGTCTGAGCCCTCGACACGGAGTCGCTCCTGCAGCTCCAGGGCGAACATCACATTGGCCAGTTTGCTCTGGGCGTAGGCCTTCCAGCGGTCGTAGCGGCGCTCGCCCTGCAGATCGTCGTGCTCGATCCGGCCGAAATACTGAGCGCCTGAGGTTACGGAAACCACCCGTGCTCCTGGCCGCTGGCGCAGCAGCGGCAGCAGGGCGGCGGTGAGGGCGAAGTGGCCGAGATGGTTGGTGGCGAACTGCATCTCGAAGCCGTCACGGCTGAGCGTGCGCGGCAGGCCCATCACACCGGCGTTGTTGATCAGAAGATCGAGGCGGCCGTAGCGATCGGCCAGTTCGGTGGCGGCGCGACGGACCGCAGCCAGATCAGCCAGATCCAGCTCGAGCAGATCCACCGCTCCGCCGCCGTCGGCGGCAGCGAGCAGAGATTGGCGTGCCTGCTCGGCGCGGCTGCGGGAGCGGCAACCGAGCACCACAGTTGCGCCACGGGCCACCAGAGCCCGGGCGGTCTCGAGTCCGAGACCGCTGCTCGCGCCGGTGATCAGGGCCAGGCGACCCGCCTGTTCGGGGATGGAGGCGGTGGTCCAGGGCATCGAAGCAGCTAGAAGATAAACAATGCTACGAAACATGAAGCAACACGGACGGGACTTGCCGATCGGGTGCTGCCCAATCCACCGCCGAAGGCCTACGTGCTGGGGTGCAGCAAGACGGTTGGCCACCATGTCCTGAGGCTCCCGAAGGACGTGGGAGCAGACGTGGTCGACGGGGATACTGAAGGGCAGCGATGCAGGGCGCCCTTCCGATGCTGAGTGTTGCCGGCTATGTGATGGCCACGCGGCCCAGCAGTGCCATGACGCTGGGCGGGCCGGTGGAGGGGGTGGCGCGAGCGATCCAGCTGTCGGTGGCTCCGGTGTTCCTGCTGGCCAGCATGACCGGCCTGCTGACGGTGCTCACCAACCGCCTGGCCCGGATCATCGACCGCGCCCGCTGGCTCAAGGAAAACAGCCGTGAGAGCGCCATTGCCGCCAGCCGCGGTATGCGCCAGGAGCTGCAGGTGCAGAAGCGCCGCATGGATCTGGTGATGGCGGCCATCCGACTCAGCACGCTCACGATCCTCCTGGTGGCGCTGGTGGTCGCGATTCTGTTCATCAGCGTTGTCACCGTGGTCGACCTCACCTTGGTGGTGGTTCCACTGTTCGTGCTGGCGATGCTGTCGCTGATGGTGGCGGTGCTGCTATTCCTCGGCGAAGTGCATCTGGCAGGCGGCCAGCTGCGGCGCTGGTTCTAAAGGAAGACAGCATCACCGGCTCAAATCCAGAGAAATAGCGGTACAGTGGTAATCTTTTCCAGGTCTGCCAGCTCGGCCAGCGCTTCAGCAGATCCCTGGATTAGGTGATCGTTATGATCAACCGGGAAGGTCGTGAACAACAAAAAGTCTTCCTCATTAGTTCCTTTTGCTTCAGTCGTACCAAGTGCCTATCCTGAAGGCTGTCAATCAGATCCAATGGGTTGTTGCCTGGGAGCAATGCCATGCGTCGGCCGGCATGGGCTCTGGCTCACACAGATTCTGAAAGGGCACAACCATGACATCTGGCCGATCTGGCGATCTGCATCCGTTGCTCGCAGCTTGCCGGCCAAGGCAATGGCCCAAAAACCTGTTGGTGTTCTCGGCGCCGCTGTTTGCGTTCCGCCTTGATGTAGACGTCTGGTTGATGGCTTGCGGGGCGCTGGTGGCGTTCTGCCTGATCTCCAGCGCGATCTACCTCCTGAACGACTGCCTTGACGTAGCGTCCGACCGGGTTCACCCCAGCAAGCGCCATCGTCCAATCGCCGCCGGACTGGTAAGCGTGCCAGCAGCCCTGACGACTGCAACGGTGATGGCAATGTTAAGCCTGGTCCTTGCGGCGTGGATCACACCCGCTCTGGCCGGATTGGTGCTGCTCTATGGCCTGATCCAGGTGGGCTACTGCTTCCAGTTCAAGCGGATGCCCCTGCTTGACCTGTTTTCCATCGCTTCGGGCTTCCTGCTGCGGGCCACTGCGGGAAAGGTGGCTGGCGGACTCGGATTCTCGCCTTGGTTTCTGCTCACGGTGGGCCTGCTGGCGCTGTTTCTGGCCATCGAGAAGCGCAAGGCCGAGCTGCGGGTGGCCCAAGACCTGGGCTTGATCACCCGCAAAGTGCTGGAGCGCTATTCCCTGCCCCTCCTGCTCCGGCTCGAAAGCCTTGTGGCAACCAGCGCCTTCATGAGCTATAGCCTCTGGGCTGCTGGTCCGACCCTGAACGGGGCTTCCACCATCTGGATGTTGCTCACCGTGCCCTTTGCTCTGGTTGGAATCTTCCGCTACCAGCTCCTAAGCGATCCAGAGGAAGCAGAACGACGACGTCTGCTGACACCCGATTGCACCAGCGAGAAACCGGAAGAAATCCTGTTGGGGGATCGGGGCATCCAGTTCACACTGCTGGCCTGGCTGTTCACGGTGGTTGTTGTTGGTCTGAGCCATCGTGCTGGTGTATTACCTGAAGTAACGGTGCAGAAGTGAGGGTCTTTTTGCCAGGGGGAGCTGGCCTGGTCGGGCTGAATCTCGTTGCTCAGTTGCAATGCAGTCATCCCGACTGGAAGCTGATCGTGGTCGACAAGAAGCGGGAAGCTGTGGAGATAGCTCAGAAGCTGTTCCCCGCTGTCGTGTTTCTCTGGGAAGACCTCACGCAAACGACGGGCCAGCAGTGGCCAGAGCTGATTCGTGGTTGTGGTGCCTGCGTGATGCTGCAGGCCGAGATCGGCAACACCGACCCCAGCCAGTTCGAGCGCAACAACGTGCGCAGTACAGAAGTGGTGTTGGAGCAGATCCGCCAGGCGGGCATCCAGCGCCTGGTGCATGTGAGCAGTTCGGTGGTGAACTCTGTGGCCACAGACCTCTACACGCAAACCAAGCGCAGCCAGGAGCAGCTGGTGCTGCAGCGGTGGCCCGATGCGGTGGTGCTGCGACCCACGTTGATGTTTGGCTGGTTCGACCGGAAGCATCTGGGCTGGCTGGCCCGGTTTATGCAGAAGCTGCCCCTGTTCCCCATCCCGGGATCCGGGCGTTTCATCAGGCAGCCGCTCTATGTGGGGGATTTCTGCATGCTGATCCAGCGCTGCCTGGAAGACCCCGCTCTGCAGGGCATCTACGACATCACCGGTCTGGAGAAGGTGAGCTACCTGAGCCTGATGCGCCAGTTGCGCCATGCTGTGAACTCCCATACCTGGATCATCCATCTGCCGATCCCGCTCTTTGGCTTCCTGCTGCAGCTCTGGGCGCTTCTCTCCCGCCAGCCAGCCTTTACGCGATCGCAGCTCAAGGCACTCACCGCTGGCGATCAATTTGAGGTGATAAACTGGACTGGGATCTTTGCGGTCACCCCCACGCCGCTGGCAGAGGCGCTGCGGATCACCTATCAGGACCGGCGGTTCAGCATGGTAGAGATGCCCTTTTAGAGTAATTGCCTGCGGCGAGCGATTTTTAATCGCTCATAAACGCCAAAGCCGCAATATGCCGAGTCAGCATTGTCCTGCAATTGTTATGACGAATCACGCGGAAACATGCACCGCTAATCGACGTCTGCAGAGAATACTAAATTTTTCCTTTTGCTTTTCTTTGGCACTTGGATTGCTACTTTGGATTCTTGCCCAGAGATCTTGGCTTCTTTCGGGTTCTTGGCGAAGCGTATATGGAATTACCGAATGGATGATTAACTATCAGGCTGGCTTTGTTCGGCGAGGCCTGCCTGGCGAGATTCTCTTTGTAATCGGCAAGCGTACTAGCCTTGACATTGGCTGGCTAGTGTTGTTATTGAGCCTTGCCTTATACTCCGTTTATTTTGTATTGATGGTTCGAGAGACCAGGGGGAAGCTTCCGCTATGGGCCCTCTGTTCAGCCCCGCTTCTTGGTTTTCCGGTGTACTCTGGAGATATAATCAGGAAAGATGTATTATTACTTCTTCTGTTATTAGCATCAGCTCAAATTATTGCTAAAGCCGCTGTATCCGTTTGGCGCCAATTGCTGATTGCTACGCTTGCTATTGCAGGGTTATTGTCTCATGAATCGTATTTATTCTTCGCGATTCCTGCTTGCTGCCTAATTGATTTGTTGTTGACCTGGAATTCTCAAGGTCGATTGGGATCTTTATCAAAGATATCTTTTTGGTCTTCTTTATTACCCATAAGCCTCCGCGACCCTGAGATCCCGCTCGGAGCAAGGCATGCAGCAGCAGACCGCATTCGCGATGCGTTCGGTCATCGCAACCATCGAAAAGCGCCGGTTGAAGCGGAAGCAGTAGCCGCCGAGGTAGCGCCTGGCGTACTTGTCAAAGTTGAAGGCATGGAAGGTGCCACTGAAGCTTGTCTTGAGGTTGCCCAGCAGTGTGTTGATCCAGCGGAACTGCGGCAGGTCGTTGGGGTGCTTCCCGCCGGTGACGATGGCCTGATGGCTACACCCTGCCGTGGTCACGGCACGGAAGCAGGCCAGGCCATCAGAGAGCACCTGGCTGCCGGGTGCCAGATGGTGCTTGGACCAGTCAGCGATTGCCTCTGAACTGAAGCCACTCACGGCTGTGATCCTGGCGTGAATCGGATGCCCCGCCTCGTTCAAGGAGACGGCCGCGACAATGGGGACCTTGTTCTCTGATCCCCGGCCAGCCTTGCCCCCCGGCAGTTCTCCGCCGAGGTAGGCATCATCCATCTGGATCTTTCCCCGCAGCAGGTAGGCCTCCTCCCGATCAGCCATCGCCCGCAGAATCTTGTTGTGGAGCAGCCAGGCCGTGTCGTAGTTCACGCCCAGGTGGCGGCTGAGCTCGAGCGAGGAGATCCCAGTTTTGGCCTGACCGATCAGATAGAAGGCCAGGAACCAGGTGGTGAGTGGCAGTTTTGTGGCCTGCATGATCGTGCCTGCTGTGAGTGTGGCCTGATGGCCGCAGCTCCGGCACTGATAACGCTTGAGCCGCCGGCCGTAGACGAGCCCATGCTCATGGCTCTTGCAGCGCGGGCAGCGAAAGCCATCAGGCCAGCGAGCCTTCTCCAGAGCGGCCTCACATAGTTCCTCGGTGCCATAGAGCCGCTGGAACTCAAGGAGGGAGAGGCCCTTCTGAAACTGGATGCTGCTGCGCGCCATGACCAGACTGGTATTTGCGTACCACTCTATTCCCCCGAGTCGGCCGCCGCGGAGCGAGCTAGGTAATCAAGTAATCTTGTTGTCAGGTCTTCTTGCAGCAGCACTGTTATTAGCAGTCTTGATTGCCAGCAAACAAAAAACGATAACGGAACGCCTTGCATCTGCTAGTGCACTTTATGCAGAAGCAAGACGAAGATTCGGTGAAAAAGACTATGAAGGTGCCGAGATAGCGGCCGAGCGGAGCATTGTATTTGACGATTGTGATTCTAGAGTGTGGAATTTATTGGGAAGGATTCGGATCAGAATGGGTAAAGGGCCTGGCGCAGTGGACGCACTAGGCAAAGCGCTTGAACTGAATATTCAGCCTGACTGGATAGCCATTTATCACCACAATCGAGCCGTTGCACATCTTCTATGTCGGGATTTTGGCAAAGCAAAACGAGATCTCGACAAATGCCTTGCTGAAAAACCAAGAAGCTCTCTCCGTCTGCGCTGGAGATCATTATGTAGCTACTACATTGATGATTTCGAGTCAGCTATGCGAGATGCAATATCCTGCGTAAAGGAAGCACCGACAAAAGTAGCCGGACAATCAGTGCTAGGCTTGATTGCACTCTCTACCGGAGCAAGTGAACATATCAATGATATCGATAAACTACTACTGCACTTAAAACCGGAAGAAGCGGAAGATTATTACTATTTGGCAGCGTATCGCCTATCTCAAGGAAATCTCGGAGAGGCGGCTAGATTGCTCTCTATTGGGATACATTTGGACGACAAGATTCAACCAAGATTTATGACAGACCCCATTTGGGACACCGTACGAGAAGATCAGAGGTTTAGACCTGCATCATTGTGAATGCTTTGACCCAAACTAATGGGGTGTCGAACAAGCCCTTCGAGTGGTCAGGCCACCATCAATTTTCTGCTGTGCCTCCTCAAGCTTCTTGCCTGCCACTCAAGGGCAGCGTTAGCTGCACAGCACAGACATGAGGAAAGAGAATTGCCAATGTGTTTATTGCGGCGCAGCCTCAGAAATAACACGAGACCATGTTCCTCCCAAAAGCTTCTTTCCCAACCCAAGACCCTCAAATCTTGCAACAGTACCATCGTGTCCATGTTGCAACCATAAAGGATCAAAAGACGAGGGGTTTTTACTGGTTTCATTAATGCTTAGCGATGCGGGATTAAAGGATACAGGCAAGTCGATGTGGGAATCGCGGCTCCCAAGGATGTTAAATCGACATCGAGGAGTGAGATTGGCCATGAAGAAAAGAATGAAGCGGGTAAATCTCACGTCTCCCTCAGGTCTTTACCTCGGCAGAAGACTCGCTCAAGAAGTAGACTACCAGCGACTTGATAGAGTTGCGGTTAAGATAATCAAAGGTCTCTATTTTCTGGAATACAGCGCGCCATTGCCAAAAAGCACTTCAGTTCAGTGTCAATGGCTCAATACCCCAGCTCTTGCTGAGGATACTAAATCTCATCTTCAGGATGCGAGATTAAGAAAACATGGCTGGCCAGGAGTCTTTGAATACAAGGTTGCGCATGTGCCAGAACAGCCAGACAGGTCAATATGGTTTCTCTTGTTCTTTGACTATGCTTTGTGGTGGAGCACTACTGGAACGTGGGACGATTAACCTTTTAAGCCATATAACTAAATCAATCAGTATCGCTGCTCAGAGCTGTGAGGTATTCGGTTGGGGCAGCTAACATCCAGATACAGAAGACGGGAGCATGGTTTGGTTCCGATTTCGAATTCCCGACCAGCTTCTGATCTTGGCGTTAGTCAATGACAGCCTGAGGTTGATCTTGCAGAGATTCTTGGCCAAACCACGCAGACTGGTTTTCGGAAGTCGAACTGCTGCTCGGGCCTTCAAGGATCACCGCCTGCCATAGCTGAGCTCTGCCTCGATCGCATTCACCGTGCAGCGCACCCCGTCTTCGAGGGAGAGCACCTGCTGCAGCTCCTGAGCGCGCTGGCGGAAGCTGGAGATGCCTGCCAAAGCCCGCATGCTGGTGGCGAGAGCCTCGGCGCTGAGACTGTTGAGCCGGTGCGTGGCAGGGCTGACCCCAAGCGTCTCCAGCATGCGTCCCCAGGCGGGCTGATCCGCAAAGAAGGCCACCACCGTGGAGGGGATTCCATAGCGGAGGGTGGCGGCGGTGGTGCCGGCGCCACCGTGGTGAATCGCGGCCTGCACCCTGGGAAACAGCCAGCTGTGCGGGCACTCCTCCTGCAGAAACACATCAGCCGGCAGGGCCGTGCGGGGCAACACCCGGCCCCAACCAGGCGAGAGGATCAGCCGTGCTCCGGCCCGTTGCGCGGCCTCCACCACGAGATCCGCCAGCGCCTCGGGTTCGCGGGTGATCATGCTGCCGAATCCGGCATAGAAGGGAGCGGCGCCGTTCTCCAGAAAGGCAGTGAGATCCCGATCCGGGCTGTAGGCCGTGGGGAGGATCGCCCCATCGGCCGCACGGGGCTCGAGAAAGCAGAAGCCGGTGAGCGAGGCGCTCGCGTTCCAGTCAACCGGCCGGGGCAACACCTGGGGGCTAATCAGATGCAGCACCGCTGGATTCGCCAGCTGGGCGGGTGGCCTGCGACGGCTCTGGGCGCCGCCCCAGGGGAGGGGCTCCAACCCCAGGCGATCGCGACGGAAGGCTTGAATCACCCGGGCGTCCTGACGCCACTTCAGCAGGCTCACCAGCCGGTAGCTGCCGCGGTTGAGGCGGGAAAGCCCAGGAAGGGGAAATCACCGGTGGCCATGATCGGCACGGGACTGAGCACCACCAGGGGGCAGCCGGCGGCTTCGGCCAGGTGGTACCCC
>JBIIJS010000254.1:0-3304 GCA_044233605.1 Cyanobium sp. | reverse complement strand
TTCGATGACGGCGGCACCAGCAAGGGCCTGGGCTGGCAGATCCTGATCTCGCTGCAGCGGGTGGCGATGGGCTACGGGCTGGCGGCGGTGGTGGGCGTGGGCATCGGCGGCTTTCTCGGCCTCAACCGCTTCGCCGGCAAAGGCTTCGATCCGGTGGTTCAGGTACTGCGCACCGTGCCGCCGCTGGCCTGGTTCCCGATCTCGCTGATGGTATTCCAGGACGCCAATATTTCAGCGATTTTCGTAATCTTCATCACCGCCATCTGGCCGATCATCATCAACACCGCCGTCGGCATCCGCGAAATCCCTCAGGACTACACCAACGTGGCCCGTGTGCTGCGCCTCAGCAAACGCGCCTATATCCGCAACATCGTGGTACCGGCCACCGTGCCGTATGTATTCACCGGTCTGCGCATTGCCGTGGGCCTGGCCTGGCTGGCGATTGTGGCCGCCGAGATGCTCAAGGCCGATGGCGGCATCGGCTACTTCATCTGGGATGCCTACAACGCTGGCGGTGATGCAAGCTCCAGCCAGATCATTCTGGCAATCGTCTATGTGGGCGTGGTGGGTCTGATCCTCGACCGGCTGGTGGCTTGGGCGGGTCGCCTGGTGAGCGAAGGGGGGAACTGAAAGCCGTGCCCTCCCTGTTCACCGTCGACCACGTCACCCAGACCTTCCCGCTGCGGGAGGGTGGCAGCTACGTGGCCCTGCGCGATATCTTCCTCGACATCGCCGAGGGTGAGTTTCTCTCACTCGTGGGCCATTCCGGCTGCGGCAAATCAACCCTGCTCAATCTGCTGGCCGGCCTCAGCCAGGCCAGCGAAGGCGGCATCTTGATGAACGGGCGCCAGATCACCGATCCCGGCCCGGATCGCATGGTGGTGTTCCAGAATTATTCGCTGCTGCCATGGAAAACCGTGAGGCAGAACATCGCCCTGGCGGTGGACAATGTTTTTCCCACCAAATCTGCGGCTGATCGTGGCGCGATCGTGGAGCACCACATCGCCATGGTGGGCCTGAAAGCGGCGGCGGAGAAATACCCGCGCGAACTTTCCGGGGGCATGAAACAACGGGTCGCGATCGCCCGCGCGCTTTCCTTGCGGCCGAAGTTGTTGCTTCTGGATGAACCGTTCGGGGCCCTTGATGCTCTTACCCGCGGCAACCTGCAACAGCAGCTGATGCAGATCTGTGAGGAGGCGGGAGTGACCACGGTGATGGTGACCCACGACGTGGATGAGGCCCTGCTGCTCTCCGACCGGGTGGTGCTGATGACCAACGGTCCAGATGCTCACATCGGTCAGATCCTTGAGGTGCCCCTGCCCCGCCCGCGCAGCCAGCTCACTGCCGTGGAACACCCCAGCTATTACGCCCTGCGGGCGGAGATGGTGGGCTTCCTCAACGGCCAGCGCCTGGCGCGCCGGCAACGGCTCAAACCAGCGGCGGCCATCGCCGCCCATGGGCTCGAGAAGGTGAACCTCGCGATCGGCTTCATCCCCCTCAGCGACTGCGCTCCCCTGGTGGTGGCCAAGGAGAAGGGTTTCTTCCTTCGCCATGGCCTCGAGCAGGTGGAACTGCGGCGGGAATCCAACTGGAAGAGCCTGGAAACCAACGTGCGGCAGGGGGTGCTCGATGCAGCCCAGATGGTGGCCGGCCTGCCCTACGCGATGACCCTCGGCATGCGGGGCCAGCCCCCCCTGCCGATGGCCACAGCTCTCACCCTTTCGCGCAACGGCAACGCCATCACCCTGCACCGTCGCTTCCGGGAGGCTGGAGTGAACGACGTGCAGGGGCTGAAACGCTGGATCACAGCCCACCCCGAGCACCGGTTGGTGTTCGCAATGGTGCACCACGCCTCGATGCACAACCTCATCCTGCGGGCCTGGCTGGCCTCCGGCGGCATCGATCCCGACAACGACGTGGAGCTGATCGTGATCCCACCACCGCAGATGGTGGCCACCCTGCGGGCGGGAACCATCGACGGCTTCTGTGTGGGCGAGCCATGGAACAGCCGTTCGGTGCAGGAGGGCCTGGGCACCATGGTTGCCACCGATCCTGAGCTGTGGAATGGCCACAGCGAAAAGGTGCTGGGTGTGCGCCACGACTGGGCTGAGGCCTACCCGCGCACCCACGAAGCGCTGGTGAGCGCCCTGCTGGAGGCCTGCCGCTGGTGCGACCAGCCGGAAAACCGCGAGGAGCTCTGCGAACTTCTCTCCTGCCGCGATTACGTCGGCGCCGATCCCGCCATGCTTCGCCCGGCACTGATCGGGCCCCTCGACCGGGGTCTCGACGCACCTGTGATCCAGCCCGACATGATCCGTTTTCACGGCAACGGCGTCAATGCCCCCGCCCCGGAAGATGCGGTGTGGATCCTCGCCCAGCTGGCGCGTTGGGGCCTCTGCCCTTTCCCCGATCACTGGCAAGCGGTGGCAGAGCGGGTGCAGCAGCGTGACCTATACCGGCGCATCGCCGAAGCCGGCGGCCTGCCAGCGCCGAACAGCGAAGGGCCTCCGGCACCGATCCGCCTGTTCGACAACGACTGCCTCGACCCCAGCGATCCGCTGGCCTATCTGAACCTTCACTCCCCCGCCGCAAAGCGATGACCAGCCAGCCCTTCCTGGAATTCAAAGGGGTGAGCAAGATCTATCCCACCGCCAGCGGGCCGTACACCGTGCTCGATGGCATCGATCTCACCGTGGCCGAAGGCGAGTTCCTCTGCGTGATCGGCCATTCCGGCTGCGGCAAGTCGACGATGCTCGACATGGTGTCGGGATTCCGGGAGCCCAGCGCCGGCGAAGTCTGCCTGCAGGGGGAGCGGATCCGTGAACCGGGGCCGGATCGGATGGTGGTGTTTCAGAACTATTCCCTGCTCCCCTGGCTGAGCGCTGAGGGAAACATCGCTCTAGCGGTGAACAACGTGTTCCCCCACATGCGGCGCAATGGCCAGGCGCGCGCCATTGTTGACAGCCACCTCGAAATGGTGGGCCTGAGCGAAGCGGCACAGAAGAAGCCGGCCAGCCTGTCGGGGGGCATGAAGCAACGGGTATCGATCGCCCGGGCTCTGGCACTGCAGCCGAAACTGCTGATCCTCGATGAGCCCTTCGGCGCCCTCGATCCGATCACCCGCGAAGAGCTGCAGGAGGAACTGCTGAAAATCTGGGCCGACCAGAAGGTAACGGTACTGATGATCACCCACGACATCGATGAGGCGCTGTTTCTGGCGGATCGGATCGTGTTGATGACCAACGGTCCGGCCGCGAAGATCGGCGAGACCCTCACCCTTCCCTTCCCCCGCCCGCGCGAGCGG
>JBIIJS010000063.1:0-13243 GCA_044233605.1 Cyanobium sp. | reverse complement strand
TGCCGCCGAAACCCGGCCCCGCCTGCAGAAATTTCGCGCCGATGCGGCTGTCGCTGCCGATCGCCCGCCCCACCTCGCGCACGTCGGCTCCTGTGGCCTCGCAGAGGGCGGCGATGCTGTTGATCGAGGAGATGCGCTGGGCCAGGAAGGCATTGGCGGTGAGCTTGGAGAGCTCACTGCTCCAGAGGTTGGTGCGCAGGATGCGCTGGTCAGGCACCCAGGCGCCATAGATCGCTGCAAGGGCCTCGATCGCGGCAGCGTCTTCGCCGCCGATCAGCACCCGGTCGGGGGACTCCAGATCGCTGATCGCCGTTCCCTCGGCCAGGAATTCGGGATTGGAGAGCACGGAAAAGGTTTTGTCGCCGGAGGCATTGCCCTGGGCGGCACTGAGGATCGCCTTCACCGCCTCGGCGGTGCGCACCGGCAGAGTGCTCTTCTCCACCACGATCGTGTGGCCGCGGGAGGCGGCCGCCACCTGGCGGGCCGAGGCCTCGATCCAGCGCAGGTCGCTGGCCTGGCCGGCGCCGACGCCGCGGGTCTTGGTGGGGGTGTTCACCGACAGGAACACCATGTCGGCGGTGGCGATCGCCTCATCCACCGCCGTGGTGAAGTGCAGGTTGCGGCCGCGGGCGCGGCCCACCACCGCATCGAGCCCCGGTTCGTAGACCGGCAGCCTGCTCAGGTCGTCGTCGTTCCAGGCGGCGATCCGTTCGGCGTTGAGATCCACCACGGTCACCTGGATCTGCGGGCAGCGATCGGCGATCACCGCCATCGTCGGGCCGCCCACGTAGCCGGCACCGATGCAGCAGATCGAGCGGATCGGAGCTGGCTCTACCTCCGCTGCCTCAGCATCCAGACGTGCGGTGGTCAGGGGAATGGAGCCCATGGCGTAGACCGGTGAGTCGGAAGATTACTGCCTCTGGCCTCCTCTGCAGAACGCGCGCCAGAGCTGGTCGCGTCAGGTTTTCCGAGGAGCTTCGGGACGTTCCGGCCTGCGCAGGTTCTCTGCCTAAATTGTGATCCTGGCGACATCGGCCATCTTCTTGGCGAATATCCTGATCACGGGTGGTGCCGGCTTCATCGGCAGCCACGTCTGTCTGGAGCTGCTGCAAGCCGGCCATTCGCTGGTGGTGCTCGACAACTTTGCCAACAGCGGTCCCGAATCCCTGCGTCGGGTGGCCGAACTGGCCGGGCTGACGGGGTGGCAGCGCCGCGGTCCCGGTCGCTGGAGCACCCAGCCCAGCCCGTCTCTCCTCACGCTGATCGCCGGAGATGTGCGCTCCGATGGCGACCTGCAGCGGGTATTCCGCCCCGCTGGGGCGGCTCCGGCCGGTGAGGCCGCCGAGCGCCCGGCCGGTCCGATCGAGGCGGTGCTGCATTTCGCCGGCCTCAAGGCGGTGGGCGAATCCGTGGCCCGCCCCCTCGCCTACTGGGATGGGAATGTGGCCGGCAGCCGTGCTCTGCTCGAGGCGATGGAAGCGGCGGGCTGCCGCACCCTCGTGTTCAGCAGCAGCGCCACGCTGTATGGCCATCCCGAGCGGGTGCCGATCGCTGAGACCGCCCCGCTGCGTCCGATCAATCCCTATGGCCATACCAAAGCGGCCGTGGAGCAGATGCTGGCCGACGTGGCCGCCAGCAGCGAGGGCTGGCGCATCGCCAGGCTGCGTTACTTCAATCCGGTCGGAGCTCACCCAAGCGGCCGCATCGGTGAGGACCCCAACGGCCCCCCCAACAATCTCTTCCCGCTGATTTCCCGCGTCGCTTCAGGTCGCCTTCCCTTTCTGCGGGTGTATGGATCCGATTGGCCAACTCCCGACGGCACCGGCATCCGCGACTACATCCACGTGATGGATCTGGCCGAAGGCCATCGCGCTGCCCTTGATCTGTTGCTGGGCGAACCACCCCAGTTGCTCACCCTCAACCTCGGCAGTGGCCGCGGCCATTCGGTGCTGGAAATGGTGAGGGCCTTCGAGCGGGCCAGCGGCCGGGCAGTGCCGTTCGATCTGGTGGATCGCCGTCCGGGCGATTCGGCGATCAGCGTGGCCGATGCCTCGGAAGCGCAGCGCCGCATGGGCTGGTGCACCCGCCGTGATCTTTCCGCCATCTGCCACGACGGCTGGGCCTGGCAGAGCGCCAATCCCGACGGCTACGGCGGCTGATCGCGTTGCCGGGCCAGGGTTGCCGGCGCCGCCGGTTCAGTCGCTGGGCAGGCTGGCCCGCAGTTTCTCTCGGAAATCGCCCTTCGGCATGCCGCCCTTCACCTCGCCGTGGACGATGAAGGCACCTTCGAAGTGCTCCTCCAGCTGGCTGACCACCAGGTAGGTGGGCCAGCCCATCCCCTCCTTGTTGGGGTAGCGGCTGAGCAGCACGCGCCGGTAGCGGCGGTAGGTGTCGGTGTCCTGGAGCATCACGCTCACGAAGCTCATGCCCAGTTCCTCCGCCACCTTGGCGTCGTAGTTGCTCATGCGGTGGCAGGTGCCGCAGTCTTCGGAGCTGAACTTCAGGACGGTGATGCTGGTCATGGAGGCACCGCGGATCTGTGCGGCCGGATCGTAGGCGTGCTGGCGCCCTGGCTGGGCGCTGGCCCCCCCTGCCTCAGAGCCGCTCGGCTGCCAGCCGCTCCCGGCGCAGGGTTCGCAGCCGCTCCCCCACTGCCGGGCCGGGCCGTAGCCCTTCGCTGGCCATCAGCTCGCCGGCGCTGGTGCCGGCATCCAGATGGCGCCAGCGCAGCCACCAGCGCAGCAGGGGCCGGCGCGGTCCCACACTGGCCGCCAGGGCCAGGGCCACCGCATCGACGCAGCTGCCCGGCGCCTCCAGCAACGTGCACCACTGGGCGGCGTTCGTGGGTAGCGGTTCGATTCGCAAGTGCTGGTGCAGGCTCAGGAAATCGGCCAGCAGGCGGTGCTGGCGGTGCGGCAGTTGCAGCCGCTCCGCCAGTGCAAGCGGATCGGCGGCGCCGGCCAGCAGGGCCGCCAGCGGCGGCACTCCCAGCCGCTCGGCCCACCGCAGCCGCCGCCGCCAGTGGTGATCGGCCTGCAGCTGGGGATCCAGGAGCACAAGTCCTCCCCAGGCCTGCAGGGCCGCCAGGGCGCGGGGCCAGGCTTCGCGCTCCAGCAGCAGCTCCAGCTCCATGCGCAGCCGCGTGCCGAGGGCTGCGGGAGCCTGGCCGGGGGGGTCGCCTGCCCGCCAGGCCCAGGGCCATGCCGCCAGGGTGCTGCGCACCTGCTCCCGTGCCTCCGAAGTGAGGTGGAAGCCCATGCGGGCCGCGTAGCGGGCCCCCCGCACAAGGCGGGTGGGATCGTCGCGCACGCTGTGCGCATGCAGAAAGTGCAGCTGTCGGCGCTGCAGATCGCCCTGGCCGCCGTGGGGATCGCATAGCTCGCCGCTCGAGGATCCATCGAGCAGCAGGGCCATGGCATTGATCGTGAAGTCGCGGCGGGCCAGGTCGTCGTCCAGACCGCCGAAGCTCACCACTGGGTTCTCCCCGGGTACGGGGTACACCTCGCGCCGGCTGCTGGCCAGATCCAGCAGCAGTGGTCCCCCGGCGAGTCGCAGTTCCAGCTCGACGGTGCCGTAGGCGGCATGCTCCTGATAAAAACCGAGCTGTTCCGCCTCCAGTCTCTGTCGAAGGCTGCGGGCCAACCGGTGGGCAGCCGGCAGGGTTCGGGGCGCGCCGGCCGGTTCCACCACCAGGTCGAGATCCGGCACCCCGCGCCAGGGGTCGTTGTGCACCCGGTGCAGCAGCCAGTCGCGCACGGCGCCGCCCACCAGCGCCAGCCGATCGCCCTGCGCTGCCTGCACCAGTGCGGCGATCAGATCCGAAGGGATCCCAGGCAGCGAGGGCGGCGGCGGCGGGCAAGGGGAGGCCATCGAAGGTTCAGCCTCACGGTGAGAATGGCCGCATCATCCCGGAGATCCTCCTTGTCTGCCCTCACCCGCTGCCTCGTCGAGGAGGCGGCTGCCATCGCCGCCAGCGCCGGGCGACTCGACAGCGAGCAGGTGGAGCGGGCGATCACCCTGCTCGACTCCTGTGCCGACAGCCGGGCCAAGCTGGTGATCACCGGGGTGGGTAAGAGCGGCATCGTGGCGCGCAAGATCGCGGCCACCTTCTCCTCGATCGGTCTGATGGCGATCTACCTCAACCCCCTCGACGCCCTGCACGGCGACCTGGGTGTGGTGGCCTCCGATGATGTGACCCTGCTGCTCTCCAACAGCGGCGAGACCCAGGAGCTGCTGGAGATCCTGCCCCATCTGCGCCGCCGTGGCACCGCCCGCATCGCCCTGGTGGGCCGGACGGAATCCACCCTGGCCCGCGCCTGCGACGTGGTGCTCGACGCCTCGGTGGACAGGGAGGTGTGCCCACTCAACCTGGCCCCCACCGCCAGCACCGCCGTGGCGATGGCAATCGGCGACGCGCTGGCGGCGGTGTGGATGGAGCGCCGCGGCATTTCGCCACAGGACTTCGCGATCAACCATCCCGCAGGCGTGCTTGGCAAGCAGCTCACCCTCACCGCCGCTGATCTGATGGTGCCCGTGGAGCGGCTGGCCCCGGTGGCGCACGGCACCCCCCTGGCGGAGGTGATCGCCCATCTCACCGCCGATGGGGTGGGCGCCTGCTGGGTGGCCCACGTCGAGCACAGCCACCGCATTCACGGCCTGATCACCGACGGCGACCTGCGTCGGGCCCTGCAGCAGCACGGCCCTGAGGAGTGGAAGCGGCTGACCGCTGCCGACCTGATGACTGCCGACCCGATCACGGTGGCCGGCACCACCCTGGCGATCAGCGCGATCGAGCAGATGGAGCGCAATCGCCGCAAGGCGATCGGTGTGCTGCCGGTGCTCGCCGACGACCTGCGCATGCTCGGCCTGCTGCGGCTGCACGATCTGGTGCAGGCGGGGCTCACCAGCGGCTGATCGCAGCGGCTGATCCCAGAGGCGTGTCGCCTCGTCGCGGGCCGCCAGCCACTCGGCCGCCAGCACGCCGCCGCCGTAGCGGTGCTCCCCCTCCAGCCATTCGAAGCCCTGGCGCTCCTTCCGCCCGCAGGCGAGCGCGGTGAAGAGTCCCCGCTGACGGCAGCGGCCTACCTGACCACCTGGGCGCCGATCCTGCTCGTGCCCTGGCCCGCCGCGGCGCCGGACATGCACCAACCACCGCTGAGCTGAATGGTCCCGTTCAGGGCTCCAGGGCGGCGGCGATCGCCCGGGCCTGCTCCAGCTGCTCGGCGGTGTCGACCGACAGCGATTCCCCTTCCACTGGGAAGGTGCCGATGCCGATGCCGGCCTCCAGCAGCCGCAGCTGCTCCAGCTTCTCGATCTGCTCCAGGGGCGAGTGGGGCAGCTCGTTCCAGCGGGCCAGCACGTCGGCCCGGTAGCCGTAAATGCCCACGTGGCCCCAGTAGGGCACGTGGGCGGGCCAGTGCTCCGGATCCACGCCGCGCACGTGGGGGATCGCCGAGCGCGAGAAATAGAGCGCCCGTCCGTCGGCCGACACCAGGGTTTTCACCACGTTGGGGTTATGCACCTTTTCGGCCCCCATCCGGTAGACGGGCGTCAGCACTTCCGCCAGCGGGCCGCGCCGCTCGAATTCCGCTGCCATTGCGTCGATCGCCTCCGGATCGATGAACGGCTGGTCGCCCTGCACGTTGAGGATCACCGTTTCCTCGGCGGCCCCGCCGGCCAGCGCAACGATCGGCTCCACCACGGAGGCGATCCGCTCGCTGCCTGAGGAGCAGCTGGCGCTGGTGGCCAGGGCCGCGAAGCCCCAGTCGCCGGCGGCGGCGATCAGCTCGTCGCTGTCGGTGCAGAGCACCACCGCTTGGGGGGAGCGGGCCTGGCCGCAGCGTTCCAGCACGCGCCGCAGCATCGGCCGGCCGCCGATGTCGGCCATCACCTTGCCCGGCAGACGCGACGACTCCAGTCGCGCCGGCACTGCCACGACGAAACGCATCGCTTGCTGCCAGCCACTGCTGCGGAGCCTACGGCCGGCCGCTGAGGGGGGTATGGGTCAAGCTTGCCGGCAGCCATGGCACCCCCATCTCCCCCTCCTTTCGCTCCAGCACAGCGCCCCGCAGAGGCGAGGGCCGTGATCCGGAGGCCGCTCCGGTGGTGGTGACGATCGCCCACAACAGCAATGTGGTGTTGCCGGCCCTGGCCGCCGATCTGGCCCACCAGTCGCAGCTCCCCGTGGCCTGGCTCGTGGTCGATAACAGTCCGCTCAGTGCCCCCCTGGCCGCTGCCCCCCTGCGGCAGGCCGGCCTGCCTCTGCGGATTCTGAGGGGGGTGGAGGGGGATGGTTTCGGTGCCGGCTGCAATCGCGCCTTCGACCTGCTGGCTGCCGAGGGCTGGCGGGGCTGGGTGTGGTTGCTCAATCCCGACACCGCCCTGCCGCGGGGTGATGAGCTCGCCGGGCTGCAGGAGCAGCTGGCCGCCCTGCCGGCCGACGCTCTGGTGGGCACCGCGGTGGTGGACGGCGCCGGCGGCCTGGAGGCCAGCGGCGGCTGGATCGATCCCGGCTTCCGTTTCCGGCGTCGTCGCATCGGCGCCGGCCAGAAACTGCGTGTCGCCCCTCTCAGCCTCGACTGGCTCAGCGGCTGCAGCCTCGCCCTGCGCCCCGGCGACCATCGGCCGCCGCTCCGCTTCGATGCGCGCTTTCCCCTCTATTACGAGGACATGGATCTGTGTCTGCGCCAGCGCCAGCGAGGTGCGCCGGTGCTGTGGCTGCCGCGGCCCCGGGTGCTGCACCGGCGCGGCACCGGCAGTGCCGGCCCCGGCCCCCGCCGCCAGCACCTTTCGAGCCTCGGGTACCTTCGCTTCGTGCGGCGCCACTGCCCCGCCTGGGTGTTCGCGCTGCGGGCGCTGAGGCTGCTGGCGCTGAGCCTGCTGCGCCTGCCCTTGCAGCCGTGCCGCAGTCTTGCCGTTCTCACCGCCCTGGTCGCGGTGGTGGCCGAGAGCCTGCGCGGCGTGCCCGCCTGATGCCGGCACCATCTCTCCGCTGCGTCCGCCTCCGCTGAAACGCCCGCCATGGTTGATGCCGCGCCTCTTGCCCTGTTCAACGGCAGCTACCTCAGCCGCCGCCCCACCGGCATCGGCGTGGTGGCCCGCGACCTGGTGAACGCCCTCGATCCGGCCCGGGTGCCGCTGCTCGACCCCCTCGGCGGCGGCCGGCCGGGGAGCGTGCCGATCCCCGACACCCTCTCCCCGGAGCACGGCCGCCGCGGTCACTGGGATCGCCTGGTCTGGACGCAGAACGAGCTGCCGAAGCTGTTGCGGGCCAGCGGCGCGCCGCTGCTGCTTTCGCCCCTGCCGGAGGCGCCGCTGCTGCGGGGGGTGCGCTCGGTGGTGCTCGCCCACGACCTGCTGCCCCTGCGCTACCCCCAGCTCACCCCCCTGCTCGCCTATCACCTGGCCTACGTGCCGCTTGTGCTGCACCGGGCTGTGCGGGTGCTGTGCAACTCAGAGGCAACCGCGCGGGAGGTGCATGGCCGGCTGAAGGTGCCGGCCCGGCGCCTGGTGCCGATCCGTCTGGGTTTCGATCCGGGTCTGCTGCGGCCCCTGGGCCTGGAACGGCTGCCGTTTTTCCTGGTGCTCGGCCGCCACGACCCCCACAAGAATCTGGCCCGGTTGCTGCGCGCCTTCGCCGAGCTGCCCGACCCAGGTCGCGAGCTGCGGCTGAAGCTGGTGGGACCCCACGACCGTCGCACCACCCCCGCTCTGCAGCGGCTGGCCGCCGAGCTCGGCATCGCCTCCCGCTGCGATTGGATTCCCTGGGTGAGCAATGCGGAGCGTCTCGAGCTTCTCAACCGCTGCCGCGCCCTGCTGATGGTGAGCCTCTGGGAGGGATTCGGTCTGCCGGCGCTGGAGGCCATGGCCTGCGGTGCACCGGTGATCGCCGCCCGGGCCGGTGCCCTGCCCGAGGTGGTGGGCGATGCCGGCCTGCTGGTGGATCCGCGCCGGCAGGAGGAGATCCGTGACGCCATGGTCGCCGTGGGACGGGAAACCGGCCTGGCCAGCCGGCTGGCTGAGGCCGGTCCGCGACGGGCGGCGAGCTTCCGCTGGGATGCCACCTCTGCCCAGGTCACTGCGGTGCTGGAGGATTGCGGCTGAGGCGGCCAGGGTTGGTGGCGAGCCCTCAGTACCGATCATCCAGCAGCTTTACGCCCGCTTCTCTTGCCGCCAGCTCGGCGGCCAGGCGCGCCAGGTTTGCATCCACCCCCCGAGGCAGGGCGATCAGCAGTCTTGAGCCGGGTCGCCGCAACCGTACGGCCGCCAGCAGGGTCATGCTCTCGCCCACCACGATCAGACCCTGGAAGCTGGGAATCAGTTCCTCCGGAGGCTGTGTCGCCAGAGAATCCCCCGGAGCTGCCGGCAGGGGCCAGGCACGCTTTTCCCGCACTGGATGGGGAAGCACCAGCCAGGGCCTGGGCAGCAGCGCCGCCTTCGCCTCCTCCAGCCGCTCCAGACCGGGTGCATCGATGACCAGGGTGCCCTGGGATCCCTGCTCCTGCGGTTGGGGTGCGGGGGTGCGGGGCCTGTAAAGCGGGCCGAGCTCCAGGCAGGTGAACCGCCGGCACCAGGACGCCCGTGCAGCCGGGGCATCGGAGAACAGCCAGTAGGGGGTCCCGATGGGGAACCGGGCGGGATCCATGGCTCGAGGTTCGTCCCGGTATTGATCGAGGCCGTCATCGATGAGCACCAGCCGCCGCGCCCGCGCGGCGATCATCCGCAGCGCGCGACCGGCTTTGCGCAGATGGGGCAGGCGCAGTTCGCCCACCAGGCCCATCTGCGCCAGGACTGTCAGCGTCGCCAGCACCATGGAACTCACCGGCAGCCGCAGCGGCCAGAGGCGGCGATCGCCCGGCTCCAGCCGCATGCGCCGCGGTTCCCAGATCAGCAGGTCGAAGGCTGCCTCCCCGGCCACGCTGCGTAGCTCGGGCCGCCTGCGCAGCCGCCGAACCGCCTCCAGGTGCATGCTGTTGCTGACCAGTGTCAGCCGGATCAAGGTCGGAGGCCTCCACCCAGGCGGCGCATTCCTTCCAGCCGCCCACGCCCCAGCGCCAGTAGTCCCACAGGAAGATTCAGCAGCCTTCTGCCGCTGTGCCACCAGAGCCTGTGCCACCACCGCACCGGCCAGAGCCCCTGCCGGGAGGGTGGCACGAGTTTGGGAGGAAGTTCCTCCAGAAAGACCTCCGGGATCGCCAGGAAACAACTCCAGAAGGCCATGCGGCGGGCATGGTCGATTTCATCGATGGTCCCGGCGTCCGGCTGGGGCACGCTGCTGCCGATCACCCGCCAGACCCCGGGCGCCACCTCCACGTAGCGGCTGGCCGGAGTGCGCGGCCCCCAGGGAAGGTGGGCGGCCAGCAACCGGTTGCCCAGCCTGGAGGAGCGCATCGTTGCCAGGCCCAGGCTGCGCTGCAGGCCTTGCCCCGCGCCCGCCTGCGGCTGGCCCATCCGCTCCTCGTCGGAGTGGAGGATCACGCCGATCGCCACGGTGGGGATCGGGCCGAGCCTCCAGCCCTGCTGCACCTCCAGCCGGGCGCGCAGATCCTTGTCCTCGAAGCCCCAGCCCCGCAGGAACTCATTGAAGCCGCCGACGGCAGCGAGGGTGGCCCGATCAATCAGAAACTGGCCGTGGCGGCCCTCACCGCCACTGCCCACCCAAACTGGCCCCGCCGCCAGCAGCCCCGCAGGGTCCAGCCGCGCGGTGGGCCAGCAGTCGGCATCCAGCTTCACAAGCCAGTCGCCGCGAGCCTGGCCCAGGGCGAAGTTGTAGGCGCGGGAGGGATTCCATCGGCGCTCCCCCTCCACTCGCAGAAGCCGCAGCCGGGGATCGCTGGGCAGATCGTGGCGGCGCAGCGGTTCGTGGCTGCTCCAGTCGACAATCAGGTGCTCATCGTGGTGGTGCCAGGCGGCCACAAGGGGCGCAGTGGTGAGCAGGTGCTCGCGCCGGTTCATGCACACGGTGACGACGCTCAGCCGGGAGGCCTCGTTCATGGCGACCTCCTCCTCCCCTCAGTGAGCAGGGCCTGGGCCGCCACGAGAAGCTGCACCGGAAGCAGCACCATCCGCCGGCAGGAGTGCCACCAGAGGCGGTGCCACCAGCGCAGCGGCCAGCGCCCTCCCTTCTCCGGTGGGAACAGGCTGAACGGCATCACCTCCAGGCCCACCTCCGGGATCGCCAGGAGCGCCCCCCAGAAGATCATGCGCCTGGCGTGCTCCAGCTCCGCCGCCACCTCCGCCGGAGGATGCGGCTGCGAGGCCGGTTCCAGGCGCCACTGTTCAGGCATTTCCTCCCGGTAGCGGGACCGCAGGCTGTGCGCTCCCCAGGGGCAGTGGGCTGCCACCAGCCGGTTGGCCAGGCGTGATGCACGCATCGCTGCCTCCCCCCGGGCCACCTCCAGCCCGCCGCGCTGCGCCGACCGCCCCTGGCCGGCCCGTTCCTCGTCGCCGTGGGCGATCACCGCCAGCCAGTCGGGCGGCATCACGGCGGGCTCGACGCCGGTGTGCAGTCGCAGCCGCGCCTGCAGGTCTTTGTCGTCGAAGCCGTACCCCACCATCAACTCATGGAAGCCCCCCACCGCCATGAACAGGGACCGTTCGATCAGCAGCTGACCCCTGCGCCCCTCCGGGCCGCTGCCAAAGGCGCAGAGGGACCCACCATCGGGTAGCCGCAGCGAGGGATCGGCGGGATCGAAGCGCAGGGTGGGCCAGGCGTCGGCATCGAGCTTCAGCAGCCATGCTCCGCGGGCCTGGGCGAGGGCGAAGTTGTAGGCGCGACAGAGATTCCAGCGGCTTTCGCCCTCCACCCGGAGCAGCCGCAGCCTCGGGTCCTCGGGCAGCTCGTCGCGGCGCAGGGGCTGGCGGCTGCTCCAGTCGACGATCAGGTGTTCATGGTGGTGGGGCCAGGCCGCGACCTGTGGTGCGGTTGTGAGCAGGTGCTCGCGCCGGTTCATGCAGACGGTGACCACGCTGAGCGGCGGGATCGCGGCAGGGCCTCCGTCGTCGGCGACGCGGCTCAGTCCCACATGCGCATCGCGTCATCTCGGGCGCGATACCACTCAGCTGCGAGAGTGCCTCCCATGGCTTGCTGTTCGCGGAACCAGGGCCCTCCGAGGGTCCAGTGCAGCAGAGCGGGCCCCCCCTCGATGGCAGTGGCCTGCGGTGCCGGCTGCACGTCCACGAGGTGGTTCCAGCGGTCGGGCAGGGCGCCGATCTCGTGGTCGCCCGCCAGCCAGTGGAAGCGATGCAGCTCTAGGCCGCTGGCGTTGCTCACGTACTCAGGCGAGAGCGCCGTGCAGCGGCCACAGTTGAGCAGCATCAGCGAACTCCAGTTCTTCTTCGGGTAGGCGCTCTGCACCTCGCCGAGAAACTTGCTCGTTTCACTCGGAACGTGATCGTGCTGCACGCACTGCACCGCATAGCTCTCATCACGGGCCTGCCAGAGCTCTGCGATGTCGCCGCGGCAGAGCATGTCGCAGTCCATGAAGATGGCCCAGCCCCGGTAGTCGCACAGGTGGGGCACAAGGAAACGGGTGAAGGAGAAATCAGTGCTCTGCTTCGGATCGCGCTGCCGGCTGTAGAGCGCCCCTAGCTGGGCGGTGACGATCGGCGTGACGGCGATCGGCAGGCTGCTGTGCTGATAAAGGCTGTCGATCAGCACGTTGGTGGCCGCCCGCTCGCGGCGGTCGTAGCCGATGAAGATGCGGATCGGTTCGGTGGCAGTGCTGGTCGGCATCGGCACCCTGGCTCGGAGGCAATGTAGGGCTCCCCCTCACCGTTGTCGGGGCGGTGGTCGGGGTCGATACGATGCAGCTGATGAGCTTCCTGGCCGGCCTCAACGACGCCCAGCGCCGGGCGGTGGATCACCACAACGGGCCGCTGCTGGTGGTGGCCGGTGCCGGCAGCGGCAAGACCCGCGCCCTCACTCACCGCATCGCCCACCTGGTGGGGCATCACGGCGTCGACCCGGATCAGTTGCTGGCGGTCACCTTCACCAACAAGGCCGCCCGCGAGATGAAGGAGCGGCTGGAGCTGCTGCTCGCCCAGCGGCTGGCCCAGAGCCAGTACGGCCAACCCTGGAGCACCCTGCCGGCGATCGAGCAGAAACGGTTGCGCAGCCACATCTACCGCGAGGTGATCAAGGACCTCTGGATCGGCACCTTTCATGCCCTGTTCGCGCGCCTGCTGCGTTTCGACATCGACAAGTTCAAGGACCCCGAGGGGCTCAGCTGGACGCGCCAGTTCTCGATCTACGACGAAAACGACGCCCAGAGCCTGGTCAAGGAGATCGTCACCCAGGAGCTGGGCCTCGACCCCAAGCGCTTCGAGCCCAAGAAAGTGCGCTGGGCGATCAGCAACGCCAAGAACCAGGGCTGGCTGCCCGAGCAGCTTGAGGCCAACGCTGAGGGGGTGCGCGACCGCAAGCTGGCCGAGGCCTACCGTCTTTACCGTCGCGCCCTTTCCGCCAACAACGCCCTCGACTTCGACGATCTGCTGCTGCTGCCGGTGCAGTTGCTGCGCCAGAACGATGAGGTTCGCCGCTATTGGCACCGCCGCTTCCGTCATGTGTTGGTGGATGAGTACCAGGACACCAACCGCACCCAGTACGACCTGATCAAGCTCCTCGTGGCCGACGGCCGCGACCCGGCCGCTTTCGACGACTGGGCGGATCGATCGGTGTTTGTGGTCGGCGACGCCGACCAGAGCATCTACAGCTTCCGCGCCGCCGACTTCAAGATCCTGATGGGCTTCCAGGCCGACTTCGGCGACCGCGCCGCCGATGAGGTCACCCGCACGATGGTGAAGCTGGAGGAGAACTACCGCTCCACGGCCACGATTCTCGAGGCGGCCAATGCCCTGATCGCCCACAACAGCGAGCGCATCGACAAGGTGCTGCGCCCCACCCGGGGCGAGGGCGAACCGATCAGTCTCACCCGCTGCGACGACGAGATCGCCGAGGCCGAGGCGGTGGTGCATCGCATGCGCATGCTGGAGGCCGCCCACCCGGAGCTGCGCTGGGGCGACATGGCGGTGCTCTATCGCACCAACGCCCAGAGCCGGGCGATGGAGGAATCGCTGGTGCGCTGGGGCATCCCCTACCTGGTGGTGGGCGGCCTGCGCTTCTACGACCGGCGCGAGATCAAAGACGTGCTGGCCTACCTGCGCCTGCTGGTGAATCCGGCCGACACCGTCAGCCTGCTGCGGGTGCTCAACGTGCCGCGGCGCGGCATCGGCAAGACCACCC
>JBIIJS010000253.1:0-3333 GCA_044233605.1 Cyanobium sp. | reverse complement strand
GGCGTCGCCCAGTCCAAGCCGTTTTGCGGTGAGCAGCATGCGACGGCCTGTGATCTCCAAAGGTTTGGTGTAGCGGCCCTTTTCACCAAACCAGGCCATCGCCATCTTGAGCTTTTGCTGGGGCCATTGGCCGCTGCTCCCTCCAATCACCGGCCAGGCCGAGAGCACATCGTAGAGCGGAGTGAGCCGAAAGCGTCCGCGTGGATTAAGGAAAAGGCTGAAGTTTTTGGCGTGGCCATCAATGGCGCGCAGCATCCAGAACAACACCTGCGCCTTGAAGAAACTGGTCAGGTCGCTGCGTTCTGAGGATTGAGCCAGCAACGCGGCAATGGCTGCCATGCCGGGGCCGCCATCGTTTTCGTATTTGTTGGCGGCTGGAGTAGAGGTGGCCTGGCAGCAATCTTCGGTTGGCAGGCGCAGCCGATAGGTGCCACTGGAATGCAGTCGCCGATCGAAGCGCTGCACAATCAGGCAGCGCTCGCCGTCAAAGTGGGCCATTTCCGTTGAGGCCATCGGCAGGCCATAAGCCCGGAGCAGCCTGCCGCAGAGCCACTCATTTTCCACCGAGGTGCTGAAATCAATCTGCCCCTCACCGATCACCCCCATCGGCAGCTTGAAGAGGTGGGTGGTGGGCGTACTCCCCAGCGGCAGACACCATTGGTGCTCGTGCAGCAGGAAGGCTGTTTTCTCCTGTGCACCGGCCACAGAGAGCCGGAGCTCATCCGCCTCAGGGCCCAGAGATCCTGGAGCCGGCATCGCCGTCACGGCGCGCAGGCGCTGGCCGATCTCCTCGTTGCTCAGAGGCCGGGCCTCGATGCGATCGATTCCACTGGGCACCTGGTCTGGCGGAAGCAGCTGCACGGCTCCGGCACAGTCACGGCCGATCGCAGCCAGCAGATCGAAGGCACTGGTGCTGGCAGCCTGAAACCGAGCCTGGGCTCTTCGGCGGATGGCGTCGTTATCCGGGAGGAGGTTGTCAAACCAGCTCTCCACGG
Source organism: Cyanobium sp. (assembly GCA_044233605.1). GTDB lineage: Bacteria > Cyanobacteriota > Cyanobacteriia > PCC-6307 > Cyanobiaceae > Cyanobium. The sequence goes on along the minus strand of JBIIJS010000253.1, from coordinate 2,338 downwards.
CGTTGCCGCTGAGCGCTGAGCTGCCGAGGCCAGCCGGCAGAGACAACGACAACGGGCGGAACTGACTGGACTGCAGCCAGGATTCGGCGTAGGTGAACTGCTGAGGCCCGCGAGTCGGCAACGACCAGGTGCCGACCCGTTCTCCGTTCATCCACACCGCCAGGGAGCGCGCCCGCGTTGGTCTGCCCATCACCACTCGGCCGGCTCGATGACGGTCTCTCGGGGCCGCACCACCAATTCGAGGTCGAGGGCGGCCAGGATCAACAGGAGCCGCTCCACGGTGAGTCGACCCGGTTGCAATTCGAGCTGGGAGAGCCGGGCCTGGCTCGTGCCGCCCGCCTTGAGGGCGAGCTCCTGCTGACTCATCCTCCGCTCCCTCCGGGCACCCCGGAGCAGCATCCCCAATTGCGCTGGGGCTCGGATCACCTGCTCGCCTCTGGCCATGGCCCACTCGGATTCTCAATAAACGCAGGCTAACAGGATTCTCAATGAATGGCTTTTATTGGGAATCCGGCTGAAAGGGTCTCTGGCTCCCTGGGGCAGAGGCTGGCTGGCAGCATTGAAATGCCCATTACGATGGCGAAATGGACATTTCCGTGACCCGTTTCCGCGCCCAGTGTCTGGAGTTGATCCGCCAGGTGGAGAGCGGCGGCGAGGTGGTGGAGATCACGCGCCATGGCAAAACCGTGGCGCGCCTCACACCGCCCGCCGGCAACGCCGCCATACACCCGCGCCCATGGGAGAGGCTGCGTGGTTCCGGTGAGCTGGCGATGGAGCCGGAGGAGTCTGTACTGGATGCCGGGTCGTTTGATGCCCTGCGGTGAAGGTTCTGCTCGACACCCATGTCTGGATCTGGTGGGTGCTGGGTTCCGAACGCCTCTCCCCACCAGAGCGACGCTCCCTGGATCGGCTGGCGGCGGCCGATGGCTGTGGCCTCTCGGCCATGAGCCTCTGGGAAGCGCAAATGCTGCACAGCAAGGGGCGTCTGTCGCTGGATCGGCCCTTCCCAGCCTGGTTGCATCTGGCTGCTGCCCCTGGCGTGGTTGCCGTGCTGCCCCCGGATGTCGACGTGGTGGTGGCCCTGGATCAATTGCCGCCAAGCTTCCATGGTGACCCTGCCGACCGGCTGATCGTGGCGACAGCGCTCTGCCATGGACTGCCCCTCGCGACCCATGACAGCGCGATCCAGGCCAGCTGCGTCATCCCGATCTGGGAGGGGTTCGCTTGATCAAGGGCCAGTGGCCGATGGCCGCGGTCTGACCCACACAAACCCACGGCCAACCGTGGCAGCGCAGACGATCTCCCCGACAGTGGGGCCCGGTGCAGACTGCACCCATCAGCCTCGCCGCCATGCCGCCCGATATCCGCTGGCAGCAGCGCTTCGCCAACTTCTGCCAGGCCCTCGACCAGCTGGAAACCTTCTTCCAGCCCCCAGCGCTCAACGAGCGGGAGCGTCAGGGTCTGATCAAGGCCTTTGAGTACTGCTTTGAACTGGGCTGGAACACACTGCGCGATCTGCTGCTGGCGGAGGGCAACACCGGCCTGATCGGTTCGCGCGACACTCTGCGGCTGGCCTTCCGGGTGGGCCTGATCGGCGATGGCGAGGGCTGGATGGCCATGGTGCAAGACCGCAACCTCACCAGTCATACCTACAACCGCAGCACGGCCGAGCAGGTGAGCCAGCAGGTGGAGACTCGTTACCTGTCCTGCTTCCGGGAGCTACGCCTGGTGCTGAGCGAGCGGGTTCAGGCCACCGCCGCCGAGGAGGGGGATGGCTGAACCGCCCGCCGCCATCGCTGGGATTCCCGGCCTGCCGCCGGAGGCCTCGGCTCGGCTGCTGGCTGTGCTCAGCGCCGAGCCCGCCGTGCAGGAGGTGTGGCTCTATGGCTCCCGCGCCATGGGTCGCCATCGCCCCGGCTCCGATATCGATCTCACTCTGGTGGCGCCGAATCTCCGCCACCACCACCGCCTGCGGCTCATGGCCGCCCTCGATGACCTGCTGCTCCCCTGGAGCATCGATCTTTCGTTGCAGCACGAGTTGCCCGAACCCCTGCGCCAGCACGTGGCCCGGGTGGGCCAACGGCTGACGCTCTGAGAACAGGGGCCGAGATAGCTCCTCGCCTGCCTGCGGAACTGGAATCCAGGTAAGGGCGAAACGCCTTTCGGTTGAATCCCCGCGGCATGTCGCACCATGGCCACCCCTGCGGAAAGCGCCTTCTGCACCACCGTCACCCCACACCCTCCCGCCGGCTCTCCAACGGCACCTGGGCAAAGCGAGCCTTGAGCCGTTGTTTGATCTGCTCAGGCTTTTCCAGCACCAGGCGATCGGCTTCATGGC
>JBIIJS010000252.1:0-3348 GCA_044233605.1 Cyanobium sp. | reverse complement strand
GGCCGCTACTTCATCCTGCCGGCCCATTCCTACGGCCTGGGGGTGGCGCTGGAGAAGCTGAAGGTGCCGCCCACCATCACCGTGATCTGCCTGGGCAAGAGCACCTACGCGCGGCTGGGGATCATCGTGAACACCACTCCCGCTGAAGCAAGCTGGGAGGGCCATCTCACCCTGGAGTTCAGCAATTCCTCCGGCGCCGATTGCCGTATCTACGCCGAGGAGGGCATCTGCCAGCTGCTGTTCTTCGAGGGCGATCCCTGTGAAACCACCTACCAGGACCGCGCCGGCAAATACCAGCATCAGCCGGAGCGGGTGACGTTGGCGCGGGTGTAAAGCTTCGCACAGACAAGTGCGCCCAATCGGTTGTGCTAGGGCGCCAGCCTGGCCTTATGCAGCCGGCTCTTTTCGTACCAGTGGGCGAATTGCGGCGCCCAGCTCTGCAGGTGCGGCCACATCAGGTCGCAGAGGGCCCGTATTTCCTGCTGGGCGTCGAGTTTGGCGCGCAGGTCGAGGAAGTGGAGGAAGGCCCGCAGGCTGAAGCTCACCACGAAGTGCTGGCGGTAGTCGAACGGCAGGATGCCGCGGGCGTGCTCCTCGGCGTAGCCGGCTTCCAACAGGTCGCGGTAGCGCTCGGCGGCCGCGCGGCACAGATCGAGATCGATCGCCCGTTGTTCGATCGAATAGTGATACTTCTTGCCCTGCCGGTCGCTGTAGTCGCCCACAGGCCTCAGGTAGAACACTTCTTCGAGCTCTAATTCACCTTTGGCGGCGCGACAGATGCGCTCGCCGGTGTAGCGCATCGAGTTATGCACCACGAGCCCGTTGGCCACAAAGTTATGCCAGGGCTCTTCCACCTCCAGGTCGTAGGTCATCTGCACGCCGAGGTATTCCACATTCGTCACGGTGAGGGGATGGGCCCTCAGCTTCCTCCCCTGGGGGCGGGGTTTGACTGACCAACTCTCGGTGTTTCTGCCTGGCTGCAGGGCGGCGGCGAAGGTGGCCTCGAGGTTGTGCTGATGAAGGAAGATGTGGCAGGGCTGGCAGAGACTCACCAGGTTGTCGAGCTCATAGGCCTGGCCCGGATCGGCATGCACCGGAACGATGTGATGGGCATGCAGCTGGCTGTCGCTGCCCCGCAGGCCGCAGCGCTGGCAGGTGTGGTCAAAGCACTGGTGCACCCGGGGCGCGACCTGCCGGGTCCAGGCCCCGATCAACACCCGTTCTGAGGACACCCCTCCCTTCCAGAAATTGGAGGCAGGGCCCCGTTTGGTGATGCGCTGGCCTTGGGCGCGGCGTGCCGCGCGTGAGGCCTCCGACAATTGCAGCCGGTAGCCGCCACGGCCCAGGTTCCAGGGCTGCATGCCGCGCTGGAAGCCGGGCGCGCGGCGATTCAGGGTGAGGCCGTGCTGGTACACCCATTTCTTGATGGCTTCCACGGAGCATCCCGCCAGCTCGGCCATTTCATCGGCATGCAGGCCGGCCGTCAGTTGTTGGCTCAGCCATTCACGCTGCCGCCAGGGCGCTTCAGGATTGTGGTTCCAGGGCTTTTGGCCCGGCTTGAAGCGGCTGTCGCTGTTCGGCAGGTGGAGCTGATGGCGCCGCGCCCAGACCCGGATCGTGGGGGCGGAGCAGCCCGCCCGATCGGCCATCTCGCCCACGGAAGCGCCGCTCTCGATCTGCTCCCGCAGCCAGTGTTGGTCGCGGTAGGCGCCGCTGCCGGCCGCCACATTGCCGTTGGCCATCACCCTGGCGGTGCGGCGGAAGCTGCGCACGCTGCCGTCGCGACGGGTGCGCAGCCCCACCGCTTCCCCCATGGTCTGCCAGCCGTCCGGGGTGAACAGACGATGGTTGCTCGTGCAGTCGAGGCTGCGGCCGTCTTCCATCGTGAGCCTGTACACAGGCTGCAGCCCGCTGCAGATCACTTCGCGGATGTGGCTCGTCTCGAAGAAACCGGTGTCTTCGTTCAGCACCCGGAGCTTCATCTTCTGAAGGCGCCTGCGGCAGTCGCGGCGGTAGCTGCCAGGCTCTTCTCCCTGGCGGCCGCGCTGGTGGCGTGCACGATGGGCCCGCTCGCCATTGGTCCAGAGGTCGTGCAGTTCGGCGATCCGGATCCTGCGCAGGGCGCCGGAGCTGTGCAGGAAGGTGATTTCGGTGTCCGCCGCCAGGCACTGCACATCAAAACTCACGCCCACCCGATGCGTGCGCGCCTGCTGCATCACCGAATGGGGGAACCAGCCCACGTTGAGCACGATCTGGGCGTGCTCCAGCGGGCCGTAGTGGCCGCGCTCGCCGGCCAGCAGGCGCTTCACGCAGATCTCGCCGGCGCGTTGCTCGTCGGGCCAGTCGGCCCGGTCGGCGGCCACGAAGCCCTCGCTGTAATCCTGATGCATGCCGGCGTACACGCACTGCTGCGGGTTGGGCGTGGCGGCGATCAGATCCACCCGGAAGCGGGGATCCATCGGCTCGGAGGGGAGGGCGGCGGGCATGGCCGAGGCGCTGGGGCGGGCTGGGCGGCAGTCTGACCCAACCCTGCGGCGGCGCGGCCTCAGCCGTGGCTGCGCGGACCCACCGGAGCCCCTGCCGGGGTTGCGGTGGCGGCGGCGGCGGGTGCGGGGGCCTCGGCCAGGTCGCTGATCGCCCCCACCCCCGCCAGCGGCGGCAGCGGGCTGCCGCTGAGTACGGCGACGGTGAGGGCCTCCAGCTCCTCGGGGCGGCGGGCCCCCAGCGAGCGGCCCACGGAGTGACCTTCGCCATCGAAGAACTCCAGGTGGGGGATGCCGTTCACCCCGTAGCGATCGATCTCCTCCTGCCAGCGGGGATTGTCGACGTTGAGCAGCACCACATCGAGGGCGCCCTGGTGGCGCCTTTCGAGGCCTTCCATTGCCGGCGCCATCGCCCGGCAGGCCGAGCACCAGTCGGCGTAGAACTCCACCAGCGTGGGGCGCCCATCGGCCAGGGCGGTGGTCAGCTCCGGCGAGCGGCGCGCCAGTCGCTCCAGCGAGGCCTCCGGGTGCAGCCCGCCCCGCAGCCACACCAGCAGCAGGGCCAGGGCCGCAGCCACTGCGGCGAGCAGCATCCGCTCGCGCCGGCCCAGGCCGGCAGGGCCACCGGCAGCAGCTCCGCTTGCGGCGGGGGGCGTCGGAGAGGGCGCCATGGCGGTGATGCAGGCAGGACGAGCACTCTGGCAGCCGGATTCCTGCGACGGGGGCCGGGGCGGTTCGCTCTTGCTATGGTCCGGGCATCGGGCCTGGATGCGTGAAACGGCGCCTCACCCTGCACTTCCCCCGGGAGGCGGTGCACCAGCCGATCACCTATCGGCTGGCGGTGGATTTCGACATCGCCGCCAAG
>JBIIJS010000061.1:0-13377 GCA_044233605.1 Cyanobium sp. | reverse complement strand
GAGCCCGAGCGCGAAATCGACAAGCCCTTCCTGATGGCCGTCGAAGACGTATTTTCGATCACCGGTCGCGGCACCGTGGCCACCGGCCGGATTGAGCGCGGCAAGGTGAAGGTGGGAGAGGAGGTCGAGATCGTCGGCATCAAGGACACCCGCAAGTGCACCGTCACCGGTGTGGAGATGTTCCGCAAACTGCTCGATGAGGGTATGGCCGGCGACAACGTGGGTCTGCTGCTGCGCGGCATTCAGAAAGAAGATATCGAACGCGGCATGGTGCTGGTCAAGCCCGGCTCAATCAAGCCCCACACCAAGTTCGAGGGTCAGGTGTACGTGCTCAAAAAGGAAGAAGGCGGCCGCCACACCCCCTTCTTTGCCGGCTATCGCCCCCAGTTCTACATCCGCACCACTGACGTGACCGGCCAGATCACCGCCTTCACTGCCGAAGACGGCTCCAACGTGGAGATGGTGATGCCCGGTGACAACATCCAGATGACCGGCGAGCTGATTTGCCCGGTGGCCATCGAGCAGGGCATGCGCTTCGCGATCCGCGAGGGCGGCCGGACCATCGGTGCCGGCGTGGTCTCCAAGATCCTCGAGTGAGTCTACGGACCACCTCTCCTGCATCTCATGTTCAAGGGGCTGAACCTGCGGGTTCGGCCCCCGAATCTCGACAATCCAACCTTCCTGCCGCCTTCTGAGGCCGCTGCACCATGTCCACCGCCCTTGCCCAGCAGAAGATTCGCATCCGCCTCAAGGCTTTCGATCGCCGCATGCTGGATCTCTCCTGCGAAAAAATCATCGAAACGGCCGATCACACCGCCGCAACGGCCATCGGTCCGATCCCCCTGCCTACCAAGCGCAAGATCTATTGCGTGCTGCGCTCGCCCCACGTCGACAAAGACTCGCGCGAACACTTCGAAACCCGTACGCACCGCCGCATCATCGACATCTACAGCCCGTCCGCCAAGACGATCGACGCGCTGATGAAGCTGGATCTCCCCAGCGGCGTTGACATTGAAGTCAAGCTATGAGCCAGGAGAGCCCCGGTAGCGGGGTCATGGCTGACCCATGGCATTGCACCCGGTCGCTGGACGTCCCTGCCTAGGATTGATCCTCGCGTTCTGTCCATGGTGACGCTGCTCATTCCGACGTCAGGTTCTGTTGGCACCCGCTCGCCGCGCCAAGCCGCGACAGGGCCGTTCGTCCCCGTGTCTCTCGGGGTGCTGGCTTCGTGAGCGAGCTTGCCGTGCGGGAGCTGCCGCTTTTCCCTCTGCCCGATGTGGTGCTCTTTCCGCAGGAGGTGCTGCCGCTGCACATCTTCGAGCCGCGATACCGCATGATGCTGCGCACGGTGATGGAGGAAGACCGCCGCTTCGGCGTGATCCGTTGGGATCCCCGAAAAAACCGCATGTCCGGGGTGGGCTGCTGTGCCGAGGTGCTGCACTGCCAGAGCCAGGAGGACGACCGCAGCAACATCGTCACCATGGGGCAACAGCGCTTCCGCGTACTTGACATCGTGCGCGAGGCGCCGTTCCGAGTGGCGATGGTCAGCTGGATCGAGGATGAAGTAAGCGACGGTCACCAGCAGCTCAGCGAGCTCACCCAGGAGGTCACAACAGCCCTGCGGGATGTGGTGGAACTGACCGGCAAGCTCGTGGGCAAACCCGCTGCCCTGCCCAGCGATCTGCCCGATCTGCCGAGGGAGCTCTCGTTCTGGATCGGTGCCCATCTCGGCGGACCTGTGGCCGATCACCAGCAGGCGCTGCTGGAGATCACCGACACCGGCGAACGGCTGCGTCAGGAATACGAACTGCTCGACCAGACCCGCCGCCAGCTGGCGGCCCGCACCGTTCTGAAGGACACCTTCGGCAGCCTGGCCATGGATGGCGGCGAGGAAGAAGGCTCCGGACCGGACCCGTCCGGCGGCGCATCCGGACGGGAGGGCTGAGTCGATGGCTGGTGCCCTGAGCGGCGGCCCGCTGCCGGCAGGCCTGCTGGCGGCGGCGGCACTTGCGGTGGCGGCCTGGTTGTGGCTTCGCCGCAACCGCCGCTACACCGGCGCCGCCAGTGTGGCCCAGGCCTACGACGCCTGGACCGACGACCGGCTGCTCGAGAGGCTCTGGGGCGAGCACGTGCACCTGGGCCACTACGGCGACCCCCCGGGGCGGCGCGATTTCCGGGCAGCCAAGGCTGATTTCGTGCATGCCCTGGTGCACTGGAGCGGCCTCGACCGGCTGCCGCCGGGATCGCGGCTGCTCGATGTGGGCTGCGGCATCGGCGGCAGTGCCCGCATCCTGGCCCGCGATTACGGCTTCGAGGTGCTCGGCATCAGTATCAGTCCCGCCCAGATCGAACGGGCCCGTGAACTCACACCCACCAGCCTGCAGGAGCGCTGCCGTTTCTCGGTGATGGATGCCCTGGCCCTGGATCTGCCCGACGGGGCGGCCGGGCGGGGTTTCGACGCGGTATGGAGCGTGGAGGCGGGCCCCCACATGGCCGACAAGCAGCGCTACGCCGACGAACTGCTGCGGGTGCTGCGGCCCGGCGGCCGGCTGGTGGTGGCCGACTGGAACCGGCGGGATCCCGTCGATGGCGCCATGAATGCCGTTGAGCGGCGGGTGATGCGCCAGCTGCTAGACCAGTGGGCCCATCCGGAATTCGCCAGCATCGAAGGCCTCAGCCGCCATCTCGAAGCAAGCCCCTGGGCCGGCGGCATGGGGGTGGACACCGCTGACTGGACCGCAGCCACAGTGCCCTCCTGGCGCGATTCGATCCTCGAGGGCCTGCGCCGCCCCGGCGCGGTGCTGGGGCTCGGTCCGAAGGCGGTGCTGCAGGGGCTGCGCGAGACTCCGACCCTGCTACTGATGGACTGGGCCTTCCGCAGCGGTCTGATGCGCTTCGGCGTGTTCCGCGGCACCAAAGGTGATGTGAGCGACGCTCAGAGCACCGGATCGTCGCCTGCCAGGTTGTCGAGCGGATAGGCGCCGAACAGAGTGAGGTGTTCGCAGAGGGGCCGCAGCTCGGACAGGGCCCGATCCAGCGGGCCCGCACCTTGTGGCAGTTCGAGGTCAACGAAGAACAGGTACTCGCCCATCTCGCGCTTCGAGGGGCGAGACTCGATGCGGCTCATGTTGAGCCCCTGGCGGGCGAAGCAGCCGAGAGCCTCCAGCAGGGCGCCGGGCAGGTTGGAATGGAGCGAGAAGGCCAGGCTGGCCAGGGGTCCATCCTGGGAGCGGGGGCCGCGGCGCAGCAGAAGGAAACGGGTGCAGTTGCCCGCCACATCGTTGATCGGATAGGCGAGCACCTGCAGCTGATGTTCGGCCGCCGCCTCTCGGGAGGCGATCGCGGCGCGGAAACGGCTGCCCTTCACCATGCGGGCTGCTTCGGCCGTGGAGCTGGTGGGGAGCTGCAGGGCATCCGGGAGGTGGTCGGAGAGCCACTGGCTGCACTGGGCCAGGGCCTGAGGATGGGAAAGCACCTCGCTGATCGCCTCGATCGGACCGCTGCCCACCAGGGCATGACGGATCGGCAGGACCAGGGCCCGCTCCACCGCCAGATCCGGATGCTCCCAGAGGGCATCGAGGCAGGCGGTGACCCCGCCCTCCACCGAGTTCTCCACCGGTACCACCGCCGCCTCGCAGCGGCCGGCGGCGACCGCCTGAATGACGGCTCGGATCCCCTGCTGGGGCACCAGTTCGGCATCAGCGTGACCGGCGAGGGCCACGAGCCTGCGGGTGGCCTGTTCCCCGTAGGTGCCCACGGGGCCGAGAAAGGCGACGCGCATGGTGAAAGGCACGGCGAGGGTGATCGATAGGATCATGCCCTGCCGGGCCGCTGGCCATGCCCCTGGCCTTCCGCGCTGCTCAGCAGCTCTCGCTACCGGTGCTGGAGCGCGGCGAGCGGCTGGCCACCTATCTGGCCGATGAGCGAAGGGTGGTGAACGCCCTGCTGGATCCCAGCCAGCTGGAGCCGCTGGGAACGGGCCGATACCGCTATACCGTCACCCGGGTGCAGGTGTTCCAGCTGCAGATCCAGCCGATCGTGGAGCTGCAGGTGAAGCAGGGCAACGGCCGATTGGAACTCAACGCGCTCGACTGCAAGCTCGAGGGGCTGGGCCTGGTGGATGACTTTCAGCTCCAGCTCTGCTCCTGGCTGAGCGCCGAGCCGTCAGGGCTGGAGGGGGAGGCGAGCCTGGCGGTGAGCGTGAGTCAGCCGCCGCTGCTGAAGCTGATTCCGCCGAAGGTGCTGGAGGCCACCGGCCGCTCCGTTCTGAGCGGCATCCTGCAGGGAATCAGGAAGCGGGTGAGGAACCAGCTGGTGGCCGACTTCGAGGGCTGGTGCCACAGCCACCCAGAAAGCTGAGCCGGTGCAGGGGGGTGGGGCCGAGGCGCTGCAGGACCGAGCGGTGCTGCAGGGTGCCATAGCCGGCATGGCGTTCGAGGCCGTAGTCGGGAAAGCGCAAGGCGAGGCGGCGCAGCAGGGCGTCGCGCTCCTCCTTGGCCAACACGCTGGCGGCTGCGATGGCGGCACAGCGGCTGTCGCCGCGCACCAGGGTGATCTGGGCGCCGCTCCAGCCACGCAGCGGCAGGGATCCATCCACAACCACCAGCTTCGGGATCCATGGTTCAGCCCTCCCCAGCTCCTGCGGCCGTGCCAGGCGGGCGAGGGCCCGCCGCATCGCCCGTTCGGTGGCAGGGCGGATGCCGTGGCGGTCGATCTCGGCAGCGCTGGCCTGGCCGATCGCCCAGGCCAGGGCATGGGCACGGATCTGGGGCACCAGGGCGGCGCGGCGGCGGGAGCTGAGCTTCTTGCTGTCGGTGAGGCCGGCCGCCGCCAGGGGCTCCAGGGCGAAGCAGGGCAACACCACCGCCGCTGCAAACACAGGTCCGAACAGGGCGCCGCGACCCACCTCATCGACACCGGCACAATCAGCGGGATCCCTTCCGGCCCAGGGATCATCGTCATGGATCAGATCCAGGCCAACCACCGCCGCGCCACTGGCAGGGCTCAGGCCGTGGCCGAGGAGCGGCGACGGCGGCGGCGCGGCTCCTCGGCCTCCTGATCCTCCTCAGTGACAACCAGCGTTGCTGTAGTGGCGGGGGCGGAGGTGGCGGTGGTGCTGCGGCTGACGCTACGGCGGGCCGGCACGGCAACCGTGACGAGCTCGGCCTGGGTGATGCTGCCTGGAATCTCCACGGGCAGCGGCGTGATCTCCACCAGAGCCGGAGCCGATTCCTCGACCGGGTACATCGAGATGCCGTCGCCCGCCTGGGGCCGGGCGTCGGCGCCGCCACGGCCACGGCCACGGCGGCGGCGCGAACCGCTGGCGGCCAGCTGCTGGCGCGCCTCCTCGAGCACGGCCTCGGGGTCGCTGCCGGGCCGCACCACCCGCACCATCAGATTGTCGCCGCTGGGGGGGGGATCAAGCAGCAGGACCGGGCTGAGCCCCAGCCAGCCATAGACCAGCTCCTGGTCATCGTCCATCGGTACGGCCACCAGCTCGGGCTCCGGCCTGCGGGAGCCGGCCTCACCGCCGCTACCCTGCCCGTTGCCACCAGCCGCAGTTCTGCCGGCAGCATGGACGCCGGCGCCGTTGGAGGCGCCGAAATCGGCCTCAACGGCGGCTCCCAGGCCCGCCGCGTCGGTGCCGTAGGCCTGGGTATCGGCGGCATCGCCGGAACGGCCGCCGCGGCGGCGGCGGCCAGCTCCGCCCTCAGCGGCGGCCGGCGCGGCGACCACCTCGGAGCGGGTGGGGGTCGCGGTGCGCACCAGGCCCGACACCGTGGCCAGGGGCTGGAGGGTATCGCGGCCGGGCAGCACAGCCACATGGCCGAGGCCGCCGCAGCTTGGGCAGGCGCGACCGAAGAGCTCGTAGATGTTCTGCCCCTGGCGCTTGCGGGTGAGCTCAACGAGGCCGAGTTCGGTGAGCTGGGCGATCTGGGGGCGGGCCGAATCGTGATGCACCGCCTGGGTGAAGTGCTCCAGCATCTGCAGCTGGTCGCGGCGCGACTCCATGTCGATGAAGTCGATCACCACAACGCCACCGATGTTTCGCAGCTTCAGCTGACGGGCGATCTCCACTGCCGCCTCGCAATTGGTCCAGAGGACCGTTTCGCGAGCATTGGCGGAACGGGTGAAGGAGCCGGAATTGACATCAATCACCGTGAGCGCCTCGGTGGGCTCGATGATGATGTAGCCGCCGGAGGGAAGCTCCACGCGGGGTTTGAGCGCATCGCGGATCGCGGCGTTGACGCGATAGTGCTCAAGGATCTCGGTGGATTCGTCGTGGGCCTCGACCAGCAGGTTGGCCTGATCGGCGCCGAGGAAGGCGTTCACCCGGCCGACCGCCTCGGGGCTGTCGACGACGACGCGCACCAGGTCGGGGCTGTAGAAATCGCGCAACACGCGATGAATGAAGTCTTCATCGCGATTGAGCAGCACCGGCGGGGTGGCGGTCTCGGCCGCCTGCTGAATCGCTTCCCATTGGCGCAGCAGAGCCTCGAGATCATCGATCAGCAGCTCCTCGGAGACGCCTTCAGCCTCGGTACGGATCAGCAGGCCCGCCCCGGGGGGCTTGATCAACACGCCGAGGGCCCGCAGGCGGTTGCGCTCGTTCTCGCTGTTGATGCGGCGTGAAATGTTGACCCCCTGGCCATGGGGCTGGAGGACGAGGAAGCGGCCGGGCAGGGTGAGGTTGCCGGTGAGGCGGGGACCCTTGGTGCCGGTGGGCTCCTTCATCACCTGGACGAGCACCTTCTGGCGGGGCTCGAGCAGCTCGGTGATGCCGGCGCCACCCTTCTTGAGGCGCAGTGGACCGAGATCAGTGATGTGGATGAAGCCGTTCTTCTCGCTCTCGCCGATATTCACGAAAGCGGCATCGATACCGGGCAGCACGTTTTCGATCGTGCCGAGGTAGACGTCGCCAATCTGATAGCGGCCCTGGGCCACCACGAGTTCATCGACGCGTTCGTCGGTGAGCACCGCGGCGATCCGCAGCTGCTCGGCGATGACGATCTGCTGGGGCATGGAGAATAGGAGGGAAGACCCCGGGGGCCTGGGAACGGAGATCAGGGTTCAGGTGCCGGATCCGGACAGGGTCAGAGCGGATACCCAGGGTCCATGGCTTGGAGCCCCGGGCCCGGACCGCTTCAGGACGGCAAAAGAACCCAGAAAAGAAATAGTTAACTGAAAGTGCTTTCGGAGCGGGAGTCGTCCCGACCCTGAGCCACGCGGAAATAACGCACCGTGAGGCGTGAATGTGAAAAGCGCTTCCGACGAGGAGCTCTCTAGAAAGCAGCCTGAAGAGAAGGCTTTGGAGCGGAACTGGAAGCAGACAGGAAACCCTTCGTGGAGGAGATCCTGAGTGAATCAGTTGCCGTTCTGAAGGCAAGCTAGCACGCCCTGAGCATAAGGGCACAACGCTCGATGCGACCGAGCCGCAGCGGCTGAGCCAGGACATCGCTGAGCCAGTGGCGCAGATGCTCAGGCCGCAGGCTGCGGCCCTGGGCATCAATCCGGGCCCGCAGCTCCAGCGTCACCGATCCGGGCTGCTCCGGGGCAGGGCCAGGCACCCCAGGCTCGTGCGGCGCCAGATCGATCAGAAAGGGTCGGCAATCGCGGCTGCGGGGCCTCCCCTTCTTGTCGTGGTCGTGCCAGGGCAGCTCATCGGCAGCCAGCAGATGCGCCGTGGCCGCCATCCAGCTGGCGGGATCGGGGGGTGGGGCAGCAGCTGCTCCTTCCGCAGGTGCTGGAAGCAGCTCGATGCGCCAGTGGGCCTCCTGAAGCTCCTGGGAGAGGCTGGGGCCGAACGTGGGCACAACCGCCGCTGAGAGCAGCTGCAGACCGGGCAGCAACTCGGCCTGTAGGTGCGCACGCACCACGGCAGGCTCCACCGGCTCGGTGAACTCCAGGTCGAACCACTCCCCAAGACCCTCCACCCCCAGCGGCAAGGCCAGGGCCACCTGCAGGCGCGGCAGGGGGTGGAAGCCGCCCGTGTAGCTCACCGGCAGGCCGGTGCGGCGCAGGGCCCGCTCCAGCAGGCGCAGCAGATCGAGGTGGCTGATCAGGGCAAGGGAGCCGGTCTTGGCGAAGCCGATGCGCAGCCGGCACACCCGCTCGCTGGCCGGGGCCCGCTGGGGCAAAGCCGGCGGGATGGCTGGCGGAGGGATCACCACGTTGTGGCCCAGCTCCGGCCCGCAGACCCCGCAGCTGCTGCAGCCCTCGAAGGAGCAGTCGGGCACCACGGTGGAGGCCAGAGCCCGCTGCAGATCCTCAGCCAGCCAGATCTTGTCAACCCCGCTGTCGATGTGGTCCCACGGGAGCGGTTGGCGGCAGAAGCTGTCGAGATCCTCGGCACTGAGGGCCTCGGCCGCACTCCAGAACCCCATCTCCAGGGCGCGGTAGCGCCCGCCCAGGCCAGCGGCCTCGATCGCGCCGGTCCAGGCGGCGTAGCTGCGCTCGGCCGATTCAAACCAGGCGTCGAGCCCCGCCCCGGCCCGCCAGGCGGCCTCGATCACCGGAGCCAGACGGCGGTCGCCGCGGCCGATGAAGTCTTCGATCGCCGAGAGGCGCACATCGGTGAAGTTGGTCTTGATGCCGCGCAGCTGACGCAGGGCATCTCTCAGCAGCTGCTGGCGGCGTCGGAATTCCTCTGTGCTCACGCTGTGCCACTGGAACGGCGTGTGCGGCTTGGGGGTGAAGTTGGAGATGGTGAGGTTGAGCTCCAGCCGGCCCAGATCGCGGCACTGCTGCTGCAGGGCGCGACAGGTGTCGGCGATGCCAAGCACGTCGGCGTCGGTCTCACCGGGCAGGCCGATCATGAAATAGAGCTTCACCTTGCGGTAGCCGCTCTCCATGGCGGTGCGGATGCCGGAAAGCAGCTCGGCGTCGGTGAGTCCCTTATTGACGATGTCGCGCAGGCGCTGGCTGCCGGCCTCCGGCGCGAAGGTGAGGCCGCCCTTGCGGGTGCCGCCGATGATGTGGGCGATGTTGGTGTCGAAGCGGTCGACCCGCTGGCTGGGCAGGGTGAGGCTTACGTTCTTGTCGGCCAGGCGGTTGCGCAGCTCCACCCCCACCGCCGGCAGGGCCAGGTAGTCGGAGCAGCTGAGCGACAGCAGCGAAAAGTCGCTGTAGCCGGTGCGGCGCATGCCCTCCTCGACAGCGTCGATGACGGCCTCGGGCTCCACGTCGCGGGCGGGGCGGGTGAGCATGCCGGGCTGGCAGAAGCGGCAGCCGCGGGTGCAGCCTCGCCGGATCTCCACCGTGAGCCGGTCGTGCACCGTCTCGATGTGGGGCACCAGCCCCATGGCGTAGTGGGGCATCGGCGTGGCGGTGCGCCGCTGGATGCGCGGCGGCAGGCCAGGCTCAAGGGGCTCGATGCTTACCCCATCGCCCCCCGGGCCGTACAGGCAGGGCACGTACACCCCGGGCACCTGGGCCAGATCGCGCAGCAGCTCCCGGCGCGTGAGGCCGGCGGCACGCCCCTCGGCCACCACCAGGCCGATCTCCGGCAGCAGCTCCTCGCCGTCGCCGAGGGCGACGAAGTCGAAGAAGGCAGCGAAGGGCTCCGGGTTGCTGGTGGCGGTGGGCCCGCCGGCAAAGATCAGCGGCGGCGACTCGGGGTGGGCCAGGGGCAGGCCGCCGCGCTCAGCGGCGCGCAGAGGGATGCCGGCCAGCGCCAGCATCTCGAGGATGTTGGTGCCGCCCAGCTCATAGCTGAGCGAGAAGCCGAGGATGTCGAAAGCGGCCAGGGGCCGGCGGCTCTCCACCGCAAACAGGAGCGCGCCGCGCTCCAGTAGGCGGGCGGCCAGATCCGGCGCCGGCAGGTAGCTGCGATCGCACAGCTGGCCGGGAACGCTGTTGAGGATTGAATAAAGAATGATGTGGCCGCTGTTGCTGGCCCCCACCTCGTAGACCTCGGGGTAGGTGAGGGCCCAGCGCACGCCGGCTGCATTCCAGTCGTGCTCCCAGTCGCGCGGCTGCACCCCCAGCTCGTTGCCGAGGTAGCGGGCCGGCTTGCTGATGCCCAGGTCGACCAGGGCCTCGAAGTCGATGGGGGCCGCAGGGGCGGAGGCGGGCGTCACGGCGGCGGCGGCACTGACCCGATCGTATGCAGGGCGCCGGCGTCAAGGTCGGCCAGGATCGCCTCCATCTGCTCAAGGGCGCTGCGCAGGTCGTCGGCGATTTCGGCGGCGATCACATCGGGATCGGGCAGGTTGTCGGCATCCAGCAGCGACTCATCCTTGAGCCAGAACAGATCGAGGTTGATCTTGTCGCGGGCGAGTAATTCCTCCAGCTCATAGGCGCGCCAGCGGCCATTGGGATTTTCCTCGCTCCAGGTGGGCTGGCGCTCGGCGATGGCGCCGGGTTGGTAGAGGCTCACGAACTCCTCCAGATCAGCCGGCTGCAGCGGTTTGGTCTTGAGGGTGAAGTGCTGGTTGGTGCGCAGGTCGTAGACCCAGAGGCGCTTGGTGGCGGCCTGGGCGGGGCCGTTGATCTTCAGCAGCGACTTGATGTGCTGCAGGAAGTTGAGCTGTTTGTTGGAGGTGGTGGCCCAGAAGTCGTCGCGTTCCACGGTGATCGCATCGCTGCTCACCTCGCCCTCTTCGCCGATCACCTTGATCGAGGATTTGCGGCCGAAGGGTGGGTTGGTGGCCACGATGTCGTAGCGGGTCGTGCCCAGTTCGCGCAGGGCGTCGTCGGTGCGCACGGGCAGCCGAGTATCGAGCTGGGCATCCACCTGATCGGGGGGCAGGCCGCCCTCCAGCAACTGGCGGCGTCTGGCGTCGAGCTGGGCGGCGGTGGGCCCCACGTTGTGCAGCAGCAGGTTCATGGCGCAGAGCCGGATCACCGACTGCACGATGTCCACGCCATGGAGCGCCTGATGGCGCAGGTGATCGCGCTGCTCGCGCGTCATCGCCGGGAACGTGTTCACGATGTAGAGGTACATCGCGATCAGAAAGCCGCCGGTGCCGCAGGCGGGATCGATCAGCGTTTCGCCGGGCTGGGGCGCCAGGCAGGCCATGATCGCGTCGATGATCGGCCGGGGCGTGAAGTATTGGCCGGCGCCGGATTTGGTGTCCTGGGCGTTGCGCTCCAGCAGGCCTTCATAGGCGTCGCCCTTGATGTCGGCATCGAGCCGCAGCCACTGCTCTTTATCGAGCAGATCGGAGATCAGGCGCTTGAGCTTGGCCGGATCCTGGATCTTGTTTTGCGCCTTGCGAAACACCAGCCCGAGCAGGCCGTGCTGTTTGCCGAGGTGCTCCAGTCGTAGCCGTCGGGGATCGGCGAGGCCTGGTTCCAGGGCAATTGGGTTTGCTCATGGGCGAGCTTGAGGAACAGCAGCACGCTGAGCTGCTCCAGGTAGTCGCCGTAGGAGAGCCCGTCGTCGCGCAGCACGGTGCAGTAGCTCCAGAGCTTCTGAACGATGCGGTTGGCGTCGGTGCTCATGGGTGCGTCCTGTCGCGATGACGCTACCCAGCCCGTTCAACTGGGGAGCAGCGGCACGCCCTCGCGTAGGGCGGCAGCCTGCAGGGCCTTGTCGCGGCTGGCCAAGGGCAGGCCGCGACGCAGCGCCAGCTCCAGATAGGCAGCGTCGTAGGTGGTGAGGCCATGGCTGCGGGCCAGGGCGAGGGTGTCGTGCCAGGCGCTGGCGGTGGTGGGGTGGTCGATGCTGATCGGCAGGGTCTCGAGCAAGCCCAGAAACGTACGGATGGCAGCCGCGTTGATGCGCCCGCGCCGTTCGGCCTGAACCAGAACGTTGCCCGTTTCCCAGAGCCACAGGGCCGGCACGTGGGCCACGGCCTGCTGCAGTCGCTCCAGCACAGCCCAGGCCGCCGGGCTGGCCTCATCGGCGAAGCACCAGGCGCAGCTGAGCGACACGTCGAGCACCAGATCGCCGTCGCCGATCATCGGCGCCCCTGATCCCGCAGCTCGGCGATGCTGAGGCCGGCAAGGGTCTGGCCTTCACTGAAGCGGCGCAGGCGCTCGATTGTGAGGGCCACGCTGCTGGGTGGCTCGGCGGCCGGGGGCACGAGCCGGGCCACGGGAAGGCCATGCCGGGTGATGGTGATCTGCTCCCCGGCGCTCACGGCATCCAGAAGCGCCGCCAGGTGGGTCTTGGCCTCAAAGGCGCCGACACTGCGCATGGCTCGTTTTCAACCAGTTGCCAACCAGTTTAAAGCGGCCCGATCCGGATGGCGTCGAAAAGGCTCGAGAGCTGGGCCTTGGCTTCCGCCACGGAGACCTGGCGCAAAGGCAGCGACAGGCCGACGTTTGCCGCATTGGAAGGCCGACAAACGATGCATTGAACTGCCAACAAACGCCGATGCCGAGCTGGCCGCCGCCCTGGGCGCCGCGGGCGCCGTGGTGATCGAGGGGCCGAAGGCCTGCGGCAAGACCCGCATGGCCCAGCAGCTGGCCGCTTCCACGGTGCTGCTGGATGTGGACCTGGCGGCGCGGCAGGCGCTGGCGGTGGATCCGTCCCTGGTGCTGCAGCTGTGGAACGAGGTGCGGCGGGGACGGGCCGCTCGATCCGCGCACCGTGGCCGATCATCTGCAGGCGCTGGAGCGGCTGATGGTGCTGGAGCACCAGCCGGCCTGGCGGCCGCACTTGCGCTCGAAGGCAGCGATGCGGCAGGCGCCACGGCGCCACTTCTGCGACCCTTCGCTGGCGGTGGCGGCCCTGGGCGCCAGCCCCGAGCGGCTGCTGGCGGAGCTGGCCTGGATGGGCCAGCTGTTCGAATCGCTGGTGATCCGCGATCTGCGCGTGCTGGGGCAGGCGCTGGATGGCGAGGTGTTCCACTACCGCGACAACTACGGGGTGGAGGTGGACGCGATCGTGCAGCTGCGCGACGGCCGCTGGGGCGCGGTGGAGATCAAGCTCGGCGAAGGCCAGGTGGAAGCCGCCGCCGCCAGCCTGCTGCGCTTTCAGAACCAGCTCAACCTGGAGCGCACCGGCTCGCCCGCTTTTCTGGCGGTGGTGTGCGGCAAGGGCTATGGCTACCGCCGCCCGGATGGCATCGCCGTGGTGCCGGTGGGGGCGCTGGGGGTGTGATGCAGATCCGCCCGACTCCAGCCCTTCCTCGCGCTGATCAGCCAGCCGACGCCGGAGTCGTGACAACCGGTCAATCGCCGGGTCAACTTAATGTCAGTCCAGCGTGTTGGTGCTGCTCGCGATGGCCTTCAGCCCTTATCGCGTCACCCCGGCCCGCATCGGCAACTCCTCCGGCCTGCGGCTGCTGGCCAGGTGGAGGTGCTGAACGACACCACGCCGTTGCTGCGCCTGGATCCAGAAGAGCAGCCGCAGGGCGAGGCCGACGAGGACAGCCTGATGCTGGGGCTGTTCCTTGATTTCCTAAGCCGCCAGGCACTCACCGCCGA
>JBIIJS010000060.1:0-13409 GCA_044233605.1 Cyanobium sp. | reverse complement strand
TGATGGTTCGAGAGACCAGGGGGAAGCTTCCGCTATGGGCCCTCTGTTCAGCCCCGCTTCTTGGTTTTCCGGTGTACTCTGGAGATATAATCAGAAAAGATGTATTATTACTTCTTCTGTTACTGGCGTCAGCTCAAATTATCGCTAAAGCCGCTGCATCCGTTTGGCGCCAATTGCTGATTGCTGCGCTTGCTATTGCAGGGTTATTGTCTCATGAATTGTATTTATTCTTCGCTATTCCTGCTTGCTGCCTAATTGATTTGTTGTTGACCTGGAATTCTCCAGGTCGATTGGGATCTTTATCAAAGATATCTTTTTGGTCTTTGGCCTGGCTCCCGCCGCTTGCCGTTTCAGGTATTGTTTTAGTAAGAAGAGCCACTGATTTGAAGGCACTTCTAATCCTTGATTCATGGAACCCACTGACCCCTGCTTCTGCTGAGCGCTCGAGCTTTCATGGTGCCCTCTATTGGCTGGGTAAATCTCCTCGCTATGCACTCGAAAGGACTCATAAGCATCTGTCCTCAATTCATTTCGGGATTCCACTTTGGCTTTTAGTTGTCATTGCACTTGTGGCAGCTGGTATAGCCATAGCACTGTTGGTTTCGTCGGGTGATGATCGCGCAAAATTTAGCTTTTTTCTTGTAGTTCAAATTTTGCTTATGTTTCCAATATTCTCCTCGGCACTTGACCAGGGTCGGTGGATATTTCTTGCGATCAACAGCGCATTGATCCTTACTATTTCTTTTACTGATGTTAGGCTTCCTGTCCCTCTCGAAACAATCAGTACTGTAGTTGAAAAATTCCGAAGAATCGTCCCACCCTCCTTGTGCGTGCTTATTTTGTTTGTATGGGGATTTCCCATTGAAGATTTGAGTTTGCAAGGTTGGCTCTCCAGTACTCCGCTCTTTTTGGTTCCAATCAAAGTTTATCTTCATCTATTTCCTCACGGTAATATTGCTGCTCTTCTTTAGATCACAACATTTATGCATGGAATGGAATTGTGAGGATAGCCGTAATCGGCGGTGGTCCGATGGGACTTGCCGTTGCCTATGAGCTAACGCGGTTGGGCTATCGGCCTGTCCTGATCGAGGCGGATGACCGGCTCGGCGGCATGGCGGCCTGCTTTGAGTTTGCTGATATGCAGTTGGAGCGCTATTACCACTTTCATTGCCTCAGCGATACAGCGTTTTTCCAGATACTACGGGAGCTGGATCTGGATAACCAGCTTCAATGGCGCACTACCCACATGGGTTTCTACCTGGATGGACACCTCCATCCTTGGGGATCTGTGGGGGCGGTGCTGGGCTTTCGAAAGCTGCCCTTGCCCACACGGCTTCGCTATCTGCTGCACGCCGCCCGCTGCCTAACCATCCGCAACTGGCGCGACCTCGATGGCACCACTGCCACCGAGTGGTTGCGCAGCTGGTTGGGTGAGAAGGGCTATCAGGTGCTTTGGCACAAGCTGTTCGCTTACAAGTTTTACCACTACAGTGATAGAGTCTCGGCCGCATGGATCTGGAGCCGCATCCGCCGTCTGGGCCAGTCGCGCCGCCGCCTCAGGGAAACGCTCGGCTTTCTGAGCGGGGGGTCCCAGCAGCTGATTGATGCGATGGCAGCCGCCATCCGAGCGGGCGGGGGCGTGATTCAGCTCAACAGCCCAGTGAAGGCCCTGAGGCCTCTACCCTCCGATGGTGCGGTGCTGTGCACCCCATCTGGGGAGCAGGCATTTGACTGCGCGATCAGCACCGTGCCTCTGCCCCTGATGGCGCCGGTTCTGCAGGCCGGTGGGGTGAAGCAGGCCTTGGTGGATTGCTACAGCGCCCTGCCCTCAGTGGCCTGCGCCTGCGTGGTGCTGCAGACCCGTGAGCCTGTCACCGCAAATTTCTGGACCAACGTCAACGATGCGCGTTTTACGATCCCTGGGGTGATTGAGATGAGCAACCTGAGACCTCTGAAGGCTCACATCGCCTACGTGCCCTTCTATATCCCGGCGGATCACCCGGATTACCAACGCCCCAACCTGGCCTTCATCGACGATGCTTGGGCCTGCCTCAAGGCGATCAACCCCCAACTCAAAGACACTGATTTGCTGGCAAGCCACTGCAGCCGCTACCGCTTTGCCCAGCCAGTCTGTGGGGTTCATTTCCAGCAGAGCCTGCCGCCGCTGCAACCATTCCCTGGGGTGTTTACGGCTGACACCACTGTTTACTATCCAGAAGACCGGGGGATCAGCGAGAGCATCGGCTTTGGTCGGCAGCTGGCTCGGCAGGTGACTGGCCAGCAAGCAGGATCTCCATGAGTGGACGCAATCCAGTCAACGGCAAGCGGCAGTTTCAGCTGTTTGTGCTCTGCGGTGGGGTTGCCGCACTGGTCAACATCGTCAGTCGGGTGGGATTCTCCCGGCTGTTGCGCTTCGAGTTGGCTGTGTTGGCGGCCTATGGAGTTGCCATGGTCACGGCTTACGTACTGGCACGCCGCTATGTATTTGTTGCCAGTCGTCAGAGCATCAGGAGCTCGTTTGCCACCTTTGCACTGGTCAATCTGGTTGCGGTGCTGCAGACCTGGCTCGTCAGCATCGGATTGCGACATCTGTTGCCGCCCTTGATCGGGATCACAGCCTTGGTTGATCTGATCGCTCACGGCTGCGGCGTGATTGTGCCTGTATTCACCAGTTTCCTGGGGCACAAACACCTCAGCTTCCGCGAATCAGGGCAATGAATCGAGTCGTCGCCTTCGACTGTGACGGAACCCTGATCCGCGGTGATGCCACCCGCTGTTTTCTACTGTTGCTGCGGGGCCCTTTTGGCTTGCTGGCCGATTCCTGCAGGCTCGCGCCCCAGTTCCTCGCCTGGCGATTGGGGCGGTGCAGCACGGCTGTGCTGAAAGAGGCTGTCTTGAATCAGGCCCTCATGGGTGCACCGATCGGCCGGCGCCAGCAGGCCCTTCGCCAGCTTCCCGAGCATCTTCTTGCCCAGCTGCGGCCTCAGGCGGTGGCGCGTCTGCGCTGGCATCAACAGCAGGGTCATCGTTGCCTGATCATCACGGCATCGCTCGAGCCCTTGATCGCGCCTCTGGCGAACGCTCTGGGTCTGGAGTTGATTGCCACCGGTTGCAGTGAGCTCCTAAACGTTGGGCCTTGCTCGCCCCTGCGCCTTACTACAGCCAATTGCAAAGGAATTGAAAAGGTACGGCGCTTGGAACAGCACCTGGGTATTCAACCCCCGTCCGATCAGCTTGAGGCCTACGGCGACAGCCGGGGTGATCGCGAACTGCTGCAGGCCAGTGCTCGTCCCCATTGGCGCAGCTTCACCAGCGCTCCAGTGGCATATCCCCAATCCAGGCGTGGTCAGTGGTTGCTTCCATTGATGGCGCTGGCGCTGCTGCTCGCAGGGCTGAGCGGCCTCCTCTCGGCAACCCCTGGGGTCAGGAACGACTTGCTGAGAAGTGGCCTCAGACTTCTCCAATGGTTGCCGTTGCTCTATGGCGTGGTGCTCCTGAGCTACGCGGGCCGCTACTGGCGCTGGCGCCTGCTGCTTGGACGGTTGGGAATCGGTAGCACTGGCTGGCCGGATTTTCTCGGCTGGTTCCGGGGTTTTGCCCTCACCGCAACCCCCGCCAAGTTGGGCGAATTGAGTCGGGTACAGCTGCTGCATGAGCAGCTGGGCTATCCCCGAATGCCCCTGGTGCATGTGTTCATGGCAGAACGCTGCGCCGATGCAGCGGCGGTGGCCCTGTTGCTCCTGGTGCTCACACCGGCCCAGCTGCTGGTAAGGCTGCCCGAGCTAGGCAGCTCATGGCTGCTGGCATTTGTGGGGATGGCCGGCGGTGCAGTGGTTCTGGCCAGCAGGCCCTGGCATCGCCATTGGCTGGCGGAGCGCTGGCGGCAGTGGCGCCACCATCTGCCCAATGGCGCCCTTGCCCGCGCCACCACGCCGGCCATCTTGATCTCTCTGTTGCTATGGGCCACGGAGGCCCTGGTGCTCTGGCTGTTGGTGGGTGCTCTGGCCCCTGTTCCCATCACCATTCCGGCGGCAATGGCCATCTACCTGCTCTCGGGAACCGCTGGTATGGTTTCCACTCTCCCGGGTGGGATCGGCGTGAATGAGGCGGCCACCGTGCTGCTGCTCGGCCAGCAAGGCGTGCCGGTGGGAATCGCGTTGCCCATTGCTCTGCTGAGGCGCGTCATCACTCCCTGGTCGATGGTGGCGCTGGCCGCGACGTTCTGCTTGATGCCGTTACCCGCAGGTGCTCGAGTCAAGTCAATTTCCTAAGAGCCTGTTGCCCAAAGAACCGCCGCAGGCTTCTCCCACACTCGGATTCTGGAGTCACTGCTGACAGCGATGGTGGAAGCGAACAGTAAGTACCGCTCTAGAGTGGTTTGGCTGGACAGCCTCGATTCCAATGGTCGTGGGGTTCTCACTCACCTGCGGTGATCATCCCCCCCCGCAGAAGCGCTGTCACCAAACCTGCAGGTAGACCCGCTCCACTACGAGCCGACATCCCTTACCTCAGCAACTCAGCACCGCCATTTCTGCAGGGTGAATCGTAAAGCAAGCTCATGGTGCGTTCATTGCATCAGCCCTGGTGGCGCATGGTCGCACATCCTGTGTTGGGAAGCAGCAGTCGATTGCGACGCTTAACCATCCGCCTTACGGGGTAGTGGAGTGGAACCGGATTGATGGCTCTGCTGATTTCGTGCAGTATCGATTCACCATACTGAATGCGGCTTTGCACCTGGTGCCACACACACTGGAGGCCTGGCGGCCGAATGGAGCACCGAGCTCCCTTAGGCTGCTCAGGTACTTTGGCCCCAGCAATGCAGCACCAGTTTCGTTCGCTATTCCAGGCTGAACCCTGCCGGATGATCGGCCAACAACGATGCTTGGGATTCAGGAGATTCCGGATCAACTGAATGAAGAGATGGGCCCATCAGGCGGAAGGGTGTATTTGGTGAAAGATATCAGACATTCAGAAGAAGAGTTTCTGATTGGCTATACACAGGTGCAATTGATATGAGAATTAAGTTCATCAGTTCATTAATACGCCAAGTCTTAATCTAGCCTTCCAGGTGCAGTGGCTGTGATTCCTAGTCATGAATTTCAGGCTATTTTGATATTTTTATTGCTCAATAAGGTGGCCAAGGTTATTCAACCTTCAATGGGGCTGCCAAGCAACCTCATTCCGTTTGACAGCAGATATAGTAATCCTCTTTTGCAGGCAACCTAGGGCATGCCGTCAATAAAAAAATAACCTCCAGACTTTATCATGTGCTATACTTCTATGCTCTGAAGCGACTGGAGCCGAAGCATTTATGCTAAGAGACTTTTTCCCAGTCGCGAGATCAAGAAAAGCAACCACTCTCATCATCCTCTTAGCAGCTTTCACATCTGCTGTTGCCTCCTGGGCGGTTCCTGTCCAGTTTCCAAGTGCCGGGCTTGATTCCTCATGGGCTCAGGCGCTCGTCGATGCGACCGACAATGCAAGAGTTTTCGGCAAGGATATTATTTTTACCTATGGGCCGCTTCATCAGGCTGCTACTGCGCAGTTCTCGGATAATCTAGCTCCACTAATTTTTTCGCGCCTCTTTTTTTCAGCGGCTTGGTTTGTCATTCAGCTATCAATAGGAATGCTATTTGGTTTGCAAGCTGCGGCATCAGTTGCGTTAGCTGCAACCATTTCAGCCGGCCAGAACGGAGATGCTAATTTTTATCTTCTGTCTTTAGTTGGTATTTTTGCACTTACGGCAATTGGGCTTCATTCGCCCGGTTATTTATCCGATCAAAGAGTATTTTTGTCAACTATTTTTTTGTCGAGTTCTTTGCTCGCCACCCTCGTAAAACTTAGTTATTTAGGGGCTTTTATACCGATTTTCCTTTTGGCCATGGGGCTTCAGCTGATAGAAGTCTGGGAAAATAGAGATACTCGCTCTATCTCTCGTTTGGCATTACTACTATTCTGCCCTTTCTTGATGCTTTGCATGGCATGGAGTCTAACTTCTGGATGGTCACCCAGAGATCTCTATGGGTATTATTTCGGCAAAAATCTAGAAATTATCAAGGGATATACAGACGCGATGTCGTATGAACCATCTTTTAATTCCGCATTACTCATAATTATCTTTTTGTTTACATTCCTGGTGCTATTTTTATTTGTTTGCACTCAATTTTTAGGCATATCTGACAAAAGTGGATTTATTGCCATCGCAACAAATCCACGTCATAAGCTCACTTTGATATGCTTAGTATTATTGGCTTGGGTCATATTTAAGAGTTCTTTTGTTAGAGATGACTCCGATCACACTCGCTTAGTAGCTATCTGGATTATGTCGCTCTATTTCATGATCATTGGCTTTTCCAGTCGGAATCTTAAAAAATCAGTTAGTGAAAATAAAGGTGAGTATGTCGCTCTAAGTTTGATACTTACCTTCGTTTTGTCGAGTGTATTTGGAATTTTATCAGGCTATCGTCTCTCTGAAGGCATTGCCCTCAAGTATATTCGGGGTTTCTTTGATTCATTTATGTTACTCAGTTCAGATGGTCGAACTAAGCTAGCATTGCAACGGAATAATGCCCTTGGCAATATTCGTAGAACAGGCGATGAATATAAGATTCCAAAAGGTGCTTCGGCAGATGTAATCCCTTGGCACATATCATATGTGCTTGCCAATGAACTTAAATATACACCTAGGCCTATTCCACAGAGCTATACTGTCTATACTCGCATCCTTCAAGATATTAACAAACAATTCTTTGTAACCCCCCAAAGCTCTCCTGACTGGCTTATTATTGATATAAAAGATATTGACAATAGACTCCCGATTGGCCTTGATTCACCAGTATTAAGGTCGATCATAAATAGCTACAAGTTTAGTCATAGTGGAAGCAAGGGAAGTCTTGTTTTTAAAAAGCAAGAAAATGCTTTGCGAAAGGCTAGGATCAGGGCCATTAAGTGCAAGAAAATTGCAAGAGGAAATTTAAACTGGCATAGATTTACAACCCTTAGTTGGAAATCCAAAGCGCTCCCTCTATCTCCTGATGACACGGGAATGGTTGTATTTGACGCACACCTCAAGGGTTCTCTGTCTCGATCTATTATCTCTTCATTCTATCGTCCTTTCCCGGTTACTATTGAGTACTTGAACAAAGCTGGCAATGTTCTTGCGACCTACCGCTTCATTCCACAAGCGAGTCGCGAAATGATTATTTATCCAATTTTAGCTAGTAACGAAGACTTCCTTGAATTTATGCAATCAAATGGCTCGGTTGATAATGACCTGAATAATCGAGTAGATTCGTTTAGGTTTGTAACGCGTAATATTGGAATCCCATTTTCAAGGTCGCAGTACAAGCTTTCCTCCCACTGTGGCAATGCCTGGCAGTAGTCTATTTGGTGTAAATACTATTATTTTATATTGTTTGCATTCTCATCGCTGCTGCTGTCAGCATTGCAATTGAACTGATGTCTTGCGCCTCCACTCTCTTGCGCCTCCGCGCTTACGCGCGAGTTTTGGCGATTGAAATCTTCTGGCACCAGCAGAAACCGCCCATTGCCAGCCGGAATGCCCACCACGAAGTTGAGTTCGATGCTCGCTTCAGCCTGGCTCAGAACCAGTTCCGGGGTTGAGGGATTTCCTGGCTGGGGTTGGGCAAGTTGCTACATCACCCCAGCGGGGATGATCTCCATCTCGAAATGGGTGTCAGGGCCGATTAGGCTGCTGGTGCTGATGAACAGTTAGGGCGGCAGCTGCACCGTGATGTGTTGGAGTGTTGAGCAGGATCAGGGCTACGATCGCCCTTACCTTGATATGGCCTAAGACAGCACTGCAGCAGCTTTGGTTATTGCCCTGGGCTGCCAGGCACTCGGTGATCAGGCAGACTTGACTTGATGGAGTAAGAACAGCACAAATGGTGACAGTGGGGCAAGTCACCAGCACCCTGAAAACGAGCACAGAGCTGCCTGTGCACTTCTCAGCTGGCTTTCCGACGCCCGCTTGGCAGAAGACAGGGCCGCTCCACACCTTCAATCGAGAGGAGCAGCGCCAGCCAGTGGATCAGCACGGCCGACCACAGCGAGCCGCTCACCAGGTAAGCCAGGCTGCAGGCTACGGCAAGCAGGCCGGCCTTCAGCCGCCCCATCTGCTGGGCAGGTGCACGCCATGCGACCGAAAGGGCAACGCTGAGGGTGATCCAGACGAGCATCGCCAGCGGTGGAACCCCCTCCAGAGGAGAGGGAAGCAACAGGCCGCGTAGCAGCAGTTCCTCTCCGAAGGCGGCCAATAGAACGGTGACGGTCCGGGGTAGCAGCGGCTCCGCCGGTGGCCAGGGCCAGCGCCGTGGCATTGAACCGCTGCGTCTCTCCAGCGCCACGGCAAGGGCGGTATAGACCACCAGGATGAGCAGGCTCCAGAGAGAGCCAGCCAGGCGCAGCGGCGGGAACAGACTGACGCCCAGGCGGCCGAGCAGGGTGCCAATCACCGGCAGCTGGCCCAACAGATTCGTTGGAGCGACGGGGGCAAGGCGTGGATCAGCGCCGGGAATCTGGTTGGTTCGCAGCATCTGCAGGGGCAGGCCAGCCCAGAGGAGTTCGGCTGAGAAGGCGTCGTGGGCCCCGCGGGGCAGCATCGAGCGCCAGCTGAGCAGTACGTCGCCGATGTCCTGGCGGGCCTGGAAGCTGCCGGTGCCGGCGGCCAGGGCGAGTGAGGCGTTGGCACGCCAGTCACCGCGCACCCGACCGAAGGGGGTGAGCAGGTGGTCGAGGGCCCGGCCAAGCCGCTGCAGGCGATCGCGATCGGCCGCTGGTATTGAACCGATATCGTCCTGCTTTAGCAGCTGCTGCAGAGCGATCCACAGGGCCTGGCTGGAGTCCTGCACGCAGGAGGTGGCAGCGGTGACCAGGGCGACCCCGCCGCCGTCGCCACTGCGGTAGCGGGCGGCCAGGATCTCGGCCTGCAGCGCGATGGCATCGAGAACCTCCGGCCCGAGCGGCACGAGCAGATCAGCGAAAGGGCGGCTGCCGAGCCAGCCGCGCTGGAGACTGCCGGCATAGGCGCTCCAGTGCTGGCTGCCGGCGACGATGCCGTTGGGATTGTTGGCGTAGATCTGGTGGTAGCGAATGTCGAATACGGGCCGGGCGGTGAAGGGATCGCGCTCCACCCGGGCCTCGCCGAAGGCGAAGTGGCCGGTGACTGTGAAGCCGCCCACCGGCTCGCCTTCCTCGCCGCCGATGCCGCCGAACAGGTGCATCAACAGCGCCCGATCGCCCGGCGCCCAGCTCGGCGCCGTGGCGCGATCGGGCACCAGGGCAGTGCTCTGCAGGCTTCCCCTCTGTAGCGCCGCCGCACTCCAGGTGCCTCTGCGCAGGTTGGCCAGGGCCGGATTGGTGCCGCGCAGAAGCCGCTCCGGCTCCGGCTCCAGCAGGGCGTGGGGGATCAGGGCCTGCACCGTGAATACCCCGTCGGTAGCCGGAGCGCCCTGGATCAGCCAACCGCGCGGATTGAGAGCCGATCCGGCGAGACCGGCGGGCTCGAACATGCGCCGCCCGAAGCGGTCGGGCGGCAGGGCCGGAATGCGGATGGTTTCGCTGGCACCATCGAAGCGGCCAGTGGTGCGGTTGTAATGGCGCACACGCAGCAGATCCTCACCTTCGGCGTCCCCCAGCACGGTCACCAGGCCCTGCCAGCGGCCGCTGATCTGCAGCGGCGGCCGTCCGATGCGCAGCTCGTCGTGGCCGGGGCTCACAGCCTCGAGCTGAACACTCACGTCGTCCGCTGGCCGTGCCCCCGCCAGCGACTGCAGCGGGCCGACGCGACGCCGCCCATTGAGACGCGTGGGCACCACATTGAACTGGGACTCAGCCCTGCGGGCGTCCTCAGCGAGGTGTATGTCGGTGCTGACCACCCGCACCAGACGCTGCAGCTCGGGTTGGTCGGTCCAGCGCAGCCGCAGCCTTCTGCCGATCCAGGCCTGCCGGTCGGCCGGTGCCTGCTCCAGCTCGATCCACACCCAGTCGTCGTCCGGGGCGTCGGCAGCGGTGAGATCGGCGGGGGAGGGCAGGATCAGCCGGCCGATCCATCCGGCGCTGGGGCGATAGAGATCGCTGCGGGGCCGCAGGCTGAGCGGATAACTCTGCGGACGGCTCCAGGGCGAGCGGGCAGCCAGCGCCTCGCTGCTGATCGGAAGGGGCTGCTGGGGGGTTCCCCTTGTCGCCTGTACCGGCAGGGCCGTGTTCAGCAGCAGCAGACCGGCCAGAAGGCTGCCCAGCAGCCGGGCAAGACGGATCGGCAGGAATCGCATCCCCGGCCCTGGCGTGACAAGCTGGCTGAGTGAACTTACCGGGCAGAGAACACCGGACTTGGCCGGGCTGGCAGCCGGCAGCTGCTGGTGTCGATCAGGGCCACGAGTTCGCGGCCTGGCTCGAGCAGGATCCGGTAGTTGCGGCCATCGGAGCAGCAGCGCATCTGTGCTTCCTGCTGCGCCCAGTATTCCAGCCTGAACCGGCCTCGCTCACGCCACCCGTCGGGATGCAGGGCTTCGATGATGAACATTGTTCTTGGCTGAAGTGGTTGCCTTCAGCAAAGCCACATTCATCGATGAGAGCCGTGAAAGAACAGAAATGCTTCGGGATCATCCGCTGCTTGTGTTGATCCGCCCCCCGGGGAAGGCGGCCTGAATGTAGTAAGGACAACAGATCATTCCTGTTGCGCATGACAACTCAGCCCCCGGCACGCAGGATCAGCATCCGGTTGTTGGCCGGCATCGCCAGATCGGCCAGCGGCTCGAATCCCAAGTCCCGCGCCTGCTGCTGCAGCACCACGGCATCGCGCACCCCCATCGCCGGATCGAGGCTGCGCAGATGCTTATCGAAGGCGGCGTTGCTCGGGGCGGTGGGCATGCCGTTGTTGTGGAAGGGGCCGTAGAGCAGCAGCAGCCCTCCTGACCGCAGCGCCCGCCGGCTCCCCGCCAGCAGGGGCTCCAGGGCCGATTCCGGCATGATGTGGCAGGTGTTGGCCGTGAATACGGCGTCCCACTCTCCGCTGGGCCAGCTCGAGGCTTGCGTCACATCCAGGGCAAGCGGTTGGGGCAGCAACGAAGCGGCAGCCAGCTCCGCCCTCTCCAGGGCGGCGAGCGACGCGACCAGATCCGCAAGGGCTTCGGGGCGCTCGCTGGTCTGCCAGTGCAGAGCGTCGATTCGGCTGCAGAAGAAGGCCGCGTGCTGACCGCTGCCGGCACCGATCTCCAGCACCCGTGCCCCTGCAGGAAGCCAGTTGCGCAGAACCGCCAGAATCGGCTCCCGGTTGCGTTCACAGGCGGGGGAATGCAGCACGGGGATCAGGCTTCCGGATCAGAAACTCTGGGGCGTCACCGGACCTAGCCAGTCGATCATGGTGGTATGCAGGTTGTAGAAGGCGGCCTCCACACTCAGGCGGCCATCGCGCACACGGTCGGTAAGCAGCACGCTGGAATCCACCAGGTTGCAGGCTGCATTGCGGCAATGATCGCGGCAGGCCTGGGCCAGGTTGTCAGCGGCCCCAAGGGCGAACAGCTCCATGCGCAGCTGGCCCACCACCTGCGCCAGGTTGGGTGTGAGGCGCAGCTCGGGATGGAACGCGGCCTCAATCGCACCGCAGCGCTCGTGGCCCAACACCACGATCACCGGCACATCCAGATGGCCCACCGCAAACTCCAGCGAGGCAATCGCCGCACCGGTGCTCATCGTGCCGGCATTGCGCACCACGAACAGATCGCCGAAGCCGGTGTCGAACAGCAGCTCCACCGGCACGCGTGAGTCGGCGCAGCCCAGCACCGCCGCCAGCGGATGCTGGGCCTCCTCCACCTCGAGGAAGCGATCCCGGGTGGAATGGGGGTGCACGGAGCTGTCGTTCAGGAAGCGCTCATGGCCAGCTTTGAGGTTTGCCAGCACGGTGGAGGGATCGTTGATGGCTCTGCCTGCAGGCGTGTCCGCGCAGTGTGCCCTGCATGGGTGTCGCGGATCTGTAGCGAAGCGACGGCCCGTGCAGGGCCGGCATCAGTTGTATTCGCCCGGGATGTCGTTTTTGCGCACCGTCACCCGATCGAAGCGCTGCCCCGAGGAGCGGAGCAGTTCATCGCCGGAGAACTCAAAGCCCAGCTGCAGGGCGATCTGGGCCACGTCGTCGGCGGTGGCGGCGGCCAGCACCCGCTGCCGCAGGGCCGGATCGTTCTGCATCTGGCTGAGAAACTGCCGCAACTGATCGAGGGACATCGCTGTAGCTCCCGAACGGGTCGATCCTCCCAGAAAGGCCAACACCGCCCCACTCCCCATCCGGGGGGAATCGGCGTGTGTGCACGGATGCAGGCAGAGGAGGCTGACGGTTCCTAGGTTCACCTGGCTGCCGGTGGCGCAGATGACCACGACCGACTGGCTCTGGATTCTCCATCCGGCCCTGATGGTGACGATCGCCTACCCGCTGCTCGGGGTAGTGCTGCACCTGGCCCGCCGCACCCGCCAGCGCAGGCTCGGCCGCAGTCGGCTGCCGGCCGGCAGCGGCGCGGAGCACAGCGAACTCGGTCAGGCGCTTACCGCGGCGGTGCTGGCGATCGTGCTGGTGGCCCTGATGGTGGTGATCACCACCAAGGTGCCCCTGGCCTCATTCGAGGGCGGAGCCGGGCGACTGGCACTGCTGAGCCTGGTGACCCTCGGCACGCTGGTGGCCCTGGTGGCGCTGCTGCGGGTGCGGCGGGCGGCCTACCGCGCTGCCTTCGCGCTGCTCTGCTGGATCGGCGTGCTGGCCCTGGGCGGCCAGCCGGAGGTGTGGCGTCTGAGCGACGATCCGTTCAGCACAGCGTTCTGGCAGTCCCACTACTGGGGTGGGGCGGGCCTGACGGGGCTGCTGCTCTTTTCGCTGGCGGCGCAACCGGAGATCCGGCGCAACCTGCGCTGGCGGCTCCTGCACGTGAGCGCGAACGCCCTGGCGACGCTGCTCTTCCTCGCCCAGGCGATCAGCGGCAGCCGCGACCTTCTGGAGATTCCGCTCAGCTGGCAGAAGCCGGCGATCCAGTCCTGCGATTACTCGGCCCAGGTCTGCCCCAGTCCCGCGCCGGTGCCCGCGCCCGCTGAGGCCTCCCCGCCCGCTTTCTGACGCCCCTTCGCGCCCACTGCCATGCGCCTTCCCTGGGCCGTCGTCCTGCTCCTGCTGCTCGGGCTGCGTTATTTGCTCTGGCGGGCCGGCTCCACGCTCAACCTCAACACTCCTCTGGCGGCCACCATCAGCCTCACCGCACTGGCGGCCGAAGCGATGCTGCTTGCCAGCGGCTTCCTGGCCCTGCTGTTCAGCCTCTGGCTGCCTCGCGATCCAGGCGAAGCGCCGCCGCCAGCGCAGGAACCTCCGCAAGGCTGGCCGAGTGTGGATGTGCTGGTGCCCAGCTACGGCG
>JBIIJS010000059.1:0-13480 GCA_044233605.1 Cyanobium sp. | reverse complement strand
GCGCGCGCGCCGGGGTCGTGGCTGGGGTTGATCCCCTCGCAGAGTTGGCGCACCAGGGCGGGGCTGACGCCCTGGTAAGCAGCCGGCAGGGCCCGCTTCAGCGGCAGTGGCAGCAGCGATACCCGGCGCCGCCAACTGGCTGCGCTCTCTTCGCGGCGTGGTTCATCGCCCGCCATCGGCGGCGGCGGGCGGTAGGGGTCGCCGGTGCCGATCGGCCGCAGCCGCGACTGGTTCTCGCGCACCTGGCGGGCCAGGGCGACGACGCGACGCTCCTCGTCGAGCAGGAACAGGTTGCTGTGGCGTCCCATCAGTTCGAGCACCAGGGTGCGCCGCACCGGCTCGCCGGGACGGCCGGCGAAGCAGAGCTCCACCACCCGCTCCCAGCCCTGCTGATGGAGCGCCACCAGGGTGAGGCCGCGCAGGCCGTGCTGCAGCTGGCGTGCCAGGGTGCTGCTCTCACCCTGCCGCGGTGGCGCCGGGATCGCCAGCAGCCGCGGCGCCTCCGCCAGCCAGCTGAGCTCCAGCCAGTGGCTGCCCGAGAGGCTGCGCAACCCCAGCTGCACGGAGCGCCCATCGCTCTGCTGCGCCTTCTCGAAGCGGCCCGGCAGCAGCAGCGGCCGCAGTTCGGCCAGCACCGCCTTCAGGCCGGTGGCATCGAGGGCCTGCAGGGTCATCGCGCCTGTGGCTGCACGGAGGCACACTTCATACTCGGCTCACCTCCGCCCGCCCTCCCCAGCGATGACGTGCAGCGATCCCAGCCCAGGCGCCTCCTCCCCCGGGCGGCTGATCCTCGTCACCGGCCCCAGCGGCGTGGGCAAGGGCACGCTGGTGTCGCGGTTGATGCAGCGTCATCCGCATCTCTGGCTCTCCGTTTCGGCCACCACCCGCTCCCCCCGGGCCGGAGAGGAGGAGGGCAGGCATTACTTCTTCCTCAGCCGTGAGGCGTTCGAGCGCCAGGTGGCCGCCGGTGGTTTCCTGGAATGGGCCGAGTTCGCCGGCAACCTCTATGGCACGCCGCGGGCGGCGGTGCAGGAGCGGCTCGATGCCGGCCGGCCGGTGCTGCTGGAGATCGAACTGGAGGGGGCCCGCCAGGTGCGGCGCAGCTTCCCCGACGGCTTTCAGGTGCTTTTGCGGCCACCATCGCTGCAGGAGCTCGAACGTCGCATCCGCGGTCGCGGCAGCGACAGCGAGGAGGCGATCCGCCGCCGCCTGGCGCGGGCCCGCGAGGAGCTGCGGGCGGAGGCCGAGTTTGATGCGGTGGTGGTCAACGACGATCTGGATCTGGCCCTGGCTGAGCTGGAGCGGGTGAGCGGCCTGCCAGCAATGGGCCAGCCATGAAAAAGGGGCCCTGTCGGGCCCCTTTGATGGGTTGAACAGCTGCCTGCCCAGGCCATGGAGCCGTGACCCCGGATTCAGAGGGGGTGGAACAGCAGATCGGGGTAGAAGCGGTTGAACTCGATCATGATTCCGGCGGTGACGGTGAACCAGATCGCCGCGAACACGGGGGCGGTGGTGAGGAACTTCTTCATCGTTGTGCGTTCTCGGTGGTGCGACTGGGAATGGGGTGGAAGCGCTCAGCGGGATGGGCCGGCTCAGCGGGGAGAGACCGTGACCTTGCTGTCGGATTCGGTGAGCTGGCCGGAGGTGAGCTCCTTGAAGGCGGCCAGCGGCCAGCTGGCGGCGGCGATCGTGCTCTTCAGGGCCAGGGGTACGTCGATCTGAATCTCGTGCATGGTGGCGTCTTTGCGGCTGCGGATCGCCATCAGATAGGTGCGACCGGCCCAACCGATCGTGCCGGCGATGTAGAGGAAGGCGATGCCGGGGATGGTGAAGTCGCCGGCGTGGCTCCAGCGGCCATCCACCACCAGGTGGGGCAGGCCGTCGGCGCCGCAGAGGGCCTTGCTGTACATCTCGAAGCGGGCCTTCGCCTGCGGTGTCTGGGCGGTGGCGGCGCGCGACTGGAAGCGGGCGTTGTCAGCGCAGGGGGTGAGGCCGCCGATGTCGGCACGGGCCACCGGCGCGAAGCCGAACAACAGGAAGGCGGAGAGCAGGACCGCCACGAGACGGCCGGTGAAGAGACGGCGCATGGAGTGAGGAGGAGCCGGAGGAGGGGCTGCCACCGGTGGTGCCCCCAGGGCTGGGCCGAGGGGTGCCACAGGGCAGGATGTCACCAGCGGACAGTAGGGGAGCTCCCTGGGACCCATGCCTACGGTTCTGGCGCTCGAAACAAGTTGTGACGAGTCGGCGGCGGCGATCGTCTCGGGTTCTGAGGTGATCGCCAGTGCGATCGCCTCCCAGGTGGAGGAGCACGCCCGCTGGGGCGGCGTGGTGCCCGAGATCGCCTCACGCCGCCATCTCGAGGCCCTGCCCCCGTTGATCGAGCGGGTGCTGGCCGAAAGCGGCCTGAGCATCGCCACGCTGGATGCGGTGGCCGCCACCGTGGCCCCCGGCCTGGTGGGAGCACTGCTGGTGGGATCCGTGACGGCCCGCACCCTGGCGCGGCTGCACGGCCTGCCGTTTCTGGGCATCCACCACCTCGAGGGCCACCTCTGCTCGGTGCAGCTCGATGCCCCCCTGTCCGCCGGCCCCTATCTGGTGCTGCTGGTAAGTGGTGGTCACACCGAGCTGGTGCGGGTCGACGGCCCGGGGCTCTACCGGCGCCTGGGCCGCAGCCGCGACGACGCGGCCGGTGAGTGCTTCGACAAGGTGGCCCGGCTGCTGGGCCTTCCCTATCCAGGCGGTCCGGCGATCCAGGCGGCTGCGGCCGGCGGTGATCCGCGCCGCTTCGCCCTGCCCCGGGGCCGTGTATCGCTGCCGGGCGGCGGATTCCATCCTTACGACTTCAGCTTCAGCGGTCTCAAGAGCGCCGTGCTGCGGCAGGTGCGGGCCCTCGAGGCGGCGGCGCAGGGCGGCGGCGATCCGTTGCCGCTGGCGGATCTGGCGGCGAGCTTCGAGCAGGTGGTGGCGGAGGTGCTGGTGCAGCGCAGCTGCCGCTGCGCCCTCGACGAGGGCCTCGACACCCTGGTGCTGGTGGGGGGCGTGGCTGCCAACACCCGGCTGCGGAGCCTGCTCGCCGCAGAGGCCGCGTCGGCTGGACTCACCTGGCGGGTGGCACCGCTGGCCTGGTGCACCGATAACGCCGCGATGATCGGCAGGGCAGCCGTGCAGCGGCTCGAGGCGGGCTGCCTCAGCCCGATCGATCTGGGGGTGGCCGCGCGTCTGCCCCTGGAGGAGGCTTCTGCCCTGTATGGGTGCCGCGCCCCCTTCTGATGCCGTTAAGCTTTCAGCTTCCGATCGCGCGGTCGCGCAGCCGGCCGTACGCCCATGGACACGGTTCGCACCGATAGCCCAGCCCCCCAGCCGGTGTCGAAGCAGGAGCTGAATGCCTGGCGCCGTGGCTTCACCCCCCAGGCCGAGATCTGGAACGGGCGTCTGGCCATGCTCGGCCTGTCGGTGGGCCTCACCGTGCTGCTGATCGCGCGGCTCACCTCCGCCGGATCCTGAGCCGCGATCAGGTGCGCCCCCGCAGGGTCTGGGCCAGTTCCGCCGGTCTGAGGCTGTTGGAGATGGCCTCCTCGTCGCTCACCCTGCCGGCCTGAACCAGAGCCGCCAGCGACTGGTTACCGGTGACCATGCCGTCGAAGGCACTGCGGGCCATGATCTCCTCGATCTCATCGAGGGCGCCGCGCTGGATGTAGTCGCGGCAGGCGTCGGTGTTGATGAACAGGTCGTGGAAGGCGCAGCGTTTGCCGTCGGTGGTCTTGACCAGACCCTGTGAGATCACGGCCAGCAGCGACTCGGACACGGCCCGTCGCACCTGCTCCTGGTCCTCGGGGGGGTACATGCCCAGAATCCGTTCCACGGTGCGCACAGCCGAGTTGGTGTGCAGCGTGCCCAGTACCAGGTGGCCTGTCTGGGAGGCCTCGATGGCGGTGGTGAGTGTCTCCTTGTCGCGGATCTCACCGATCAGGATCACATCGGGATCCTCGCGCAGGGCTGCGCGCAGCGCAGACTTGAACAGCTTGGTGTGCAACCGCACCTCGCGCTGGCGGACCAGGGATTCGTGGCTTTCGTGCACGAACTCGATCGGATCCTCGATGGTGAGGATGTGGCGCCGCATCGTGACGTTGATGAAGTTGATCACGGCGGCCAGCGTGGTGGTCTTGCCTGAGCCGGTGGGGCCGGTGACCAGCAGCATGCCCTTGGGGCGCCGGGCCAGCTCCTTGAGCACCTGCGGCAGGTCGAGATCCTCGATCGTGGCGATCTGCTGGGGGATGAGCCGCAGCACCATCGCCGGGCCGAGCAGCGACTCCAGCAGGTTGATGCGGACACGCACGCAACTGAAGGCATGGGAGCCGTCGTATTCCTTATCGCGCAGAAAGGAGTCGATCTCGGCGGGGCTGAGCATCTCCCGCAGCCAGGCGCGGAAGGTGACCTCGCCGGTGACGGGCCAACCGGTGCGCAGCATGTCGCCGCGGTCGCGGTAGCGCGGTTCCTCGCCGACGCCGAGGTGCACGTCGGAGTAGTTGCGCTCTAACGCCAGCTGCACGATGCCCTCCAGCGAGGAGGGCATCGTGCAGTTGATGTCGCCGGCGGCCTGGAGGCGTTGGTGGGAGGCCCGCTCGAGCAGATCGACAGGCGGAGGTGGCGGTGCCGGCGGGAAGGACGATGGAGCCATCGCGAAGGGCAGTTCAGCCATTCCTACCAATCGACCTTTCAGACCCTTAATCCTGGCAGAAAATACAGCCGGCCTGAAGGCAATTTCAGACGTTGCCATCAATTCAGCACATCCCGGGGCGATCCCTAGGATTCAGCCGGTCTGCCCATCCTCCTTGACGGCCTCCGCCACCTTCCGGCCCCCCACGCCGCTGATCACGATCGTGCTCGGCACCAGGCCCGAGGCGATCAAGCTGGCGCCGGTGATCCGAGCTTTCCGGCAGCACAGCGATTTCCGCACCCGCGTGGTGCTCACCGGCCAGCACCGGGAGATGGTCGCCCAGGTGATGACCCTGTTTGACCTCAGCGCCGATCTCGATCTGGCCCTGATGGCCCCCAACCAGACCCTCACCCACGTGACGTGCGCCGCGCTGCAGGGTCTGAAGCAGGAGTTTGCCGAGCACCGACCCGATCTGGTGCTCGTGCAGGGCGACACCACCACCGCCTTCGCGAGTGCCCTGGCCGCCTTCTACGAGCAGATCCCGGTGGGGCACGTGGAGGCGGGCCTGCGCACCGACAACCTGTTTGATCCCTTCCCGGAGGAGGCCAACCGCCGCCTGATCTCCCAGCTGGCGCAGCTCCACTTCGCTCCCACTGAGCGCTCGGCCGCCAACCTGCGGGCCTCCGGAGTGGTGGGGGAAACGATCACCACCGGCAACACCGTGATCGACGCCCTGCTGCTGATGGCCGAAACCGCCCCTGAGCTGCCGATCGAGGGCCTCGACTGGCAGCGGCAGCGGGTTCTGCTGGCCACGGTGCATCGCCGCGAGAACTGGGGCGATCGGCTCGGCGAGATCGGCCGCGGCTTTCTGGCCGTACTGGAGCGCTTCCCCGACACCGCCCTGCTGCTGCCGTTGCACCGCAACCCCACCGTGCGCGAGCCGCTGCAGGCCCTGCTCGGTGACCATCCGCGCGCCTTCCTCACCGAACCGCTCGATTACGACCGACTGGTGGCGGCGATGCGCGGCTGCACCCTGTTGCTCACCGATTCCGGTGGCCTGCAGGAGGAGGCGCCTGCGCTGGGTAAGCCGGTGCTGGTGCTGCGTCGCACCACCGAACGGCCCGAAGCGGTGGATGCCGGCACGGCCAGGCTGATCGGCACCGACAGCGCCACGATCCTCGCCGAGGCCAGCAACCTGCTGGAGCATGAGGGGGCCTACGAGGCGATGGCTCGCGCCCACAACCCCTTCGGCGACGGCTACGCCAGCGACCGGATCGTGGCGGCTGCCCGACGCTTCCTGGCGGATCGCGCCGCCGGCTGATCCCGTCGCCTGCCCAACGGGCTCACTTGCGCTTCTTCGCCCAGGGCGGCAGGTCGGTGAACACTCGGGTGCCCGGCTCAAGGCCCCGCAGCACCTGGGTGTCGCGGCCGCTGCTGGCCCCCAGCTCCACGGCCTGGAAGGTGGGTTGGCGATCTTTGCCCACCAGCAGCACACCGGGTTTGCCCTCCTCGGTGACGATCGCCACGGTGGGAACCACGGTCTGGGGATCCAGTCGGCCGGTCTGGAAATCGACGTCGGCGGTCATGCCGATGCGCAGCACCGGCGGTGGATCGATCAGCTCCAGCTTCACCTCGAAGGAGGTGACGTTGTTCAGCTTCACGGCCCGCGGTGCTATCTGGCGGATGCGGGCGGCGAAACGGCGGTCGGGGAAGGCATCGACCCGCACGCTCGCCGGCATGCCCACCCGCAGGCGGCCCAGATCGCTCTCGGGCACCTTGGCCAGCACCTCCAGGCCGCGGGCCAGCTCCACGATCGAGGAGCTGGTGGCCCCTGCGGTGGCGGAGGCGGTGGTGGTGGGGGTGACGAAGGCGCCGGCATCGGCGAAGCGCTGGCTGATCACGCCGGTGAAGGGGGCGCGCACGATCAGCTCGCCTTTCTCCACACCCCGCTGCTGCAGCCGCTGGCGGGCGGCTTCGTACGCCGCCTGGTCAACTTGGTAAGCGCTCAGCACAGCGTTGTATTCGTCGGCGCTGATCGCACCGTTCCCGAACAGCAACCGGCGCCGCTGCCATTCGTTGCGGCTGCGCATCAGCCGGGCCTGGGCGGCGAACACATCCGCCTGCAGCTCCTCCAGCCTGTTGCTCAGGTCGCCGGGGTCCATGCGCGCGAGGGGCTGGCCGGCGCGCACCTGATCCCCCTCATCCACGAAGATCTCCTCCAGCACCCCCTGGCGGCGGGGGCTCACATTGACCCGCTCAACCGCATCGAGCTCACCGCTGGCAGTCACCACCCCCGGCAGGCTGTCGCTGCGCGCCACCACCGTGAAGGGGCTGAGATCGGCCCGGGCCGTGGCCGTTTTCTGGCGCTGCCACAGGGTCAGGCCGGTCAGCAGGGCAGCGCTGAGCAGCACGGCGCCCCACAGACGGCGGCTGCGCCAGATGGGGGAGCGTACGGGGGGCTCAGGTGCCGGTGCCGGTGCCAGGTCCGGCAGCGGCCGCGCCGCGCCCGGCAGGGGGGCGGGGGCCGGCGGCGGGACCGGATGGAGGGGGCGCAGAGCTGAAATGGTCTGTTACATCGCTGCGTCAAGTCTCGCCCATTCCGGGGGGCGGTGGGGCGGAACCTAGATTCCACCCATGCTCAAAGCCGGAATCGTCGGCCTGCCCAATGTGGGCAAGTCGACCCTGTTCAACGCCCTGGTGGCCAACGCCCAGGCCCAGGCCGCCAATTTCCCTTTCTGCACGATCGAGCCCAACAGCGGCGTGGTGGCGGTGCCCGACCCTCGCCTGCAGCAGCTGGCGGCGTTGTCGTGCTCGAAGGAGATCATCCCGACGCGGGTGGAATTCGTCGACATTGCCGGCCTTGTGAAGGGCGCCAGCCAGGGCGAGGGGCTGGGCAACAAGTTTCTGGCCAACATCCGCGAGGTCGACGCGATCGTGCACGTGGTCCGCTGCTTCGAGAACGACGACGTGATCCACGTGAG
The DNA here is from genome assembly GCA_044233605.1 of Cyanobium sp. Lineage (GTDB taxonomy): Bacteria > Cyanobacteriota > Cyanobacteriia > PCC-6307 > Cyanobiaceae > Cyanobium. The sequence continues at coordinate 5,842 of JBIIJS010000059.1, read as the reverse complement.
CGGCTCGGTGGATCCGCTGCGCGACGCTGAGGTGATCAACCTTGAGTTGGCCCTGGCCGACCTCGCCCAGGTGGAGAAGCGGCGCGAGCGGCTGAAGAAGCAGCTGCGTACCAGCAAGGAGGCCCAGCTGGAAGACGGCGCCCTGGAGCGCATCCAGGCCGTGCTCGAGCAGGGCGGCCCTGCCCGCAGCGTGGCGCTCAGCGAGGAGGAGGCGGTGCTGCTGAAGCCCCTGGGGCTGCTCACCGCCAAGCCGATCATCTACGCCACCAACGTGAGCGAAGACGACCTGGCCTGTGGGAACGCCTACGTGGAGCAGGTGAGGGGTCTGGCCGCGCGTGAGGGGGCAGCCACTGTGGTGATCTCGGCCCAGGTGGAGGCCGAGTTGATCGAGCTGCCCGAGGTGGAGCGCGCCGAGTTTCTCGAGGGCCTCGGCGTGAGCGAGGGGGGCCTGCGCAGCCTGATCCGCGCTACCTACGAACTGCTGGGCCTGCGTACCTACTTCACCACCGGTGAGAAGGAGACCCGCGCCTGGACGATTCGCTCCGGCATGAGCGCCCCCCAGGCTGCCGGCGTGATCCACACCGATTTCGAGCGCGGCTTCATCCGCGCCCAGACGATCGGCTGGCAGAAGCTGCTCGAGGCCGGCTCGCTGGCCGAGGCCCGCAACCGCGGCTGGCTGCGCAGCGAAGGCAAGGATTATGTGGTGGCCGAGGGCGACGTCATGGAGTTTCTGTTCAACGTGTGAGCGGATGGTACGGATCCCCGCTCCCTGGCCAGGGGAGGGCGCATCGCCCAGAGTGGGTGACATCCTTTGCCGGTTCCGCGGCCCATGGCCGAGCCCTCGCAGGATTCCCGTTTCGGGGCCGCGTCTGATTCCCGCCCCCCGCTGCTCGATGGCCTGGAGCTCGGCCTGGAGCTCGCGGTGGCGGGCCGGCTGGTCGCCGGCCCCCTGCGCCGCCTGCCGCTGCGCAGTGGCGCGCGGCTTGCGGGCGGTACCCTTCGCGCCGCCAGCCGTGGAGCCGCTGCCGCGGCGCTGCTCGAGGCGCCGGTCGCCCTGATCGAGGAGACGCTCGCTGTGCGGCGCGGACACAAAACCTTGGAGCAGGCAGCCCTGGCGGCCGGCTCCAAGGTGGGGGTGGCGGCGATCGGTGGCGGGCTCGGCGCCGGCCTGGCCTGGGGCCTCGGGGCGATGGGCGTGGGGGCTGCCCTGGCCCCCGTGGCGCCGGCGCTGTTGTTGGCTGGGGGTGCCACGGTGGTGATCACCACCGGCCTGCGGCTGCAGGAGGCCTTCGCGGCGGCGGCCCCGCAGGCCCTGGCGCCGCAGGCGCCGCCGGAGTTCATCGAGATGCGCCAGGGGGTGGTGCTGCAGGGCACCGAGATCTGGTACGCCCCTCCCGCTGCCGAGCGGGATTCCGCTGGATGAGACGGATTCAAGCGGCATTCCGACGCTGATCAGGGAGAATGGATTCAGCGACCCGAGTGGTGATGAGCTCCGATCCCAAGCCTGCCGCCGCCGAACCCACCGCCGCCGCGGGTCATCCCCACGATTTCGAGGTGCAGAAGCAGGTGCACCGCAAGATCCGCAACGATCCCGACTACGACGACTGGGAGTACGGCACCGAGCCGCTGCCCCACGAGGCCTGGCTGGCGAAGCAGGCTCAGGTATCACCGGGGCCGGAAGGTACGGGCGGATCCTCTGAGGGCAGCTCGGCCGGCAGCTCGACGCGGTAGAGGATCTCCGGTTCGTCGCCCTGTTCGCGCCCCTGCAGCACGCGCAGCAGGGAGCGCCGCTGGGTTCGTTCGATCAGCACCACCAGGGGCAGGCCCAGGCCGCAGACCGCGGCCATTAGCAGCCAGAGGCCCACACCATGCCCCTGGCCATCCAGGAGCCGGCCGGCCAGGAGCGGAGCGCCGAAGGCGCTGAGCGCAAAGCACTGGGAAAAGAGGGCCATCGCCAGGCCCTGGTGCTCCCGCGGCGTGAGCTCCACCACGGCCTCGGTGGCGGTGGGCAGGAACGCAGCCGCCCCCAGGGCCAGGGGCAGCTGGGCCAGCAGCAGCAGGGCGAAGCCATGGTTGGTGAGGGCCGAGAGGGCCAGCAGCAGGTTGCCGGCCAGGAAGCACAGCAGGCTGAGCGTGAGGCCGCTGCGCACGGGCCGGCGGGCCATCGCCTGCCCCACCGGCCATTGCAGCAGCACCAGCAGTGCCAGCTGCAGGCCCACCAGCAGGGCGCCGAGATGGTCGCTCAACGGCGGTCGGCGCAGGCCGCCTCGCACCAGGTCGAGGGGCAGGGCGCTCTGCATCAGGGCCGGCATGGCGGTGGCCAGCACCACCACCGCCAGCAGCGGCAGCAGCGGCGGCAGCCAGCGGGCCGCGCCGCTGGGGCTGCCGCGCCGACGCCGCTGCGCCTCGGCCAGAGGGCGACGCAGCAGCAGCACCAGGGCCAGCAGGCAGGCGATATCGATCAGATAGATGCCCCGCAGCCAGCCCAGGGCGGCCAGCAGGGCACCGGCCAGGGCGCCGGCGGCAACGCCGAGGGCATCGGCGCTGCGCACCAGGGCAAAGGCGCGCGCCGAGCTGGTGGGGGCGCAGCTGAGCGGCACCGCCAACTCGATGGCCGGCCAGTAGAGGCCGGCGCCGATGCCGATCAGCACCTGGCCGGCCAGGTATCCGCCGAAGCCCTGGGCGCCGAGCAGCAGCACATCGCCGCCGATGCTGAACAGCACCGTGAGCAGGATCGGCCGCGAGCAGCTCAGGCCCCGGTCGAGCAGGGCGCCGCTCGCGAAGCGACCCACCGTGCCGGCCAGGGCGGCCAGGGCCAGCCCGCCGGTGACGCTGCTGGCGCTGAGGGCCTCCTGGTGGAACACGATCGGCGTGAGATACAGCACGCCGCCGGCACCAAACATGGCGATCAGGCGGATCGTGGCGATCTGCCGCAGCGACGCGGGAAACTGGAGCCACCAGGCCATCCCTCCGGCCCACCGCCGCCGTGCCCCTGCCGCCCCGCCCGTTCCGCCGTCCATCACATCACCTGGGGTGCATCGGGTCGCTGCTGCTCAGTCTGCTGGTGGGCCTTGCGGCGGGTGGGATGCCGGGGGAGCGCGCCGCGGCGGCGGCGGAGCTGCTTGAGATCCGGCTCGATGGCCTGGCGATTCCGATCCCTCTCGATCAGCTCGACGCCTTCAGCCTCGGCGAGCCTCCTCCGCAGAGCTCCGCCGGCGATGAGCTCACGGTGTGGCTCTCTCTGCTGCAGCCTCGCAGCCGCCAGGATCTGCGCATCCTGCTGCGCACACCGCTGCTGCAGGACCGCAGCTTCGGCCGTCAGCTGCTCGACAGCTGGGCCGGCGGCCAGATGCTTGATGAGGTGGGCGGCCTGCTGACCACCCCCGACGGCGGCAATACCACCAGCCTGCTGCAGGCCACCCTGCGCCAGCTGCTGCAGCTGGGCCGGCCGGTCACGGCGATCGAACTGCTTCGCAGCCTGCCGCCGGCGCGGCTGACCCTGCAGCTCGATGGCCTGCTGGCCCTGGCGGAGCGCTGGCGCCAGCAGCTGCGTCAGCAGCAGCTGGCCCTGCAGGGGCTGCAGCGTCTGGAGCTGCGGGCGCGACGCTCGCGGCCGCTGGCCGAGGTGGTGGCGGAGCTGCCGCGTCCGCGCCAGCAGGAGCTGGCGGTGGCCCACCGCCGCGAGGGGCTGCCGCTGGAGATCTGGCCGGCACGCCCGTACCGGAACTCTTCTGGTACCGGCCGCCCCTGGTTGTTGCTGATGCCGGGCCTGGGCGGCACGGCCGAGCAGCTGGGCTGGCTTGCCGGCACCCTGGCCGACCGGGGCTGGTCGGCGGTGGTGCTGCAGCACCCCGGCAGCGATGGCGCCGCCCTGCGGGCGGCCCTCGACGGCCAGCGCCCGCCCCCCGGTGCCGAGGCGCTCGGCATCCGCCTCGACGACGTGGCGTCCGTGCTCGCCGCCCAGCGCCAGGGCCGGCTGGGGATCGGCGGCGATGGTGTGGTGCTGGTGGGCCACTCGCTCGGAGGGCTCACCGCCCTTCTGGCGGCGGGCCTGGAGCCGGTGGCCGGGCTTGAAGGCCGCTGCCGCCAGGCGCTGGAGCGCCTGCCGATCAACAACCCCTCGCGGCTGCTGCAGTGCCAGCTGGCCAGCACCGGCCTGCCGCGGACGCCTCCCCGCCCCCCCGATCTGCGCGGCGTGGTGGTGCTCAACGGCTTCGGCAGCCTGCTCTGGCCCGGGCTGGGCCTGGCGCCTTTGCCGCTGCCGGTGCTGATGGCCGGAGGCAGCCTCGACCTGGTGACGCCACCGGTGGAAGAGCAGCTGGGGCTGTTCCTGCCGGCCGGTGATCCGCGCAGCAGGCTGTTGATGGTAGATGGCGGCAGTCACTTCTCGCCGGTGCGGGTGGCGGAGGAGGAGGAGGTGCTGTTCCGGCTGGGCAGTGAGCTGGTGGGGGTGGAACCCGCGTCGGTCCAGCGGCTGCTGCTGCGGCTCACCAGTGAGTTTCTCCAGACCCTGGAGCAGCCCCTGCTGCTTCCCTCCCAGCGCCTCAGCCAGGAGGGGGTGACGGCCTATGTGCTGGATCCCGAGGCTGCCCGGCGTTGGCGGCGGCTGGTGCGTCGCTGAGCGTCGCCGGGGCGGGCCGTCGGCGGCTCAGAAGCGGATGCGCGGATCGAGCAGGGCCACCAGCAGATCCACCACCACCGTGACCAGCACCACCAGGGCCGCCACCACCACCACGATCCCCTGTACCAGCGGGTAGTCGCGCTGGGCAATCGCCTCCTGCAGGCGGAAGGCGATGCCGGGCCAGGAATAGGTGACCTCGATCAACAGGGCGCCGCCGATCAGCGACGCCACGGTGATGCCGGTGATGGTGAGCACCGGCAGCAGGGCGTTGGGCAGGGCGTGGCGCAGCACCACCCGTCGCTCGCTGAGGCCGCGGCTGCGGGCCGCCTCCACGTAGTCGGAGCCGAGGGCGCGGCGCAGGTTGAGACGCAGCGCATTGGTGAAGATGCCGCTGAGCAGCAGGCCCAGGGTGGCGGCCGGCAGCACCAGGTGGCGTATGGCACCGGCGAACTGGCCCAGGTTGCCGGCCCGCAGGCTGTCGAACAGGTAGAAGCCGCTGCCTTCGGGCGGCAGCAGGGTGGCGGGGAAGCGGCCCCCCACCGGCAGCCAGCCCAGCCAGACGGCGAACACCAGCTGCACCACCATCGCTGCCCAGAACGGCGGCAGGGCATAGGTGCCGATGCCGTAGAGCCGCCCGGCCAGATCCACCTTTCCCTCGGGCCTGGCGATGCCGCTGAAGCCGATCGCCAGGCCCACCACCGCCGCCAGCAGCAGGGCCACGGCACCCAGCTCGAGCGAGGCCGGCAGGCTTTCGCGGATCACGTCGGCCACCGGCTGCTGGCTGTTCTGGGAGAGGCCCAGGTCGCCCCGCAGCAGATGGCCCAGGAAGCTGCCGTACTGCCGCAGCAGGGGTTGGTCGAGACCGAGCTGGGCGCGCAATGCGGCACGGGCCGCCTCCGGCGCCCGAGGCCCGAGCAGGGCATCGATCGGATCGCCGGGGGCGACCCGCAGCAGCAGGAACACCAGGCTGGCGATCAGCCACAGCATCAGGGGTGCCAGGGCCAGCCGGGCTCCCACGTAGCGCAGCAGTTCGGAGCGGCGGCTCATGGTTTCGCTCCGCTCAGTTCGCTGAGCACCACCCGGCCGGATCCATCGAAGCGTGGCCGGCTCACGTGCGGCCGGCTCCAGGCCACCGGCGCCACGAGCCAGATCGGCACGTAGGGACTACCGGCGGCGGTGCGCCGCTGGATTTCGCGCAGCAGGCTTTGCCGCTCGGGCCCG
>JBIIJS010000058.1:0-13482 GCA_044233605.1 Cyanobium sp. | reverse complement strand
CAGTAGATGGGCGGCCAGGGCGCTCCAGAGCAGGGCGATGGCGCTGCTCCATTCCACCTGAGGCAGGCTCTCCAGGGCCCGGAACTCCACCAGCCCGAGGCAGCCGGCAGGGGTGCCGGGATTCCAGAACTTGTCGAAGCTGATTTCGCTGCGGTGGTTGTTGCCGCTGCGGTCGGCGTGCAGATGGCGCAGGGTCTCACCGATCAGGGAGCGGTGATCGGCCCCGCCCACGCCGGCCTGCTCCAGGGTCCGGTAGGCCAGCTCCAGGTCGACGGTCGTGCCCGCGGCCTCGTCAGGCCGCGGGGCCTGGGAGGCCGGACCGACGCTCGGATGGCTGAACAGGTAGGCCAGGGCCGGGTGGTGCTGCCAGTAGCGCAGGATTCCCGCCAGCCAGGCCGGCCTGGAGAAGAAGGGATGCTCCTCCAGGCTCGGGCCACCCCAGAGCAGGTGGTTGCCGCCGCCGGTGCCCTCCTGACGGCCGGTCGCATCCTGCTTCCAGCTGCGCAGCCCCAGGCCGGCGCCGGCCGCTTCGATCCGCCGCAGCCAGCCGTCGTACTCGGCCCAGCCGTGGCAGACAGGCAGGTTGATCTCCAACACACCCGGGTCGGCGGTGAGGCCGAGCGTCTGCCAGTGGCCGTCGGCGTCGCTCGGCAGTACGCCGCTCAGCCGCGGCGCGGCCAGTTCGCCCAGGCCATCAGCCACCGCCTGCAGCAGCTCGCTCAGTGGACGCTGCAGCAGCGGCGGTAGGAACAGCTCCCAGCCGTCGTCTCCGATCTCCAGGGTGAGCACCTGACGCGGGACGTCCTCCGGGAGGTGCTGGAGCGGCAGGCGCAGACCCGCCGGCCCCTCCACATCGATCAGCTCGCGCAGCTCATCCGCCAGGGGCCAGGGCCGGGCCTGCCAGCGGATCGCCGCATCCTCGCTGGCGTCTTCAGCGGTGAGAGGAGCAGCCCATACCTTTCGGGCGGGATCGCGCGGATCGCGCAGCGCGACGGGCTGCAGATCCACCCCAAGCCTCCGGCTCAGCCGGCCGAGCCAGGCCTGGCCCTCGTCTGGGTGTGGTAGCCGGCCCGTCAGCCCCGGTTGGCAGGCATCGGGCCAGTGCACAGGCGGGCTGCCGCCTGTGCCGGTGATCAGCCGCAGTGCCCAGCGAGGATTGGTTTCGCCGTCATAACGCTTGCCCGGACACCAGAGCAGGGTGCTCCCCGGCCAGACGTTGCGCTGCAGTTCACGGGCCAGCTGCCGTGCGATCGGCAGCTTGGTGGGGCCATCGGCGGTGATGCTCCACTCCGGTCCGTCCGGCTGAAGCGGCACCAGGGTCGGCTCGCCGCCGAGGGTGAGCCGGACCCCTGCCCGGGTCAGACGATCCTCCGCAGCCCGGGCCACCTCTTCCATCCATTGCATAGGGCCCCGCACCCCTCCTCACTGGGACAGGCAGGCTGGTTCAGCTGGAGCTGACCACGCTGCACGACTGGATCGGTACCGGAGTGACCTTCCAGATCCGCTCAGCGTATTCGCGGATGGAACGGTCGCTGCTGAAGAAGCCGCAGCGGGCGGTGTTCAACAGCGACATGGTGCTCCAGCGGGTGGGATCCTTCCAGGCGCCATCCACCTCGTTCTGGGCGCGGCGGTAGTCGCTGAGGTCGGCCATCACCTTGTAGGGATCACTGCTGCAGAGGTTGGCGAGCAGCGGGTGGTAGAGGTCGCGATCGCCCTCGCTGAAGTGGCCGGACCCGATCAGCTCGATCGCCTCGCGGGCCATGGCATCGTTCTCCAGCCAGGGCATCGGGTGATAACCACTGCGATTGATCGCTGCCAGCTGCTCGGCGGTGTGGCCGAACAGGAAGAAGTTGTCGTCGCCCACCCGCTCGCGGATCTCGATGTTGGCGCCGTCGAGGGTGCCGATTGTGAGTGCGCCGTTGAGCGCCATCTTCATGTTGCCGGTGCCGGAGGCCTCCATGCCGGCGGTGGAGATCTGCTCGGAGAGATCCACCGCCGGGTAGATGCGCTGGCCGAGCTTGACGCTGAAGTTGGGCAGGAACACCACCCGCAGCCGCCCATCCATGGCCGGATCCATGTTGACGATGTCGGCGATGCCGACGATCAGGCGGATGATCAGCTTGGCCATCGCATAACCGGGGGCCGCCTTGCCGCCGAAGATCACCGTGCGCGGCGGCAGATCCTCACCATTGCGGATGCGCAGGTAGCGCTCCACGGTCTGCAGGGCCGCGAGGTGCTGGCGCTTGTACTCGTGGATCCGCTTCACCTGCACATCGAACAGCGAGGAGGGATCCACCAGCACGCCGGTGTCGTGGCGGATCGTGGTGGCCAGGCGCTGCTTGGCAAGCTCGCGCATGTTCCGCCAGCGCTCCAGAAAGGCTCCATCACCGGCCAGCGGCTCCAGTCGCGACAGCTCATCGAGGTGGCGGCGCCAGCCCTGGCCGATCGCTTCATCCACGAGCTTGGCCAGGGGTGGATTGGCCACCGCCAGCCAGCGGCGCGGCGTGACGCCATTGGTGATGTTGGTGAAGCGATCGGGCCAGAGTTCGGCGAAATCGTGGAAGAGGTTCTTCACCAGCAGCTCGCTGTGCAGCTCGGCCACGCCATTCACGGCATGGCTTCCAACCACGGCCAGATGGGCCATGCGCACCCGGCGCTGCGGACCCTCCTCGATCAGCGACAGTTTTTCGAGGATCTCCGGCCGGCCGGGGTACTTCAGCCGCACCATGCGCAGGAAGCGAGCATTGATTTCGTAGATGATTTCCAGGTGGCGCGGCAGCAGCTGGCGGAACATCTCCAGCCCCCAGCACTCCAGCGCCTCGGGCAGCAGGGTGTGGTTGGTGTAGCTGATCGAGGCTGTGGTGATCGTCCAGGCGGTGTCCCAGTCGACGTGGTGCTCGTCGATCAGCAGCCGCATCAGCTCGGCCACGGCGATCGCCGGGTGGGTGTCATTGAGCTGCAGGGCGAACTTGCGGTGGAAGTCGGTGGCCGCCAGCCCCTGGCCCTTGAGGATGCGGAACATGTCCTGCAGGGAGCAGCTCACGAAGAAGATCTGCTGGCTGAGGCGCAGGCGCTTGCCCTGCTCCATCTCATCATTGGGATAGAGCACCTTCGAGAGAGTTTCCGACTGCACCTTCTGCAGGACCGCCCGGGTGTAGTCGCCGGCGTTGAAGGAGGCGAAGTCGAAGGAGTCGGGCGCCTGGGCAGACCACAGCCTCAGGGTGTTGGCGGTGTGCACGCCGTAACCCAGGATCGGAGTGTCGTAGGCCACGCCGATCACGGTGTGGCCCCCGATCTCCACCGGGTAGCTCCACTCCGGCCGGATCACCTCCCAGGGGTTGCCGCGAGTCAGCCACGGGTCGGTGCTCTCCATCTGGCCGTGGGGACCGATCTGCTGGCGGAAGATGCCGAACTCGTAGCGGATGCCGTAGCCGATCGCCGGGAGCTCCAGGCTGGCCATCGACTCCTGGAAGCAGGCCGCCAGCCGGCCGAGGCCGCCGTTGCCCAGGCCCGGCTCCGGTTCCTCGTCGATCAGCTCCTCAAGCGAAAGGCCCAGCTCGGCGCAGGCGGCTGCCGCCTCGTCGCGGATGCCGAGATTCACCAGGTTGTTCTCCAGGTGAGGGCCGAGCAGGAACTCCGCCGACAGGTAGACGGCCGTTCGCACGTGTTCGCGGGTGTAGGCCTCGGCGGTGTCGACCCAGCTGTGCAGCAGGTGGTCGCGCACCGCCAGGGCCAGGCAGAGGTAGTGGTCGTGGCGGGTGGCGAGTGACGGCGCCTTGGCCTGGCTCGAAAACAGGTGACGCCGCATCGACTCCACCAGGCTCGATCCGGATCGGGCCGCCGGGGCGGGGCTGGAGAGGGTCATGGATGCTGTCGTCAGATTGTTTACCCTGTCCTGGCAAGGCCGCACGCCGGCTGCTGCACTAACCGCTACCGGACGGCACGGCTTCCAACGGATTTCCAGTCCGATCAGGGATCGACCACCTCGGCGCTGATGCTCCAGTTCATCTCGCTCTCCACCCCGGGTGGTCCGGAGAAGGTGCCATTCACGGCGGCCGTGAGCTGGGGCCGCGACGATGTGGCCAGCACGATGTAGCGGTCGTCGATCTCGCCCCTGCCGCTCGGGTCGAAGCCACGCCAGCCTGCCCCCGGCAGATATACCTCTGCCCAGGCGTGCAGGTCGTAGCGCTCGGGAGCCGGCTCCACCAGGTGGTAGCCACTCACGAAGCGGGCCGGCAGACCCACGCAGCGGCAGGCCTCAATCATCAGCATCGCCAGGTCGCGGCAGGAGCCCACCCGTTCCTTGAGGGTGCGCCCGGCCGGCCAGGCCGGACCCACGTGGCGCTGGGTGTATTTGACCCGGTCCTGGATCATTGCCACCAGCTGGCTCAGGAACGGCAGGGCCCGGTGATCGCTGCCCATCAGTGCCTCCTGGGCCAGGTCGACCGCCGCCGGGTCGTGCTGGCCGTTCGGCAGCCAGCCCAGCAGCGAACCGCCCAGATCGTGGTTGAGGTGGCCTGCGGGGTAGGGCAGCTGGGGTTCCTGCTCTTCCAGGCAGAGGGCCAGGGAGGGGGCGGCCTGGGTTTCCACCTCGCTGCTGGCCTGCAGCAGAAATACATCGGTGCCGCCGCTGAAGCGGGCCCGTAGGATCTCATCACCGCTGGCGGCCAGCAGCGGGTAGAGGCTCGAGGGCTCCGGCGTGATGCTGAGTTCAAAGCCGAGCAGGTGCTGGAAGCCGTGGCCGCGGGGTTTGAGACAGAAGCGGTGGGCCCCCAGCAACACCGGTGCGCTGTAGCGGTAGCGGAGGCTGTGGGTTACGCGGGCACGCATGCCGGATCGGTGGGGGTCGGGGCCGCCAGCGATCCGGGCGGGGTGGAGGCGGAGCCAGCGGTGATGAAGTAACGCTTCTCGATCAGCCCGTGCAGGCGGTTGAAGTCCTGCTGGAGCTGATCGATCGCCTCATGCAGCCCGCCGGCGATCAGCTCATCGATGCGGGTGAAGCTCCAGCGGGCCAGGGTGAGCCCGATCAGGCATTCCAGGTCGTCCGGCGGACCGGGCACGGCGCTGCCTCGGATGATGCGCAGCGTGTCGCTGATCCGCTCGAGGCAATAGCGCACGGAGCGGGGAAAAATCGGATCGAGCAACAGGAACGATGCCACCGCCTCCGGGGCAATCGCCCGCTGCTGTGATTGGCGGAACATCTGATAGGCGCCGGCGGTGCGCAGCAGGGCGATCCACTGCAGCTCATCGAGCACGCCGCCCACCTGCTCATGGAGGGGCAGCAGCAGGAAGTACTTGACGTCGAGGATGCGGGTCGTCTTGTCGGCTCGCTCCAGCAGCCGGCCCAGGCGGCTGAACTGCCATGAGAGGTCGCGGCTGAGGGTGGCATCGGTGATGCCATAAAAAAGCTGGCAGGCGCGCCGCACCTCGCGCAGCTGCTCCTGGGGAGGAAGCTGCCAGAACTCCGCCTCCTGCATGGTCCAGTAGGTGGCGTTGAGTTGCTCCCACATCTCGGTGGTGATCACATCGCGAATCTGGCGCGCGTTCTCGCGGGCGATCGCCATGCAGTTGACCACACTGCTGGGGTTTTTCGGATTGCGTACCAGGAACTCCACCACGTCGTCGGGGGAGCCGCCCGGATGAAGCCGGTCGAACAGCTCCCGCTCGCCGCTGGCCTCGATCAGCGGCAGCCAGGGTTCCGCGCTGCCGGGCGGGCAGTCGAGAGCCAGGGCCTCGCTCACCTCAACGAAGCGGGCGATGTTCTCGGCCCGTTCAATGTAACGATTGATCCAGTAGAGCGAATCGGCGACCCGGCTCAGCATGGGACGTCCTCCACGATCCAGGTGTCCTTGCAGCCGCCGCCCTGGGAGGAGTTGACCACCAGCGAGCCGCGCCGCAGCGCCACCCGTGTGAGGCCGCCGGGGGTCACCCAGGCGCCCTTGCCGCGCAGCACGTAGGGCCGCAGATCGACGTGACAGGGATAAAGCTCGCCCTCGCTCAGCGATGGCACGGTGGAAAGCTCCAGGGTGGGCTGGGCGATGTAGTTGCGCGGGTCGGCCTTGATCTTGGCGGCGAAGTCGGCGATCTCCGCGGTGCTGGCGTGGGGGCCAATCAGCATGCCGTAGCCGCCGGCCTCCGCCACCGCCTTCACCACCAACTCGCCGAGATGGGCCAGAACGTAAGCGCGGTCTTCGTCCCGGGAGCAGAGAAAGGTGGGCACGTTCTCGATGATCGGCTCCTCATCGAGGTAATAGCGGATCATCTCCGGCACATAGGCGTAGATCAGTTTGTCGTCGGCCACGCCAGTGCCCGGGGCGTTGGCGATCGCCACCCGGCCACTCGCGAACACCTCGATCAGGCCGCGCACACCCAGCAGCGAATCCTCGCGGAACACCGCCGGGTCGAGGAAGTCGTCGTCGATGCGGCGGTAGATCACGTCGACCGGCTCAAGGCCGGCGGTGCTGCGCATCCACACCCGCCCCGATTCGCACACCAGGTCGCGGCCCTCCACCAACTGGATGCCCATCTGCTGGGCCAGATAGCTGTGCTCGAAGTAGGCGCTGTTGAACACCCCCGGCGTCAGCAGCACCACCTTGGGCAGGTCGGTCCAGGGGGCGAGCTCCCGCAGGGTCTGCAGCAGCTGGGAGGCGTAGTTGTCGATTGGCGCAACGGCACGGCCGCTGAACAGGCTAGGGAAGATGCGCTTCATCACCCGCCGGTTTTCCAGGAAGTAGGCCACCCCCGAGGGGCAGCGCAGATTGTCCTCCAGTACCCGCCAGGTGCCCGAACCGTCGCGCACCAGGTCGAGGCCGGAAATGTGGCACCATCGATCCAGTGGCGGTCTGATGCCCTGCATCTGGGGACGCCAGCCGTGGGAGCTCTCCACGTCTTCTCGCGGCACGACTCCATCGGCCATGATCCGTCCTTCGCTGTACACATCAGCGAGGAAGAGGTCGATCGCCTCAAGGCGCTGGATCAGACCTTTCTCGAGCAGCTGCCATTCGCCGGCGGTGATCAGCCTGGGCAGCGGGTCGAACGGCAGGATCCGCTCCACCCCCTGGTTGCCCGAGTCGTTGAGCCGGAAGGTGGCGCCGAGCCGCTTGAGCAGCATGCCGGCGGCGGCGTGGTTGTGGTTGAGCTGGTCGAGACCCATCTGCCCCAGCGAGGAGAGCAGGGGCTTCAGCCCCTCCCTGGGATGATCGGCATCGCTGAAGTACTCGTCGTAGGCATGGTTGGGCTTGTACTCCGTGAACATTCCGCACCGCTTCGCTGGCGGGATCCTGCAGCGCCACCGGGGTGCTTCCCGGTGGCGGTTGCTACCGGAATCGGGGTGTTTCCGCTCAGAGCAGGAAGTAGCGCTGCGCCATCGGCAGCACCTCGGCCGGTTCGCAGCTGAGCAGTTCGCCGTCGGCGAACACCTCGTAGGTCTGCGGGTCGACCGCCATCTCCGGCAGGGCCGTGTTGTTTTTCATCGCCGCCTTGCCGATGCCGCGGGTGTTCAGCACCGGCACGCAGGCGCGGCGCAGGCGCAGGCGGCGCGGCAGGTCGTCGTCGAGGGCGGCCTGGCTCACGAAGGTGAGGCAGCTGGGGGCGAGGGCGCCGCCGAAGGCCGCGAACATCGGTCGCCCGTGCACCGGCCCCGGGGTGGGAATCGAGGCATTGGCATCACCCATCTGGGCCCAGACGATCGAGCCGCCCTTGATCACCAGCTCCGGTTTCACGCCGAAGAAGCCCGGTTTCCACAGCACCAGATCGGCCAGCTTGCCCACCTCCAGAGAACCCACCTGGCTGTCGATGCCGTGCGCGATGGCGGGATTGATCGTGGTCTTGGCGATGTAGCGCTTCAGGCGGGTGTTGTCGTTGCGCCCACCCGCGGCGGCGTCTTCCGGCAGAGCGCCGCGCTGCACCTTCATTTTGTGGGCGGTCTGGAAGGTGCGGGTGATCACCTCGCCGACCCGACCCATGGCCTGGGAATCGCTGGCGATGATCGAAAAGGCGCCCAGGTCGTGGAGGATGTCTTCGGCGGCGATGGTTTCGCGTCGGATGCGCGATTCAGCGAAGGCCACATCCTCGGGGATCTTCGGATCGAGGTGGTGGCAAACCATCAGCATGTCGAGGTGCTCCTCGAGGGTGTTGACGGTGTAAGGGCGGGTGGGATTGGTGCTGCTGGGCAACACGTTGGCCTCGCCGCAGATTTTGATGATGTCGGGGGCATGGCCGCCACCGGCGCCCTCGGTGTGGAAGGTATGAATGGTTCGATCACCGATGGCGCGGATCGTGTCCTCCACGAAGCCCGCTTCGTTGAGCGTGTCGGAATGGATGCACACCTGCACGTCGAGCTGGTCGGCGACCGTGAGGCAGCAGTCGATGGCGGCGGGGGTGGTGCCCCAGTCTTCGTGCAGCTTCAGGCCGCAGGCGCCGGCCCGCACCTGTTCCTCAATCGCTTCGGGGGTGGAGGCGTTGCCCTTGCCGTAGAAGCCCAGGTTCACCGGCAGCCCCTCGGCCGCCTGCAGCATGCGGGCCAGGTGGAAGGGGCCAGGGGTGCAGGTGGTGGCATTGGTGCCGGTGGCCGGGCCGGTGCCGCCGCCCAGCAGGGTGGTGACACCGGAGGCCAGAGCGGTTTCGATCTGCTGGGGGCAGATGAAGTGGATGTGGGTGTCGATTGAACCGGCGGTGAGGATGTGGCCCTCGCCGGCGATCGCCTCGGTGCCCGGCCCCACGATGATCGTCACCCCCTCCTGGGTGTCGGGATTGCCCGCCTTGCCGATGGCGCAGATGCGGCCGTCGCGGATGCCGATGTCGGCCTTGACGATCCCCCACCAATCCAGGATCAGGGCGTTGGTGATCACCGTGTCGACGGCGCCGCCGCTGCGGCTGGTCTGGGCCTGGCCCATGCCGTCGCGGATCACCTTGCCGCCGCCGAACTTCACCTCATCGCCGTAGACGGTGAAATCCTTCTCCACCTCGAGGATCAGGTCGCTGTCGGCCAGCCGCAGCCGATCGCCTGTGGTGGGGCCGTAGGTCTCGGCGTAGGCGCGGCGGGAGATGCGGTAGGCCATGGGGGAGGGACGCGGCTGGCGGGGTCAGTCGAGGGGGCCGTTGATCAGGCCGTTGAAGCCGAACACGCGGCGTGCGCCGGCGAAGGGCACCAGCCGCACCTCGCGGCTGTCGCCGGGTTCGAAGCGGATCGCTGTGCCGGCGGGGATGTCGAGGCGCTGGCCGCGGGCGGCGTCGCGGTCGAACCGCAGGGCGCTGTTGGCCTCGTGGAAGTGGAAGTGGGAGCCCACCTGCACGGGCCGATCCCCCGTGTTGTCCACGGTGATCGTGGTCACGGGACGGCCGGCGTTGAGTTCGATCTCGCCGGGTTCGGGGATCAGCTCGCCGGGAATCAGGGGGGGCATGGGCCTGGGGGCAGGGGGTTCAGCGGATGGGGTCGTGCAGGGTCACCAGCTTGGTGCCGTCGGGGAACACCGCCTCGATCTGTACCTCATGGATCAGCTCCGGAACCCCCTCCATCACCTGGTCGCGACCCAGCCAGGTGGTGCCCTCGGCCATCAGTTCAGCCACGCTGCGGCCGTCGCGGGCGCCTTCGAGCACCAGGAAGCTGAGCCAGGCCACCGCTTCCGGGTGGTTGAGTCTCAGGCCGCGCTGGAGGCGCCGCTCGGCCAGCAGGGCGGCGGTGACGATCAGGAGCTTGTCTTTCTCCTGGGGAGTCAGGTGCATGGGCGGCGCAAAACCGCCATCACTCTTGCAGTGGTGCGGCACCAGTCCGGTTCATTGCGGACCATGAATCCCGGGGGTCGCCGGCGCCGGCCGCGGCAGCGGCTGGGCGGCGGTGAAGGGATCCTCCTGGAACGGCCATACCCGCGGCAGCTGTGGCGGCGCCAGGCCGCGCAGGGCCCGGATCCGGGCCCAGAGGCGAGCAAACCAGAGGCGTGCGTCGCGGCTGGCGTCGCCCCGGTAGCGGGCCACCAGCCCGCCGGGCAGGGCGCCGCAGGCCATCTCCCCCTTCAGGCCGGCCCGGTCGGCGCGGCAGAGCTCCAGCAGCTCCGCCAGTGGCTGCGCCGCCAGCAACGCCGCCGCTTGCGGCTGCGGTGCAGCCCACACCAGCGAACCGAACACCGGTTGGCCCGCCAGACCGTGCTCCCCCCGCAGGGCATCGCCGCCCAGCTCGAGTCGATCCACCAGCTCCCAGGGCCCGTGCTCCCCCGTGGCGGTGAGCCGGCGGATCTCCAGGTCGGAGCGCCAGCGGCCGGCCGCCAGCCCCTCCCCGGCTGCGGTGCGGCCCAGTCTCACCACCTCGGCCCCCAGCCAGCTGGCCCCTGGCGCCAGCCACACCCGGGTGCGCTGCTCCAGCAGCCCATCGGCGTAGAGCACCAGCTCCTGGGGCAGCCATTCGAGGTCGGCGCCGGCGTCGAGCCGCACCTCCAGCTCCTGGCGGGCCCAGCTCCCGGCGGGGGCCCGCCGGGAGCGCCCGATGCTGCCGTACACCTTCTGGGCGGCGACGCTGGTGAGCAGGGCACGGCTGCCCGGAGCCAGATCGAGCCGGAGGCTGAGGCGATCGCCGCCCACCAGGCCCCCGGCGGTGTGGAGGATCGGTAGCTCGCAGCGTCCGTCGGCGCGGGGGAAACCACGCAGCACCTTCAACGGAGCGGTGGCACCGCCCTGGAAGCCGGTGCGGCCCTCCCGGCAGTGGAAGCGGAGCTGGAGCGTGCCGTGCCAGGCGGCGGGCTGGGCATGCATGACGGCTGGCGCAGTGGTGGCCATGGGCACACTCTGGAGGTGGATGGCCCGGGAGGCTGTTGTGGTGAATGATCCCCCCCTTCTGCTGTGCCGTCGCCTGGCCGCCGCAGGCGCCTGTGCCTGTGCCGTTGCCGGCACCGATCCGCAGGCGCTGCGGCTGGCCCTGGGAGCTGAGGAGCGCACGCGCCTGCGGGGTCTGCGCCACAGCGTCTGCGGCCGGCCCCTTTTGCTGCAGCTGCCGAGGGGAGAGGCGCTGCGGCCCGGTGAATGGCTGGCAACCGCAGCTGAGGGGCCGCTGGTGCTGGTGGAGGCGGCGCCGGAGGAGCTGTTGCTGGTGCGCGCTGCCGATCCGCAGGAACTGCTGCGGGCCGCGTATCACCTGGGCAACCGCCATGTGGCGCTGGAGGTGCGGGCGGCCGAGTTGCGGCTGCTCGACGACCCGGTGCTGGCCGAGCTTCTGCGGCGGCGGGGCCTGGCGCTGGAGCGCCGCCTACTGCCGTTTGTGCCCGAGCAGGGGGCCTACGCCGGCCACAGTCATACCCCGGGCCATGGTCATGCTCACCCTCCCTCCAGCGAGGCCGGTGTCTCAGCGGAAACGCCGTGAGCGTCAGCATGCTGCGGCTGCTCCAGCTGGTGAGTCCGGCGCTGCCGGTGGGTGCCTTCAGTTACTCCGAGGGTCTGGAGGTGATGGTGCAGGCCGGCCGCGTCTCTGACGCGGCCGATGTGGGCGCCTGGCTGGAGGCGGAGCTGGAGCGCGGCGCCCTGGCGCTGGAGGCGGCGGCACTGCCGGCGCTGGTGCGGGATCTGACCGCCTGGCGCGCCGGCGCTGCCGCAGGCCTGGCCGCCGTGCGGGAGCTCGACGGCTGGCTGTTGGCCCAGCGGGAGGCGCCGGACCTGCGCGCTCAGCAGCGGCAGATGGCCGGCTCGCTGCTGCAGTTGCTGGCAGATCTGGGTTGGGCCCTGCCGGGGAATGGAGGTGCGCCGGCCGATCCCGCCCTCGCCGGCCTCGGCTGGCCCGCCGCCTGGGCCTGGGCGGGCCTGTGCCTGGAGCTGGAGCCGGCTGCGCTGGTGGAGGCCTTCCTCTACAGCTGGTGCGCCAATCAGATCAGCGCCGCGGTGCGGCTGGTGCCCCTCGGCCCCACCGAGGGGCAGCGGCTGCAGCTGCGGCTTGCCCCGCGTATCGCGGCGCGCGCGGTGGTGCTGGCCCAGGCCGATCCCCGCTCCCTCTGGACGGCGGGCGTGGGGGCCGGGCTAGCCCATCTGGGCCACGCTGAGCTCTATTCACGCCTGTTCCGCAGCTGAGCCTGCGCTGCGGCCCGGTCCCGCCCACAATCGCCACCATGAGCAGCAGCAAACTCCGCGTCGGCGTGGCCGGCCCCGTCGGCTCCGGCAAGACCGCCCTGGTGGAAGCCCTCTGCCGTCGACTGCGGGAGCGGCTGCAGCTGGCGGTGGTAACCAATGACATCTACACCCAGGAGGATGCCCAGTTCCTCACCCGTGCCGGCGCCCTGGTGCCCGAGCGCATTCGCGGCGTGGAAACCGGCGGCTGCCCTCACACCGCCATCCGGGAGGACTGTTCGATCAACCGGGCGGCGGTGGCGGAGCTGGAGGCCGCTTTCCCTGATCTGGATCTGGTGCTTGTGGAGAGCGGCGGCGACAACCTGGCCGCCAGCTTCAGCCCGGAGCTGGTGGACCTCTGCATCTACGTGATCGATGTGGCCGCCGGCGACAAGATCCCGCGCAAAGGCGGCCCCGGCATCACCCGTTCCGACCTTCTGGTCATCAACAAGATCGACCTGGCGCCGATGGTGGGTGCCAGCCTCGCCGTGATGCAGGCCGATACCGAGCGCATGCGGCTGGGTCGTCCCTGGTGCTTCACCAATCTCCGCAGCGGCGAAGGTCTCGATCGGGTGGAAGCGTTTCTGTTGCAGCAATTACCACAGGATTGACAGCGATCGTGTTGCGCATCTGGCCGGATGCTGTGCCTTTGCCGCTGGCCGCTGGTGCTGGTTCCGTGATAGCGGCTGCGGCAGTTTCCTGATCGGTACCAATCGATACCAAGTCTGGAAGGCGGTGCTCCGTACGTTCCGCACAGCCACCGGTCAGGTTGTCTGATCCGTCGCTGTTTCCCTTTTTCTGGAGCATGTTCATGAAGCCATCAGTGTCCGGGGCTCTCCGTCTTGGGCGGACTCCCCTGCGGCTGATCGGTGGAGCCACCCTGCTGGCTACCTCCCTGTCTTTGGTTGCCTGCGGCGGCGGCGAGCAGGCCGACAAGGCCGGGGATGCAGCCGGTGGCGACTTTGACGGCGAGGTGAAGGTGGGAATCCTTCACTCCCGCTCCGGCACCATGGCGATCTCTGAGAACACAGTGGCCGAAGCCGAGCTGATGGCCATCGATGAGATCAACCAGGCTGGTGGCGTCAAGATCGATGGCAAGAAGCTGAAGATCGTCCCCATTGAGGAGGATGGAGCTTCCGACTGGCCCACCTTCGCCGAGAAGGCCAAGAAGCTGATCGATCAGGATCAGGTGGCGGTGGTGTTCGGCGGCTGGACTTCCGCGAGCCGCAAGGCGATGCTGCCGGTGTTCGAGGCTAAGGATCACTTCCTCTTCTATCCCATTCAATACGAGGGCCAGGAGTGCTCGAAGAACATCTTCTACAGCGGTGCCACTCCCAATCAGCAGGCCGAGCCTGCCGTGTCATGGCTGCTGGCCAACAAGGGCAAGGATTTCTTCCTGGT